>JBDNRH010000001.1:0-110205 GCA_047718535.1 Sporolactobacillus sp.
GCAGAGGACTGAAAATCCTCGTGTCGGTGGTTCGATTCCGCCTCGAGCCATGTTTATCGATTTGAAGCGTCGCAGCGCTTAATACGACTATAAAGAAGAGCCCCTGAATTGTTGGGGGTTTTTTGCTGTATATTAATAATTAGAAAAAGTTTGCGTGTGTCGTGTGCGTCGTTTTTTTCATGATTGTGACAGGCTAAATATCTTTATGGTAAAATAACAGTGAATCGGTCGGATTCACTGTGTGAAGCCCGAACGAAGCCTGCTGAGCGGGAACGTCAACCAACGGGTAATTGAAAGCAATTTGAATATCCTCATCGGACAAGAATTGAGCAATCATTTATGTGATTTCAATCTCATTGTTCGTCACGTTTGTTTTGATGATTTTTTAGCATAGGAACTACCTTGAGGTATGCTGCTGAACGTATCGAAGAGCAAACTATGATTATAAACGATCGTCGGGTATGAAAACGCTATTGAGTTCCAGACACTTTCTATTGGAGGAACATGAAAATGGGAAATCGCATTTTAGTAGTCGATGATGAACAGCCAATCGCTGATATATTGCAATTTAATTTGGAAAAAGAAGGTTATGAGGTCACCTGTGCCTATGACGGTGGAGAAGCACTGGACAAGGTAGAGGAAATGAATCCTGATATGGTCCTTCTTGACGTCATGCTGCCTGTGAAAGACGGCATGGAGGTCTGCCGTGAAATTCGCAAAACGCATACGATGCCGATTATTATGCTGACGGCTAAAGATTCGGAAATAGATAAGGTTCTGGGACTGGAGATGGGCGCTGATGACTATGTGACCAAACCCTTCAGTAACCGTGAATTAATTGCTCGGGTGAAAGCAAATCTGCGCAGGCATAGGCAGGAGACGAGTGATGAAGAAAAGACGAAGGAAAACAGCATTGAAATCGGTGATTTAATCATTAATCTGGACGCTTATATCGTCAGTAAACGCGGCAAGGTCATTGAGTTAACGCACCGTGAATTTGAATTGCTTCACTACTTGGCAGATCATATTGGTCAAGTGATGACCCGTGAGAATCTGCTGCAGACGGTATGGGGGTACGATTATTTCGGTGATGTGCGAACGGTGGATGTGACCGTGCGCAGGCTGCGTGAAAAGATTGAGGATAATCCGAGCCGCCCAATCTGGATTATTACACGCCGGGGTGTCGGTTATTATCTGGCCATGCCTGAACAGGAGCCTTCAGAATGACCAAGGTCGGTTTCTTTAAATCGATTCAATTTAAAATCGTACTTGTATACACATTGCTTATTCTGCTGGCCATGCAGTTAATTGGCGTTGTCTTTTCTGATCGATTAAAGACTATGCAGCTGAATAGCTTTGAATCCGCACTTGTCAATCAAACGAAGCTGATCGCAGTAAATATTGGTGAAGCTGTACGGGAATCGCGAGAAACAAATGTTAGTAATTCGACGGTAACGGATCAAGTGCGCAATCAAATAGCGGAAGTTGATGACAATAGCGTCAAAGAAATTGAAGTGGTCGATGAAAACAATGTGATTCTCGCCGCATCGGGGGAGAAGAGCGCGGGAATTGTCGGCAAACGGAACACTGTCGATTTAATTACTCAGAATTTAAACTCCAATGTAACAAGTAAGTACCGGAAGACGGACGGCACAAGTGGTGAACGAGTGGATATAGCAATTGTTCCGATTAAAGTGGACGGACAACGATTTGGTGTACTCTATGTTGAGAAAAGTTTGGAAGGTGTCTACAGTCAATTAACGACAGTCAATTCGATACTTGCAACGGCAACTATCTTTGCGTTGCTTGTCACGGGTATCCTCGGCTTCTTTCTTGCGCGGACGGTGACCAAACCGCTCGTTCAGATGCAGCGCCAAGTCCTTGCTGTGTCACAAGGCAATTTCTCGCGGAAGGTTGATATGATCGAGGAAGATGAAATTGGGCAGCTGGCCAATTCGTTTAACAATATGACCAATAAGCTGAGAGAGGCGACGTCAACCACGGAATCTGAGCGGAGAAAATTAAAATCTGTCTTAACATTTATGACGGATGGTGTTCTAGCTACTGATCGGAAGGGCAATGTGATCCTGATGAACAATCGCGCGGAGGAGCTTCTCGACGTCTATCGTCACGATGTAACAGGAAATTCTGTGCTTGATTTGCTGAAAATTCGAAAGGACTATCGCATTCGCGATCTTTATGACATGACAGATTCCATTGTGCTCGATTTTAGCACCAGCCAGGAAATGGTCTTGCTGCGTGCCAATTTTTCAGTCGTTAAGAAGGAGAACGGCCTTGCCAATGGCTTGATTTGTGTCATCCATGACGTCACCGATCAGGAACGGGTGGACAGCGAACGACGCGAGTTTGTAGCAAATGTCTCACACGAATTGCGCACCCCCTTGACGACAATGAAAAGCTATCTTGAAGCGCTGCAGGATGGCGCAGTGGAGGATGCAGCCCTTGCGAAGAAGTTTCTTGGCGTAACGCAGCAGGAGACGGAGCGCATGATTCGCTTGGTCAGTGATTTATTGCAATTGTCACGTCTGGATTCAAAGGAAGTTAAAATTAACGTACAGCGCACCGATTATATCAAATTCTGCGAGAATATTATTGATCGCTTCGAAATGACAAAGCGTCAAAACATTCAATTTACTCGCAAATTTCCACGAGGACGTTTCTATGTTTTGATTGATCGTGATAAGCTGACGCAAGTCATTGATAATATCCTTTCAAATGCAATTAAATATTCACCGGAAGGCGGCATCATTACGTTTCAGGTGACTTTGAAGACTAACCGTATGCACACGACGATCAGCGACCAAGGTGTGGGTATTCCAAAAGAAAATTTGCCGAAGGTTTTTGACCGTTTCTATCGCGTGGATCGCGCGCGCTCGAGGAAACTTGGCGGAACCGGATTAGGGCTGGCTATCGCTAAGGAAATGATAGAAGCTCAAGGCGGTGAAATATGGGCGGAAAGCGAATGGAATCAAGGCACAGCAATCCATTTTATTCTGCCCCGTGATCTCGCCAAAGGAGGCGAGATCACCAGTGAATCGCGAACTGTTTAAAACGATACTATTGCTCGTTCTTGTTCTGTCCAGTGTCGCCATGACGTGGAATATCCTTTTCTATCGATCGGATTTTGAGAGTTATAAAAGCCCTTCCGGAGCGGCGAAGACCGTTGCCATTTCAGAAACGGGTGCGCGTTCTGCTTCAAGTGTTGTTTCACCTATGCTTTTTCTGCAGCATTCGCAGACCGGAACATTCGGTCAAAGTCAGCTGAATCCGATTCAAGAGGCTTACACACTTATGCAGCGAGCCACGTTTAATAATCTTGTCCCCGTTGCTTATCGTTCTCAAGTGCCCGCGCGCGCGAATGGTCCATCCTATGAATTAATATTTCCCGCACCTTTGATGCGTGATACGCTGAAGAAATTTTTCCGATTCAGCGAGAGAACAACATCGATTCCAAGTGATGTACTTATTGACAGAATTGAAATTTACTCTGCAGAAAAAGGTGGAATGATTGCCCTTTTTTCATCTCAGGATGGGCAGAATCAGTTCTTTGCCACGGTCAGTCAGCTTAATATGAATGCTTTAAAACATGCATTTTCGCCAAAAAACAGCACGGCTTATATCAGTCAGCATTTGGATGGGAAAATCGTCTATTTACCGGATCAAAAGACAGAGCTGCCGACCGTTATGTTCTATTATAATCTTAAAAAATTGGATGCCTTTCTTCCAATTCTGTTCAATGATTCTGAAGAAAATGTATTCCATACTCGCGGCAAAGCGCTCTATACAGATGGACAGAGTCAGCTGGAGCAAACGGGCGATGTGCTGCAATATGTGAATGTCAACCCGGGTATCTCAGACACGCAGCAATTGACCGATCCGATTTTTCACAGTTATGATCTACTGAATAATTTTAAAGAGTGGACAGATGATTATCGCTACGCGGGGGTCGATCTATCTAAGAACCGGAAGACAGAGACTGTTGTGTTTCGCATGCGAATTGGCAATTATATGGCTTTCAATACGGATTATTATCCGAATCCGTTTCTAACGCAAATCCAATTAACATGGAAGAATGGGCAGCTAAGCAATTTTAACCGGACGTTGCTCGATTTGAACCCCATTGATCAGCCGGGAAGTGTCACATTGGACTCTGGCAAGCTTATTCTCCAGCAATTAAAATTGGCCGGCGTTCCGATCCACCGTATTCAAGATTTGACGATCGGTTATCAGCTTGAGTCTCCGAAAAGCAGCAGTGACTATTCCATTGCTGCAACACCAGACTGGTTTTATATGTTAGATAATCACTGGTATGCAGCATCAGATACTATTAATCAAAAAGGATCGTTCAGTAAGGAGAGGCGATCGTCGTGAATTGGAGCAAAACAAAATCAATATTTATCATCTGCTTCTTGCTGCTTGATGCCTTTCTTGTCTTTGAACTCTATGCCCGTCAGCAAAATGAAGAGGTGCAGACGATCAGTGGTTCAGATTCGGGTATTCGCAATAATTTCCGCATGGAGACTCAAGTATCGGCGACGCCACCAACAAATATTACCTTTCTCAGGGGTACACGAATCAATTTTCAGAATCAGAAAAATTTTATTGACTTGATGACCAGCAGTGCACGGCCTGCGCTTCAAAAAATTCGCTTGGATAATAATGGTCTGCGGCTTGACAGCACTCTGAAAAAAACATCCATCGGGTCCGCCCTTACAAGCGCCGATCTGCAGAAAAATTTGCTAAGCCTCGTGTATCAAGGTCAGAACTATACGTATTGGCAGACGGACAATAAGGCTGGAACCATTGATTTTGTCCAGCTCTATGATGGACGACCTGTTTTTATCAGTCGCATGAGCAGCAATCCAATGCTTCAATTTCTGATTAAAGACGGCAATGTAGTCAGCTATCAGCAAAGTTATTTCCGATTCCGACAAGTGAATCATGCAGAGATAATTAGCAGCGAACGGGCGGTGACCAATCTCGCAGAAAACACCAGCGTTATGGAATTTAATCGGCCAACCGTCAAGCTCGTTGAATTGGTCTATGTGAATCTTGTGGGCAATGCTGGACAGGAGCCGCTTATTTTTATGCCCGCATGGCATATTGTTGTTCGTGTCAATCATCATACAGAAGATTATTTCGTCAATGCAATGTCTGGAAATATTCAGCAGTTGGATTGAAGTCATTGTTTGGGAGAGAGAAAAATGGGGATGCAAATCAGTGTTTTAGCAAGCGGCAGTACGGGCAATTCACTTTATATTGAAAGTGGGCAGCAGCATCTGCTCGTTGATTGTGGACTGAGCGGAAAGAAAATGATTGACTTATTGGCACAAATCGATCGCTTGCCGGAGGATATTACAGGAATACTCGTGACTCATGAGCATAGTGATCATGTCAAGGGGCTGGGTGTATTTGCTCGCCGTTTTCATACCCCTGTTTTCGCTAATGCTAAGACGTGGGAGGCCATGCCCGGTTTAATAGGCGAGATACCGAATGAGCAGAAATTTAATTTCCAAGCAAACACCATTAAAGATTTCGGTCCCTTGTCAATCGAATCGTTTTCTGTTTCACACGATGCTGCGGATCCAATGTTTTTTATGATTCATGAAGGGGATAAGAAGGTTGCCTTATTGACCGATCTAGGTTATGTCTCGGAGCACATCAAAGGTATGATATCGGACGCAGATGCCTATATTATGGAGGCCAACCATGATACTGAGATGCTGATGATGGGCCCTTATCCGTGGAGCGTTAAGCAACGTATTCTTGGTGATACGGGTCATATTTCCAATGAAGAGTCGGCCCGGGCACTTACGGAAGTAATTGGCGGCCATACACAGCGAATTTATCTGGCTCACTTGAGTCGTGATAATAATATGAAAGAGCTAGCCCATCTAAGCGTTGGCCAGCGGCTGGAAACAATGGGGCTGCGATTGGGACATGATCTAGCACTTCTGGATACAGATCCAGACCATGCGACATGCTTGGCGGCCATTTAAACGGACAGTCCCTACATAATTTATGAAATAATACAACGGTTATCGAATTAGTCCCATAGTTTTTAAAATAGGCTTGCACCGTGGTAAATTAAGGATAAAAGGAAATTCAGTCTGTCGCATAAATGCCTACTTATATGGTAGCGTTAGGAAATGTCTGATAAATGGCAAAATAAACGGTCAGCTCAAAAATAAGCTGTTGTTTTTGCCCAATCGACAGCGATAAATTTAAAGGAGGAATCATTGATGGGTTTTTACGACGATAATCAGTCCGATCATACGCAAGAACCTGACTCACCGAGCAGGAGCGGCAGACGGTCGGGGCGCGGAGGCTGGTTTTTTGCTGGTTTTCTTGGAGCCATTGTGGGTATGGTCTGTTTCCTGATTTTCGCGCCTATTTTATCCAGCCTTGGTATCTTGCCTTATTCTGTGACTACTGGCTCACAGACGGTCAATAATTTTGGCAGCGCGGGTACGGTCAATCGTTCGGTCAATGTGAGAGTGACTTCTTCAGTTACTCAGGCGGTGGCTAAGGTCTCACCGGCTGTGGTGGCAGTTATTAATTTGCAGAAAGCCAATTTCTTTGATAATAAATATACGGAATCAGGAATTGGTTCCGGAATTATTTATAAGCGAACGGGTCAATATGCGTACGTGGTCACGAATAATCATGTCGTTGCCGGTGCGGAAAAGGTTGAGGTTCGTTTGAACGACAGCACGAAGCTGGAAGCGACCGTCCTTGGCAAGGACTCATTATACGATTTAGCTGTGCTGCGGATTCCATCCGCTGACGTGAAGACGATTGCGGAATTTGGCAATTCGGCAATCTTAAAACGCGGTGAACCGGCGATAGCGATCGGCAATCCGCTTGGTTTCTCCGGTTCTGTAACTGAAGGGATTATCAGTTCGACGAACCGAACGATTCCGGTACAGACCAATGATGCGTCGATTGAAGCACAGGTACTGCAGACAGATGCGGCCATCAACCCTGGCAATAGCGGCGGTGCTTTGTGTAATATTGACGGACAGGTCATCGGCATTAATTCATCGAAAATTGCTTCGACTGGCTCGGGTTCGGACAGTGATGAGGTCGAAGGTATTGGTTTTGCCATTCCGATTAACGTAGCAAAACCGGTGATTGCCAAGCTTGAAAAGAACGGAAAAATTGTTCGGCCGCTGCTCGGGGTCAGCATCGTCGATCTGACCATGGTTCCTGCCAATGAGGTCAAGCAGCTGCAATTACCGAGCAGCGTCAGTACAGGGCTTGTTGTGACCGACGTAGAGGCAGGAAGTCCAGCAGCGCGTACGGGTCTTCAGGCGGGCGATGTGATCACAAGTATCAATGGACGGAAAATCAGCAGCTATATTTCGTTTTCTACCTATATGTATACCACCCTTCAACCCGGACAGAAGGTTAAAATTGAGTATTATCGAACCGGCAATTTGCATACCGCCAATTTGACACTTGGCAGTAAGACATTCTCGTGATTTGAGCATTTGATCGGAGAAGTAAAGGCAAGTAATACGCCGCAAAGCGCTTAGCTTTGCGGCATTTTTGGATGGGAAATTTTAATACAGCTGATAAAAACGGCAATTAGACCGCTATATGTTTTACCAACGCTTTACGAGCGTTGCAAAGGAGCGAGATAGCGATTTTACATAAATTTGTGCATAACAAGCTGTGTTTATCCACAAGTTGTCCACTTCTGGTGATAATTTGTGAATAAGTGCAGAGAAAATCCATCGAATTATGTTAAAATGAAGACGAAATTGTTAATATTTTTCCAATGCCAATATATTGAATGGAGTATTTTGCGCGGATTATAAGCAAATTCGAGTAAATCGTAAATGGGTTTAAAGAGTCAACTATCGAAAAATGGAGAATTGCTAGATAGTTGTAAGAGGCAGAAAATAAACTTATCCACAGATAGGTCAAAATACTGGAATAAAGGAACCAATATATAGTAGCAAACGTCTGTATCCGTACAGAATATAGGGTCACCCTGTGGATATGTGTATAAGTTCTGTGGATAAGCCGCTGGATAAGAAGGGATAAGCTGTGAATATTACTTTATTAACGGTTGGTAAACTGAAAGAGAAATACTTTATACAAGGAATAGAGGAGTATTGCAAACGTCTTCGTCCATATGCAACGATTTCAATTATTGAAGTGCCTGACGAGAAAGCACCGGAAACATTATCCGAGGCGGAGATTGACCAGCTAAAGAATGCTGAAGGCGAACGCTTGCTGAAGAAGATCACCGACAGTACCTACACGATTGCCTTGTCAATTCCCGGCAAACAGCTGACTTCCGAACAGCTCGCGGGGAAAATTGAAACGCTGGCCACCTACGGCCAAAGCCATATCGCCTTTATCATCGGTGGTTCCAATGGTCTAAGTGATGCCGTCCTGCGCCGCGCCGATTTTCAGCTCTCCTTTTCCAAATTCACATTCCCTCATCAGCTCATGCGCCTGATATTGATTGAGCAAATCTATCGCGCCTTCAAAATCATCAGGAAAGAACCGTATCACAAGTAAATGAGGTTTTTTGGCGGGAGTCAGTGATATAAATATACCTGAAGAAATTTTTGTGTTGTATAGTAGACGGATCATACGAAGCTAAAATGAGAGGATTGCATTAATGAACCTACTAAGAATAATCGATTTAACTTCCGAACAAATTGATGAAATTTTTAAAATCGCTGATCGTCTAAAAAATGCTGATCCTTCTTATTCATTAGAGGAGAAAACGTTCATTCTGTTTTTCCCAGAAACTAGTATTAGAACAAGAATTACTTTTGAAAAAGGTATTATGAATTTACATGGGTCTTGTCAATTATTTCCTCCAGAAACGCTGGATAAAGAAGAAAAATTAGAAGACGTAATCAAATATATTGAAAATTGGGCTGATGCAGTTATTGTTCGACATAATGATTTTTCAGTAGTAAGTGAGCTGTCAGAGCATTCATCTATACCCATAATCAATGCAATGACTAACGAAAATCATCCGTGTGAAATTCTGACAGATTTATATTCAATTAGTAGAAAAAATCCAGATTACAAAAATTTAGCTTCCAACAGCGGGGTCTAAACCCACCGTCTTTAGACGGTATCCGCTTTTAGCCTTATCCTTTCGTGTCCATACTTTTGAGAGAGGTGAAAAGTATAGACGGTTATCAGAAAAGTGGTCACGCAGTCTTTGATATCAAGTATCATGTGATCTGGGTGACCAAGTATCGGTATCAGGTGCTGCGGGGGCAGATCGCAGTTCGATTACGTGAACTAATCCGACAGGGATGCGAAGCTCGAGGAGTTACCATACTTCAGGGCAGCGTGGGTAAAGAACATATCCATCTGCTGATCTCATGTCCACCGAGCCTTGCACCGAGTAAAATCATGCAGTATCTGAAAGGACGCTCATCCAGACTGCTGCAGGATGAGTTTCCGGAACTGAAAAAAAGGTATTGGGGTCAGCACCTCTGGTCGAGAGGGTATTTCTGTGCAACGGTTGGCAACGGGACGGAAGAAATCATCCGAACTTATATTGCGAACCAGTCCAATAAAATCAGGGACGACATTTTCAAGATTGACGACTGAGTTCAGTCAGAATTCAGTGTGCTATGAGCACAAGGACTTTCAGAAGACTTCAGTCTTGAGTGGCGACTTTAAGTCGCAGACATTTATGTCTGAACCCACCTGCTTTAGCAGATGGTCGTTTGGCTTCGGATGGTGGATATTTCTTATACAACGAGCCCATACAATGCGTGTTCAGATTGTCCATGGCCAAGACGATTTTGTCAGCTTGCGGATACAAATCGTCAACTAGATGATGCACACTTTTAGTTCAGGGAACATCTACGCAGTCGGAGGAATAAATGGATCAGGAAAAACTATGCTGTTGCGATTATTAGCGAGATTTATAATTCTTGATACAGGAAGTGTATTATTGAGTTAAAGCAAGAATTGTATGGGAACAAGAAAGCTATTATGATTGGGAGCTGAAGATGTTAAATATTGAAAACTAAGAAGAGAAAATAATGAAGGGAGACAAGTCATAAATGAGAATACTAACAAAGCTTAACATGAGTTACTATGTGATCTTATTGGCACTCATTTGTACAATTCCATATAATTCAACAAATGTATCTATCTTTCGATTTGTTCTTTTTTTTCTTATTTTAGGAGTATTATTCTTTATTTTCATTTTTTATGGGCTTCTATCTTTTAATAAAAAATATACAGAAATAAAAAAATATTTATATTTAGATGCAGCATGTTTAGGATTTGGATTTATTTCATTTGTAACTTTTTCACATGCACTCTACCTGAAAAGTGTATTAGTTCTACCCATCATGTATCTTCTTTTATTTCTAATATCAATTCAGTTGCAATCAAAAATAAGAAAAATCTTGTCTGCAAACAATTACAATATTATCAAAGAAGTTAATCTGTTCTTTAATATGAGTAATGAATTTGAAGGAAAACCTTTAATGGAGGCACTCAAGAAAATTGATCGCTTATTACTCTTATATTGCGCCGCAATTGGTATTTCACTTGGATTTAGTGGGAATATATATATTCTTTTAGCTGTTGTAATAATAATTCTATTTCAATCAATCAAGCCATTAAATGTTATAAAAATAGAATGTTTAAATAGTAAGCTTGTATCTATAAAAGAAACATATTTCTTTCAAATTTTTTATTACTTTTGTTATACGCTGTCATTTGTTATATTTTATTTTTTCCCCAATATGACAGCGTTATTTATAGGAGCAACAAGTCAATTATTCATTAAAATATATGTCAACAGATTAGCTCTCAAGATTTATGATGATAAAAACAATTTTTCCTAATTTAAAAACTTGGTGTAGAGCATGGTGTGCGAGGTAAAGAGCCTAGGGTAGTTTTGTACATATTTTGTCTTTCCCCTTCCAATAATTAGGAAGTATCTGATTGTTTGGAGAATCTGTCAAGGGTTGTAGGCTTCGCCATCCCTACAGTCACCCTTGACGGACCCCCAAAACCAGGAATGGTAGCTATGATTGGGAAGGAGAAAGAGTGAAAGTAACCTTCTTAATGTTATTAGCCTTCGTCTTGTCACAGGGGGCTCTATTTTTTGTCCGCCCGTCCAAGTGGCTCAGAAATACGGCACAACTGGATCTTTACGATGGCAATATATATATGTCGAGCATTTATTCAAAACGGCTGCTGCTTTTTCTGAAAAATATGAAGTCGTTAAAGTAGATGATTACGGGCAAATGCTACATAATTAAGAGTTATTAAGCAGAATGAATATCATTTAAAGAAGGATGGCTATGTCACCTGTCATTCGTTTAAATGTTTAACATCTTTTAAGGATTCATAGGGTGCGGGTGGATTAAGCGCTTCAAGTGCTGGATAGTGGATTTACTGATATTGAGAATAAGGTATTGTCTGGTGAAAGGCGGGTAAGAGATGATGAAGCACCGAATAGGCTTGTTAGCTGACGTCCACGGTAATCGAACAGCATTAGAAGCCGTAATTGCGGATTCCGTTCAAGAACATGTGACAGATTATTGGTTCTTAGGTGATTTAATTATGCCCGGACCGGGTTCTGAGGAATTATTTGATCGTCTCAAGTCGCTAAACCCGTCTGTCTTTGTGAAGGGCAATTGGGAGGATTGCTTCTTAGAAACGTTAAGCGGCGACATGGATATGGGCGATCCGACGGATATTTACATTGCCAGACTTGCTCAATACCAGTGTGAGCATTTGAGCGATGCCAGTATAGATTTTATCAAGCAGGCGCCGCTGTATATGACGCGAACACTAAATGGGTTAAAATTTGGTATCTCACATAATTTACCTGAAAAGAATTATGGCGCTCAATTAGCTACCGACCAGGCGGTGGAAAATTTTGATCGCTTGTTTATGAAGACACCCTGCGACATCGCGATTTATGCGCATATCCATCATCAACTGCTTCGCTATAGCAGTGATGATCGAGTGATTATCAATCCGGGTTCGATCGGTCAGCCTTTTTGTCAATGGGACAAATTTCGTGCTGATCGCCGGGCGCAGTATGCGATTATAGAGGTAGATGAACAGGGCCAATTCGACGTGGACTTTAGAAGAGTAGACTATAACAGAGACAAGGAAATGCAGCGAGCGAAAAGCTGTGGTATCCCTTATTTGAAGCTGTACGAGGAATTACTAGAGACAGGTAGCCTTCATACGCATGATAAGGATCTGTTACAAGTGATTAATCATCAGAATGGGTACGGAGAAGACGTCGTTCACTTTTTCAATACGCGCTATTGGAAGACTAACTTTTGAATTTAGCCCGTCAGAGTGAATGCGGGTCACTGTATAGTTCTAAGCATTTGGCAAACGAATCGCTATAAACGGCTAAACGAAAAACAGAGTGGAGCATCGGACAATGACTGACACGTATTTGTAGATTTGTTTAAACAGAAAGACGAAAATTCATGGGTGTCATTTCATTAGTTCTTTAATTTCATTAAATAATCCAGCTCTTGTTCAGCAGCCTCTTGCAGGGAATAGGCGGAACGGAATCCTAAATCTCTAATTTTTGTATCGTCCCAGATCCGATTAATGGAAAAGGTGTGGTAAGCATATGGATTCATTCCATATGTGTGTAGCTGCGCATCATTGAGCGTATCAGATAGTGTAATATAATCGGATTTTTTTCCAATAATAGCATCAATGGTGGTTTTTAACTGCCACCACGAAGCATCAAATCCTTTTAGGAGATAGGTGCCGCTCTCTTTTCTTTCGCCCAGAAAGGTCATCGCTCGACCAATATCACGGGTGTCGATAAAGGAAGTCGTTGCTTGTCCTTTGTCAACAATTGGGAACTTACCCACTTGACGTAATTTGAAGAGATTGGCAAAAAACGATCGTTCTCCTCTGGCGCCAATAGTGCTTGCTGGGCGAACAATGGTGAGCCGCATTCCACTTTCCTTGGCAATATTCGTGACGATAGCTTCCCGTGTCTGTTGAATTTGCTGCACCGGGTAGTGGATCACGGGCTGATAAACTTCGTTGATCAATCTATCCCTCTCGAAGCCATAGATTACGATGGAGCTTAACTGAATAAAATGGCGAATTCCAATCATAGCTGCCGTCTGAATTAATTCTTTGGTCAAGGCAAGTTCCACGTGGGGCTGTATTGTAGCTACCTGCAAACCTGCTGAAGCAGTACAATTATACACGACATCGTGATCAATCATTACCCTGCGGATCATGTCGCGGGTACTATAATCAATGCGCATGATGGGGATGCCTTGTTTCTCTAAAAAGGTGGCATCACTTGTCGGGCGAATGACTGCTGTTACTTTATGACCGGAACGATGAAGCTGCGTAGCTACATGACTGCCAATAAAACCATTACCTCCGAATACGATGGGTTTCATCTGTAATCACCTCATTTATCTTTATTAACTATATTAAATGAAGTACTATATTAATAGTAGTACGGATTTAAAATGAAGTTACTATAATAAGATGAAGTAAAGAGGTTAAAAAACGATGGCTACGCAGGAATCCGATCATCTATGTCCTATTGAAAAAACGATTCAAACAATTGGTGGAAAGTGGACTTTTCTTATCCTGCGCTGCATGTTTGAAGGGGAAAGCCGCTTCAACCAATTACAACGAAGTTTGGATGGTATCAGCCCGCATACGTTATCGCTCCGTCTGCGAGAGTTGGAACAGGCAGGTATCATTACGCGACACGTATTTCCAGAGATTCCCCTGCATGTTGAGTACGATTTGACTGAAAAGGGAGAGGATTTACGGCCGATCTTTGATGCCATGAGAATCTGGGGTAACAAATGGGAGATTATGAAGAACTGAATTTGTTTGCAAATGATCAAGTACCATTGAAAATGGCGCTTATTGAGCGAACGCCCATTTTCTGTTAATACGGATGCTCTAAAATTTGAATAATTTATCTATTGACAGCAAACAGAGTCTGAGCTAAATTAAACATGTTTAATACGTGTTTAATTTAAACGGATTGGAGCTGTGTTATTTGAAAAAAGAGGATCCAAGAACAATTCAGATTTTTAGTGGATTAGGCTGTTTTGTTGGATTAGTCGTTGATGGTATTTTGTTTGTTGTGCTGAAGTATCGAGACAATAATTGGATCTACAACTCTCACGCGGATATTCTTTGGGTAACCATTGGAACGGTACTAGTCTTATGCGTAACTGCAGGGACGGGTGTTGGCTGGGTTATCATGCAAAAGAAACAAGTTGAACGTTCTTTGATGTATGCTGCTCAATCGTTTGGAATTACGACCGGCGCATTAATCGGGATAGTGACGTTGAATTTTGGCTACGGGTATGTTTTATTTATAATCATCTTAAGTGCGTGTGCCATTATGGGTGGAATCATCGGAAGATTATTGATTAAATCAGAAAGTAAATAAGTGTATTCATGGGAGAATATATGACAAAGGCAGATATTAAAGCAAAAATCATTCAGAAAACAATTAATTTGTTGATGGAAGAAGGCGGATCGGGGCAACTGACATCAAGACAAATAGCTGAAAGTGCCGGTATAAACGTGGCTATGATAAATTACTATTTTAAATCCAAAGATGAACTCATTGATATTGCTGTGACACAACTAATAAAAAGTTCTGCAAACGACTGGAAAACTATTTCAACTGGCAATCAATCGCCTGATGAGAAGCTTTTGCAAATGCTTTTGCATCTCAGTGAAATAACGCTGAACTATTATTCATTTACAAAAATAACGGCAGTTTATGAATTAATTGAGAGAGAGATACATTTACCCTATTTTATTATTCCACTTTTGGAGCAACATTTTAAGGGACGAAAAAACGAATTTGAATTAAAGCTTATCGCGTTCGAAATCATATCATTTCTGCAGGTAATCATGATAAAAGCAGATGATTTCTTGAAGTATTCAGGTAAAGACATTTTCGATAATAAACAGCGGGAGTATGTCATTAGGACTTATCTCGACCCAATATTAAAAAATTGACTCGTGGGTGATAGTCTACTGTTCGATAAACATTGGTGTCTTATATAAATTTGTCTATACAGTTGGTAGAATGCCGCATCGTGATTATAGGACTTGAATGAGGTTATCAGCGCATGGGCGTCGTTCACGGCAATCAGTTCATACTGTCGTTTTTTTATTTGTTTCATCCAAATTATTTTAGAAATTTGGTCGCTCGAATCTATTGGCTGCTTAAATTCGGAAATCCACGCTGGAATTTGTATTTACGCTATAATAAGGGCATACAACTTCTGTGGAGGTCGACCATTGGTTTGCAGAGAAATCGATAAGATAATTAAGGATTATATCCAAGATAAGGAATCCGTCTATCATACTTGGTTTATCAATAATGATGAGCGCCTTAAAGCCTTTCGAACGATAAAAAAAGGCGTGAAAAAAGTCGTTACTGAAATTGAAAATCGCACCTTTGGGAACGATTTTAAAGGCTCTAGCTTAGAAACTGTTGTGACGGCTATATCGGAACAAAAGCAAATCTTTGAAGGTGCCGCTCATCCTTTTGTCTGGAAGCCTAAACTTCGCATTCCCGACATTTACGAGAGCCCTGATAATCAGCTAGCTTTTGGCAGGTTTCTAAAGGCTTGCCTGCTCGCAAAAAATGAAAAGCAGGTTTTCAATGAGATTGTCACACTTAATCAGTTGAAAATTAAAGGACTCGGTCCGGCAGTTGCCAATATTATTTACTTCCTCCACCCCACTCTATTTCCACCATTTAATACATCAATTCTTCGCGGGTTTAATGCTTTATGCAATAAGAAATTACGATTGGGCTCTTGGATGGCTTACCTTGAAATGAGAGAAGATATTCTGGAATTGAGCAAGCAGTCCAATCTTTCAAGAGACTTAGGCGCTTTTGCAGGTTTATTATTTGAGATTGGATCGGGACGATTGATTCTGCCTGAAACCGCTGAGCGTGTTCTTGACATCGAGAACAAAAAGAAAATAAAAATCATGGAGAAAAGGCATCGTCAAATTCTTGAAGATCATGAAGAAGAGAGCACACATAGTGAAATGCAATTTCATTTAGCAAAGCTTGGGAAAGCACTTGGCTATAAGGTATGGATTGCGCAGAACGATCATCGGAGGGAATTCGGCGGTAACAAGTTAGGGGAGTATTCTCTCCCATCTCTACCGCTAGTCAAAATAGAAAAAAAGGTGTTCGACACCGTAGCGCTGATCGATGTGATTTGGCTTAATGAATCTGACGAGGTTGTCAGTGCCTTTGAAGTGGAAAAGAGCACGTCAATTTATTCAGGAATTCTTCGCTTGTACGACCTTTCTTTAACAGCGGGAAAAGGCTGTAAACTTTTTCTCGTTGCGCCGGATAAGCGCGAGAAAGAAATAAAGGCACAATTACTTCGCCCTTCATTTTTAAAGGAAGAATCGCTGAAATCTGCAATTGCATATATTTTATTTTCTGATTTGTCATGCGACTGTGAAGCGATGTGTAAGTTTGGGACAGATATTACGGTGCTTGATCCGATTTCAACGCGACTATGATTATCGAATAGGCGCAACGGGAGGTTAACCATGACTAAAGAAGAGCAGGTTCTATGGGCGTTCAGAGATTTATTCAACAAAATGGTCTGGTTGAATCAATCTAAGATGGAGGCTCGTCTTAAAGGGCATAAACCGTCTGAAGTGCATTGCATCGAGTACATTCGAAACCATAGAGATCCTAACGTGACGCAGCTCGCAGAAGGACTTTATATGACCCGCGGCGCCATCAGTAAAATGACCAAGAAGCTGATCCAGAAGAATCTGATCGAAAGCTACCAGAAATCGGGTAATAAGAAGGAAATTTACTTTAGACTGACTGAGCGTGGAGAAGAAGTCAACGTCATTCATGAAGAGTTACATAAGCAATTTAGAGAACGGGACAAGATAGTATTTGAGCATGTCACCGAGGAACAATATGACAGTATGCTTGCTTTCATAGAGAAATATCGTGCACATCTGGATGTTGAAATCAAGAAAATGGTTTTGGAAAATAAAAAAGAGGGTCAAACGACAGGTCATTCGTCTCGTTAGTTGAGACGGGATCGCATAAAAAATTGAACGCCCAGTTGCTGTGCCACTCTGCCTATAAAAAAATTAGTTTCAAACTTTAATTGGACTGTATCCTTCTGATTTTGTTGACTGGGAATCAAAACAAGTATATGCTATCTTTGTTGACAAGGAAACAAATTATCTTGTCAGAGAGGATCATATATGACTAAAATTAAAGACAAGGAACAGAGATTACCGAAAGAAATTCTCACGGCTTCCTGGGCTATTGCCCTTGGAGCCATTGCTCCGATGCTTGACTCAACGATGGTAACGATCGCTGTCCACCAGCTTACTAGAGATTTCAATGCGACATTGGCAATTGTTCAATGGTCAATCACCGGATACGTCTTGGCGCTTGCGATGGCCGTTCCCGTATCTGGATGGCTCATGAATCAATTTAACGGAAAAAGAATTTTTATCCATGCTGTTATCGCGTTTGGCGTGACGTCCCTGCTTGCGGGAATGAGTTGGAATATATCGAGTTTCATTTTCTTCCGCCTATTGCAAGGCTTTAGTGCGGGAATTATTACGCCGCTCATGTTTACCCTTTTGGTCAAAACAGCCGGTCAGGAAAATTTGGGCCGAGTCATGGCGATCGTCAGCACACCGATGATTTTTGGACCGATTCTTGGGCCGGTAATTGGCGGACTTATTATTCAAGCCACATCATGGCATTGTATTTTCTTTATCAATGTCGGCGTTGTTTTACTTGCCGCACCCCTTATGATGAAAACAATCCCAGAGTTTACTCCGTTTGATAAAACGAGCAGGCTCGATTTTTTTGGAATCATTGACTTGTCGGCAGCAAGTGCGGCGTTGATTTACGGAATTACGCAGGCGGCGAGTCATGGTTCACTTACCAATCGTGAGACGGTTTTATGGGTGGGTATTGGTCTTTCGGCAGCAGCCATTTATGTCGTCTATGATCGAATCAGAAAGTCCAAAACGGTATTGCCTATGCGTCTATTTACTCACAAGCGCTTTGCCGCAGCAAGTTTCGGTTTATTTCTAGCTAATGCCGCGATCATCGGCCCGATGATTATTTTTCCGTTATTCTTTCAGAGCTTTCGTCATTTTACAGCCATTGAAGCGGCGCTTGCGTTAATTCCTCAAGGAGTTGGTATGCTTGTGACGCGACCATTAATCGGGAGAATGATTGATCAAATCGGTGCAAAATACGTTGTGATCGTAAGCATTATTCTGTCACTTGTCGGTTCCATTCCACTTGTCTTAATCACCGCTAAAACAAGTATGGTTTGGATATCAATTTTGTTGTTTATTCGAGGTACGAGCGTTGGCGGCATTAATCTTCCGTTGACGAGTGATGCATATACGGAACTGGCGGACAAAGAACTTCCAGAAGCGGGAGTTGGTATTAATATCATCGAAAATCTTGGGTCGAGCTTCGGTTCAGCAATTATTGCGACAGCAGTTGCCAGCCGTGCGCAGGGGGCTCATCCAATAGCTGCAAATGATTTAAATGGTTATCATGCAGGATTCTTCATTTCTGTGCTTGGCCTCGCTTTACTCTTAATTCCGAGCTTCTTTCTCACGCATAAAAAGGTTAATCAAGTGAAATAAAGGACGGATTTTTTTGTACGTTAAGAAAGTATATAGATTTCATCGGGACTAAGTATAAGAAAAGCTAAAGCTCAGCCGTCGCCTGCGGACTTGGCTTCGACAAGTTTTTCTAACAGAATAGCAGCCGCGCTGGGACTTTTATTCCGCGAGAGATTTTTGGCAAAATGTGTATGAACGGCTGTTTACCAATGGTTGCTATTTATTTTAACTGTGCTATTATTAATTTGTCTATTTGAATAGGTCATGACGTTGGCCATTAAATGTTGTATCATGCAGCTGATAACGTCTACCTTAAGCGCCCTTTGGAAGGCCTGCTTCAAGGTAGACGTTTTTTATTTTGCGTGAGAAAAGGATGAGGCTCAGCCTTCATCTAAGGGAGTTGGCTTCACCAAATTTTTCTAAATATGGATTGTTGGTTACGGAAAAGATCGAGTGATCCATCAACAGAAAATATTTTCTATGAGTGAAAAGACGCCGATTGTCGTGGAATGCATTGTGTCTTCAGAGCACTTGAATGACGTGTTGGTCGGATTGAAAGAAGTTGTCGAGGAAGGCGCTGTATTTACAACACCTGTTCATCTAATGATGAATAAATAAATTTTTTGGAGGACTATTTGTGTATTATTTCTATTTAATCATTTTTGGCATTCTGGGTGCTGTTTCACGTTACTCACTAGAAACAGTATTTCATATTCAGGCGTTCCCACTTGCCACATTGCTTGTGAACTTACTTGGCTGTTTCTTACTTGCCTTTACTACGCAATTTCTTATATGGGTACCGTTTTTATCGGCCCGGTTTGTGTCGGCTATAGGTACGGGATTTATTGGTTCATTTACGACATTCTCTACTTTTGCCTTGGAAACTTTCCAATTATTGCATGCTGGCCATTATGTGGCAGCAGCTGGCTATTTGCTTTTCAGTGGTTTGGGCGGATTGGCAGCGTGTACGCTTGGCCTTCAGGTTAGCAAACAATTATTAACAAGAAAGAGGCGAACCGCGCATGTTAATTAATTATTTGGCGGTAGCAGTTGGAGCTGCGTTCGGCGTGAGCAGCCGGGTGTTTGTCTCCAACAGAATTAAAAGAAAATGGACGTTCACTTTTCCGATGGCCACGTTCGTCGTCAATATGTCTGGCTCACTTATTCTCGGTTTTTTGGCGGGACTGAATGTGGCCACACCCTTGTCCTTGCTGCTTGGTACGGGGTTTCTAGGTGCTTATACAACCTTTTCAACATTTAATTTGGAAACTATTGAATTACTTCGGAGAAAGCATAGGAAGACGGTTCTGCTTTACAGCTGCGGCTCTTATGTATTGGCCATTATCGCCATCCTTGCCGGCTGGATGACTGGTGCATTTCTACGCACATGAGAGAAGCTTCGATGGAACTCAACCGAGCGTCAATTCAGCGCTTGTTGTGACTATAGTTATATGTGTCATCTCAAGTACATAGCCATAGAAGCGGCAACGAGCGCATATTTTTGTTCATATTAACATTTCATGAGGCTTTGCCGATATAGTGAATACGATTATGATAGCAAAACAACATGGAGAGAGTTGATGGAATGCTGGGCAAGAAGCGCGCGCGTCATTTAAGATTGAGAACAGTACTAATTGTTGTTATTGTTCTACTCGTTGTAGGTCTTTCAAGTTTAATCAGTGTTTTTTCTTATGAATCGGCAAAAGACGCTATTTATGGCAAGATAAAGAGCAATGCTCTGAATAATACCGCTATCTTGAAAGACACTATTACGCAAACGCTGTCTCATGAGACTGGTCGACTTAATTATATAAGTCAGGCAATTAATGAGCGTAATTTGCACAAAAGCACCGCGAGAATGCTGCTCAGTAGTCAATATCGATCAGACCCACTAGCAGATGATGTGCTTGTTGCCGACACAAAAGGATATTATGTAGGCGGAAATGGCAAGAAAATGACAAAGGGTTATGATGTACGGATAGGTGACTGGTATAAGCAAGCCATTGCTCATCCCGGCCATCTTGTGATCACTGAACCTTATACAGCGTTATCAACGGGAAATCGTGTCGTAGCCATATCAAGAACTACTTCAGATGGGCAGGCTGTTGTTGTCATGGCGATACGCCTGTCGCAAATAGAGAAAATGATTGGTCATTTGAAAATTGGACGATTAGGATACTTTAGTCTTTTTTCGAAAGATAATCGAGCGATGGTCAGTAAAGTAGTGAAAACAGGTGAAAAAATAACTAGTTCGGACTATTTAACGCATACGTCAGGGAAAAATAACGGAAGCTACGAGACAAACTTCAATGGTCACTTGCGAGAAGTCTATTTTACGCGTCTGCCATTAACAGGATGGGTACTAACAGGTTCAATCTATCAGGAAGAAATTTCTGCTGATTTGCGGGATATTCTGCAGGCAACGATTTGGATAGGCGCCATCGCCATGCTAATAGGAATTGCTCTAGCTGTGCTTATCATTCGTGCCATTCTTAATCCAGTCAACGAACTGCTTAGAATAGCAACACGAGTAAAAGCAAAGGATCTCACCGAGAAAGCTGTCGTCAGAAGTTTCCTTGAGTTTCAGCATTTAGGTGAGGGGTTCAATACAATGATCACGGAGCTTCGTGAGGTTCTCAATCAAACGAATGAAAAGGCTGCGATGGTAGCCGCTTCTTCGGAACAACTGACTGCATCAACGGAAGAAAGTAAGGCAACGATCGATCAAATTGCGGAATCTATTCAAAATATGGCTGTAAGTGCAGAGAAAATGAACGGCAATGCGAAGCAGACATCACTGTCTTCCAATGAAATTCATCAACAAGTGGAAGACATGGATCAACGGGCCAAGCAAGTAAAGGAAGAGTCTGACGATGCAATGAAAAAGGTCGTGGTCGGTCAAAAGACATTGGAAGAGACCGTGGATCAGATGCAAATTATCGATAGTCAGCAAAATCAAACGTTAAATACAATGGAAGAATTTATAAGCAAGGTTGCTGACATTAATGAAATGAATAATCTGATTACGGAATTGTCGGCACAGACACATTTACTTTCATTAAATGCTGCTATTGAGGCAGCTAGAGCTGGCGAAAATGGACGAGGATTTTCAGTAGTAGCTGAGGAAATTCAAAAGCTTGCTAATCAATCGGCAGAGTCGACACAGAAAATTACTGCCGTCATCATTAATTTGCAAGAAGATGCCAAAACAGTGATGAAGGGTATAAAAAATGGTCAATTGCAAGTAGGCAAAGGTCTTGATTCTGTACGTATCACACAAGAATCCTTTGATGCAATTAAACGGGCAGTCAATAATGTCGCCAGTGATATTCAGCAAGTCGCAGAATCGCTGACAGTCGTTACAACGAATTCTGATAAAGTAGATAAAGCAATAATGCATATTACGACGGGCACTGCTGTTGCGAATCAAGAAGCACAAAGTGCATCTGCGGGCACGGAAGAACAATCTGCGGCTATGGAGGAAATTGCGAGCAGCGCGATCAATCTTTCACAGCTCGCAGAAGGATTACATCAATTGATTAAAGAATTTAAAATAAAATAGGATGTGTCAAAAAGGATGCAAGTTGCATAAATTTGACAAGTGAACGAATTATCACATTGGTTAAAACAAAAAAACCTTCACTCCCATTGCTTTAGGGGTGGAGGTTTTTTGCAACGAATAATTGCAAGTTTATTTATTTTTAACAAACGCGAGATTTAAAGCCAACAGGCCGAGAATAGAGGCCATGAAATATTTCTGAACCTTTTGCCAAATTGGTTTCTCTCGTAATAATTGCGATACTTGTCCGGCAAATAACACGATCAGCAAGTTTACAGAGAAGCTGATGATAATTTGCGTCACGCCAAGGATGCCAATCTGTAGAGCAAGCGGTCCATTTTGTGGATGTTCAAACTGTGGCAGCAACGAAATATAAAGAACCGCTATTTTGGGATTTAATAAATTGGTCATTAATCCGTTGAGGTAGAGCTTCTTCAATGTGCGGTGAGGGACGTCATGGGGTTCAAAGACAGATGTTCCGCCTGGCTTAACGGCATTCCAAGCCATCCATAGTAAATAAATGATTCCGGCAATTTTAATTGCTGAATAAAGCAAAGGCACTGTTTTGAAAATGAAATCTAGGCCAAAGATTGTGGCGATCACGTAGATGAAGAATCCCGTGACAACGCCTAGGAGTGAGAAAAACCCTGCTTTTTTTCCTTGCGTCAGAGAGCATGAGACAAGATACATCATATTCGGGCCGGGTGCACAGACGATGCCCAAGGCGACCAAGGAGAAACCAATCAAGGTCATAGAATCAACCATATTTTCATCCCCTATTCAATTGTTTAACAGCAGTATAGCATAAATACAATAAGAATAGTAGGAATTATCGTTTGCTTGTTCGCTCCGTGTTTGAGAAAAGTTGAAGATTTCAGAAGGACTAAGCATAAAATTAAAATAGGAGATCAGCCTTTGCCTTCACTATGCCTTTCTAATGTTGCGTATTGCCGTATTTTTGGCGGCGTATAATGAACTAAGAACGAGTCGATTGCGTCCAAAGAATCGGTAATCAGGATTTTGTCCCGATCTTCCTTTGTAAGGAATCCCTCTTCAACCATCCGATCATAGACTTGTGCAATCGGTTCATAGTAATGGTTAACATTAAAAAAGATACACGGATTGGGATTTTCGCCAAGCCGTGCCCATGAAATGGCCTCGGTTATTTCCTCGAGTGTACCAGGACCACCAGGGAGCGCGATGCAGCAGTCTGAATAGGTTATCATTTTTTGCTTCCGTTCAGACATGTCGGCAACAATAATTAGCTCACTCAGCCCTTCATAGGCAACGCCCCGATCAGCGAGCAGCTTGGGAATAATTCCGGTGACATAACCGCGCTTGCTAATCACCGTTTGGGCCAGAACACCCATCAATCCCACTTTTCCGCCACCGTAGACGAGCCTATACGCATTTCGCGCGATCCACTTGCCGAGCTGAATCGCACTTTCTTCATAGCGTTTATCCGTTCCCATGCTGGCGCCACAATAGACAGCAATACTTTTCAATTCAGAATGCCTCCGAGTTCATTCAAACCTAAACCCCTCCAAGGATTAATAGGATCGGTTATCGAGTTGATCAACGAGATTAATAATTTTTACAGCCGTTAATTCATCAGTGATTAATGTGTTAATCAATTCACCTCTTAACGCACCAATAACTGCATGAGCTTTAAAACGATTTGTAACAACAGCTACTCTGTCTTTGATTTTCTTAATGGCCGAAACGTCCAGACCGAAGACTTTATCATTAACATCTGTGGATAAAATTCGCCCATTCTGATCAAATAAGCGGCCATAAAGAGCACCAACCGCGATATTGTTCAACGATTCATCCTGTGATAAATAATTTTTCCATAGAAAGGTTGAAAAGATGGAGTCTGGCGTTCCGATGCCAGTAAGCAGTACATCAATATTTTCTAAGGTGATCATAGTTTCATTGATGACGGGCTCCAGTCTAAGATTTTCTCGGATTTGATTACTCATTATATAGAGAGGGGCATACAAAAAGAGATACCTGCTGTCATATTTCTCAGCAAGACGCCTGATCAGATCCGGCGTATCAATAGTGACGTCCCTTTTCCCCGCAGTTCCGAAAGGTTGGACAATCGTTATCGGTACACGATGCGGCGGATTAATATGCTGGATGGTCTGGTAAAGTGTGGCACCCCACGTCAGCCCTACAACGCTGCCTTGAGTCAGTAAGGATTCTACAAAGCCAGCAGCTGATTTAGCGACGATTTGTTCAGCATCTGATGTATCCGCATGAACCGTTCTGAGGACGATAATCTGCTTCAAGTTAAATAATGATTTAATCTTTTTTTCTAACGACGGGATCCGCCGATCAGTATGATTAATTGTAATTTCAACTATTTTCAACTCAATAGCTTCTTGAAGCATTTTTGAGATTTTAAAACGTGTAGTATTAAATTTTTCCGCGATTTCAGTTTGAGTCAAGTTGTTTTTATAATATAAAATAGAAATTTCTGCCAACTTATCTCTATATTCCTCATTCTGCTCGCTTATCATGCGTATGGTTCTCCTCATCGTCTATCTTTATTGAGATTGAAAGAGTTTCCTTTGAACATCCTCTAGGAAAACGACAACCGAAAGCAAGTCAGCGCTGCCGCCCGGACTGATCTTACGCACGCTATACTTTTGATCCATTTTCTTTATCTTATCCATGCCCGCTTTTGTTTCAACAGAACCCATGTATATCGCCTCTGCTGCATCCTTTTGTACGGATTTAAGTGTCTTGATCGTTCCGCGATGCAGAAGAGTGGAATCCTCGCAATGGGCCATGATATGGAGCAGTGTGCCAACCAGCCTGCCATTTTGCGGCAAATAGTCGTGCTTGACGTAGTAAGGTAAGCCATATTTAAAAACACTTGGTATCCCCTTTTCTACTTCTCCACGAATGCCTGTTATGCCGTATTGATTATATATTTTTTCGCCATAAGTAAGGTCTTTTTTGTTCGGATGATCAACCAGTTCTTTTGCTGTGAGGCCGGCTGTCATCGCCATAATCGTGCCTTGTATCGAGTCAAAGTCATTACTTAAAGTATACGTTCTCGCGGCTGCAGTTGCAACGATTCCCATCAGAAAGATCATGCCTTTATGTGTGTTGATGTTGTGCGTTGCGGAAAACATATTGTGCTCCATTAATAGGCCTGTCGGACGGATGCGCTCAAGAAGGGTGTGGTCTGCTATAGTTCTGTCCAAGCCGGTCTCGATCATTTTTTCAAAATAAGGGCAAATAGCCACTGTGCTATCGATAAAGGTGTAATAATTCATGTCCGTATGCGCACCGTTTGAGACGGGTGAAACGAGGCCGGGGGACGGGAAACAGCTTATTTCATAAAGCAGTGCCTTAAGGACCGATTGATTAATTATTTGAGCAATAGTTAATTGAGTGACCATGATTAGAACTTCTTTCTTTATAAATTAGTGACAAACCGATAAAGGGAGAAGGGAAATTAATAATCTAACAAATGTATGTTATATCAACAAATGATTAAACTCAATGAAGAATATTCGACAAAATTCATGCAATTTAGACATGATATTGATAATTATGCTCTTTTATATTGATCTTTTAGAAATTCAAGTTTAACATATGTGTTGTTTTAAAAACATATGTTAATCATTAAATCGTTAAGGGAGGTGACCTGATTTGATAACAACTCATTGTTACGTTCAAACTTTTGATCCGACAGAGAATACGCTGAGAAGATGTGAAGTGGTTGATTTTCTAAAGAAGCAAAATCTTGAATTTTCTTCGAGTGTACAGTTTACGGTAGGCATATACAACGATAATCAATTAATTGCAACCGGTTCACTTGATAGAAATGTTCTAAAGTGTTTTGCAGTAGCGCCGGAATTTAGACATTACGGGCTGACAAACGAACTTGTGACGAGATTAACGAATGAAGCGATGCGGACGAATCAGAACCATCTGTTTATTTATACAAAACCAAGCAACCGTCATTTATTTGAAAGTCTAGGATATCACCTGGTGGAAGAGACAGAAGATGTGGTTTTGCTGGAGAATAAAACGAACGGTATGGCCAATTTTGAAAAAAAATTAGCACAAAATTCTCTGCATGGCCAATCCATTGCAGGAATGGTCATGAATTGCAATCCATTTACAAAGGGTCATCAATACCTTATTCAAAAAGCTGCAAGCGAGAATGCCATTGTTCATTTATTTATTGTCCAAGAAAATCGTTCCCTTTTTCGGACTGCGGAAAGAATGGAGATGGTTCGGCGTGGTATTGCCTCTTTAAACAATGTCTGTCTTCATTGTTCGGGCGACTATATCATTTCTAGCGCGACATTTCCCTCCTATTTCATTAAAGATAAAGAGACTGTCATTAAGGCACATGCACAGCTGGATTTGAAAATTTTTGCCAAGCATATTGCGCCGCCGTTGAAGATAAGCCGTCGCTATGTAGGCGAGGAGCCATTTTCTAGGAAAACAGCAATCTATAATCATTTTATGCATCAGATTCTTCCGGATTTCGGAGTTGGTGTAAGAGAAATTCCGAGAAAAGCGGAAAATGGGATGGCAATATCAGCGTCACATGTCCGCGAACTTTTGAAGAACAATGAGATGGAAACAGTCAGATCACTCGTCCCGCCAACCACATTTAATTATTTGTGTCAGTGGAAGATGAAGAGGAGGCAATGAGAATGAATATTGTGCATGCGGCCGTAGCGGGTTCACTGGAATCAAGCGATGTCATGGTATCAATAGAACCAGCAGCACAAAATACGGTCACTATCAATCTTAACAGCAGCGTTGAGAAACAGTTTGGTGCGCAAATCATGAAAGTCATAAAAACAACATTAAATCGTCTTAGTGTTCAAGGTGTCAGCCTTGAGGTGACTGATAAGGGTGCATTGGATTGCGTCATTGAAGCACGTGTGGAAACGGCAGTGTATCGTGCGGCAGATGCAAAGAAATTTGACTGGGGGGAATATTGATATGGAACGTTTAAGACGATCAATGATGTATGTTCCCGGCAGTAAGCCTTCAATGATAAAAGATGCAACGATTTACGGCGCGGATTCAATCATGTTTGATCTGGAAGATTCCGTGTCATTGGCTGAAAAGGATAGTGCACGGCGGCTTGTGTATCACGCGTTAACGACTATGGATTTCGGGAAGACGGAAACTGTAGTTCGAATTAATGCCTTGGATTCAGAATTTGGTATGGAAGATTTACGAGCCATAGTTCGGGCGCGCCCGAATGTCATTCGATTGCCGAAGACAGAGACAGCAAAAGATGTCACTGATGTTGAAGAAGCAATCGCTGCGATTGAAAGGGAAATTGGCCTTGAGGTCGGAACAACGAAAATGATGGCGGCTATTGAATCCGCACTTGGTGTATTGAATGCCTATCAAATCGCCACAGCTTCAAAGCGACTGATGGGTATAGCCATTGGTGCGGAAGACTTTGTAACCGATATGAAGACGACTCGGTCACCTGAAGGGGTCGAGTTGGCTACAGCAAGAAGCCTTGTACTGTTGGCAGCGCGTGCTGCGAAAATCTCTGCTTTCGATACGGTATATTCAGATGTTAATAATGAAGAAGGATTTAAGCAGGAAGCTCGACTGATTAAGCAGCTTGGCTTTGATGGAAAATCACTTGTGAATCCACGTCAGATCAATTTATTGCATGAAATTTATGCACCGACTGTGGAAGAAATTAACCATGCCGAACGTGTGATTGAAGCGGCCGAAGATGCGAAAAGAAAAGGATCGGGTGTTGTATCTCTCAACGGGAAAATGGTGGATAAACCGATTATTGAGCGTGCACAGCGTGTCATGATGTTGGCGGAAGCATCGGGTATTCGTATATAACATAAAGGAGGAGTATGGACGATGGTAATGAATGAAATTGGTCGAGAAATACCGGACGACATATTGGCGTCCAGACATACTATTGCTTTTCAAGGCGAGTACGGTGTGCAACCTAGCGGAAAGAATACGTCAAGGGAAAAAAGAGTGACTTTTCCCAGCACAAATAAGAAATTAAAGTCTATTCGTGAAGCGATTATTCGAACAGGTCTTAAAGATGGAATGACTATTTCTTTTCATCACCATTTCCGTGAGGGTGACTATGTCATCAAAATGGTAATGGAGCAAATAAAAGAACTCGGAATTAAGGATTTAACGATTTTCTCCAGTTCATTAACTAATACACATGCTTTTTTAATTGACTATATTAAAGAAGGCATTGTAACGGGCATCGAGACGAGTGGTATGCGAGGTGACCTTGGTAATGCCATATCGCATGGGTTGCTGAAAAAGCCAGTTATCATCCGTTCGCATGGTGGACGTGCTCGGGCCATTGAATCCGGTGACAGCCAAATTGATGTGGCTTTCTTAGGTGTTCCTTGTTCAGATGACTATGGAAATGCGAATGGCATTCATGGTAAATCAGCATGTGGTTCATTGGGTTATGGAATTATTGACTCAAAGTATGCCAATAAAGTGGTGTTGATCACTGATACGCTAGTTCCTTATCCGAATGTGCCAGCCAGTATCTCTCAGGTAGATGTTGACTATGTGGTGGAAGTTGACGCAATTGGTGATCCGAAGGGAATTGTTTCAGGGGCAACCCGATTTACAAAAGATCCGAAGGAATTATTGATTGCTCGGTATGCAGCTGCCGTGATTGAAGCATCGGGCTATCTGAAACAAGGCTTCTCAATACAAACGGGCAGTGGTGGTTCTGCGTTAGCAGTTACGCGTTTCTTGGAAAATAAAATGAAAGAAGACGAAATCACAGCCAGTTTTGGATTGGGTGGCATTACAGGTCAGTTTGTCGAACTCTATGAAAAAGGGCTTGTTAAGAAATTATTTGATGTTCAGGGATTCGATTTGAAGGCTGTTAAATCAATAGGTGAAAATGAAGGACATGTGGAAATTGATGCGTCCCTTTATGCAAATCCGCATAATAGTGGCTGTATTGCCAATAAGCTCGATATTGTCATCCTTAGTGCGTTGGAAATTGATCAAGAGTTTAATGTTAACGTCATCACAGGTTCAGATGGTGTGCTGAGAGGAGCATCAGGTGGACACTGTGATACGGCAGCCGGAGCGAAGCTGACGATGATCGTTTCTCCGCTTGTTCGGGGACGTATTCCTACGGTTGTTAAACGTGTCAACACAGTAATCACGCCGGGTGAATCGGTTGACGTATTGGTCACGGAACGCGGAGTGGCAGTTAATCCTAAAAACAAAGCATTAGCTCAGAAATTAAAAGATTTTGGCACGATCCCTGTATTTTCAATTGAAGAATTGTATGAGATGGCTACCACAATTACCGGTGAACCTGATGCGATTGAGTATGACGATCAGATTGTCGGTGTGGTTGAATATCGTGACGGTTCTATTATTGACGTAATTCGGAAGGTCAAGGAGGACTGATTAACATGACAGTTAATCAGCATATCCATGAAATTCTTGAAGGGCGTGAAGTGCGGGCTCAGCAGATTGCCCGACTAAATGACCAAAATGCGGGCACTGTTGTGTCCTTTACGGTTAATTATCCAGGTGCAGACAAATTAACACCTCAAGCCGAAGTAATTTATCACGCAGGTGTAAAGGCCATTGAAAATAAAATAAATGCTCGGCTTTGCAAGGAAACTGTTCGTTTCTCTGGATATGAAGCTCTCTTTGTGACTAGTCTTTCTGCGATCGATACAAAAAAAGCCATGATCGCATTGGAAGAGACGCATACACTTGGCAGACTCTTTGATATTGATGTATTTGAAAAGGACTTGACGAAAGTCAGTCGAGATGATCTGAGCTTGCCGAAAAGAAAATGTCTTCTCTGCGAAAGGCCAGCTGTTATTTGTGGTCGGAGCCGGCGCCATCGTGTAGAAGAATTACAGGAAGAGATTAATCATCGGGTTGATTCTTTTAAAGAAGAAGAGGATACCGTTCAGTCAAATAGCTATCTATTGATGAAGGGGGAGTCGAGATGGCGGTAACAAAAGAAGAAGTATTGGCGCTTCATAAACGAAGAACAGGTCTGCTCAGTATTCAGTCAGAGTTTCATATAAAGGATAAAAAAGACTTGGGAATGGCTTATACACCGGGGGTAGCTGACGTCTGCAAGCAAATCTCAGCGCACGAAGAAGAAGCGGATATCTATACGATGAAAGGGAAGATGCTGGCTGTTATTACCGATGGCTCGGCAGTTCTAGGACTCGGAAATATCGGGCCGAAAGCAGGTCTTCCAGTCGTCGAAGGGAAGTCATTAATTTATAAAGAACTCGCAGGCGTCAATGCGATTCCTCTCTGTATTAATCAAGTGGGAGCACAGAATATTGTTGAGTCAATTAAGAATCTGGCGGGAAGTTTCGGTGGCATTCATTTAGAGGACATCAAAGCACCAGATTGTTTCATTATAGAAGAACAGTTAAAAAAAGAATTAAATATACCGGTATATCACGATGATCAGCATGGCACGGCGATCGCTGTATTAGCGGCACTATATAATGCTTCTAAAGTTGTTGGTAAATCGTTTGATTCTTTGAAGGTAGTGATTAATGGGGCAGGTGCGTCTGGGATAGCGACTGCAAAATTACTTCGGAAAGCAGGCATTCGTTCACTGATATTGGTTGACGTCAATGGGGCTTTGATTGCCGGAGATCAGCAGCTTAACGACGCGCAGCAGGAGATTGCTCAAGTAACTAATTCGGAAAAGAAAAGCGGCAGCCTTAGTGAAATTATTGCTAATCAAGATGTTTTTATCGGTCTATCTGTCGCCAATAGCTTGACAAAAGAAATGGTGGAACGGATGGCTGAAGATGCAATTATTTTTGCATTGGCGAACCCTCGTCCGGAAATCCTGCCGGAGGATGCGTATGCAGGCGGAGCGAAAATTGTCGCTACTGGGGGCTCTAATTATCCTAACCAGATAAATAATATTTTGGTTTTTCCGGGTCTGTTTAAGGGTTTGTTAATGGCCAAGGCTACTGATTTAACCGATGAACTGAAGATTATCGTCGCAAAGCAAATTGCAGCGATGGTCCAAAAGCCTGTGGTGGACAGAATTATTCCTGGAATATTTGATGGTGGAATTGTTGAACTCGTTTCTAAAGTTGTCTATGATTCGTTGAAATAATTTAGTGCTCAATGACTCATAGGCTTGAACGGGTCATATTGATTAGTCTGATAGGTTTAAATAAATAATAAGGTGTGTTTAAAGTGATTCGTATTAGAATGATGCGATTTTAGACAATTCAGATCGAGGGATCAGGAGGAAAAACAATGGTTTTTTGGAATTCAATTGAGAGTGTCATTACGATTCTCATTATCATGGCTTTAGGCTATTTCATCTCATCTAAAGGAATATTTGAGAGAGATTTTGGAAGCAGTATTTCTTGGCTTGTCACAAGAGTAGCACTGCCAGCTTCTGTGTTTATTAATGTCATTAAATTTTTTACGAGACAGAAGCTCATCAATTTATCCAGTGATCTCATTTGGCCATTAATTGCTATTGCCATCACGTATGTCATTGCCTTCTTGTGTTCGAAAATGCTGCGAACCAAGCAGGGAAGAGTGGGGATTTTCAGAACATCTTTTGCCAATGCAAATACACTTTTTATTGGTTTGCCGATAAATATTGCGCTTTTTGGAATGAAAAGTCTACCCTATCTGCTTGTTTATTATATTGTTAATACGTTATCTTTATGGACTTTTGGAGCCTATATGATAGCAAAGGACGGCATGGGTAAGAACGTGAAGACGCATAAGACGTCAGCAAAGGTGATCATTTCTAAATTGCTGCCGCCGCCTATTCTTGGGTTTATTGTTGCGATTATTTTTATCTTTATTGGGCTACCCGTACCAAGCTTTGCCAATTCAACGTTAAGCTATATAGGGGGATTAGTCACACCTTTATCGCTTATCTTTATTGGTATTACATTGTACAAGGCAGGCTTGAAAAGTATTCATTTCGATAAAGATACTATAGGGGTTATTCTTGGTCGATTTGTCGTGTCACCTCTTGTACTTGCACTCGTTGTTCTGCCTGTACCAATGCCTGCGGTTTTGCGGCAGACACTGATTGTTCAGTCAGCGACACCAACGCCAACTGTTACTCCAATTCTTGCCAAGGATGCTGAAGCGGATGTTGAATTCGCGACAAATACAGTTACTACCACTTCGGTTCTGTTTATTATTGTAGTTCCTATTCTCATGCAATTGATTAATTATATGTGAGCCGCTGAGAAATTAAGCCATATCTATCAAAATTTTAAAGGTTCCAGGAAAGTGCTGATCACTTTCCTGGAACCTTTTTCAAGCGTTAAGAAAGCATATAGATTTCAGCGGGACTAAGTATAAGAAAAACTAAAGCTCAGCCGTCGCCTGCGGACTTGGCTTCGCCAAGTTTTCCTAACAGTGTTTAATTGAGAGAGTAAGCTATATAATATGGGAAAGAGTATAGCTCCCATTTGATAATTCTAGCGCAGTACCTGCTCCAAAATATATAATTCGGTGAAAATTAAAACGATATTGAAGTAGCTATAGTGTCGTTAATCTTTTATAGAACAAGATATGCCAACAGAAATTCATGAAAGGAAGTGAGCTTATGAAGTGGACGCAGTGCTCTGTAGGATCTCTTTATGCCAATTGCTATATTCTGGAAGATGAGTTAACAAAAAAAGCGTTAATTATTGATCCAGGTGATGAAGTTGAAAAATTGGAATCAATTATTGCAGAACACACCCTTGATCCGTTAGCTGTGCTATTAACACACGCCCATTTTGATCACATAGGCGCCTTAGATGAAGTGCGTGAACGTTGGAAAATTCCTGCCTATCTGCATCGTAATGAATCCTATTGGCTGCATGATGCACAGATGAACGGTTCAGAGTTCTTTCCAGCGACTGGGCCAATTCACGTACATCCCGCGGAACAGTTATTGCGCGGTGAACAAAACCTGATCATTGGTCCGTTCTCTTTTTTCGTACTGGAGACACCGGGACACTCTCCTGGGGGTGTTTCGTATTATTTTAAAGACGATCAAGTGCTTTTTTCGGGGGACTCGCTATTTAATGGAAGCATTGGCCGTTCAGATGGATTTGGAGCAGATAACGAGCAGCTCTTGAACAGCGTTCATGATAAGTTATTAACACTTCCGGAGCAGACTTGTCTCTGTCCCGGCCATGGACGAGTATCAACGATTGCAGAAGAAATACGTCACAATCCTTTTCTGTTCTGATATAAATTTTTTGAATGAAGACGCTCAGACCTTTCATTCGCGCGCTGAGCATTGAAACTTTTTTATCTGCACAAAATAGTTTATACTAGTCAAAAGGCAAGACGGCAGGATAGGGTTAGTGGAAGGTTTATTTTTTAACAAAGGTTATGAAAGGGCTACCATTTTATTGGCCACTATAGCGATAAGGAAGGGTATCTTATCATGAGCAGTTTGCAGGCAGATTCAGACGTTATCTTAATTGGCGCTGGAATTATGAGTGCCACCTTAGGGTCACTATTGAAGGAACTCGCGCCAACTTGGTCGATCCAGATGTATGAACAGCTTGATGGCGCAGGTGAGGAGAGTTCGAACGAGTGGAATAATGCGGGTACAGGGCATTCGGCACTTTGTGAGCTGAACTATACAAAGGCCAATGCAGATGGCACGATTGATTGCAGCAAGGCGCTCCAAATTAATGAGCAATTTCAACTGTCACGCCAATTCTGGTCTTTTCTTGTGGAAAGTGGGTTGATTACGGATCCGCAGTCATTCATCCGGCCAATTCCGCATATGAGCTTCGTTGAGGGTGCCGAGAATAAAACGTTCCTAAGAAAACGGTATGAGGCGTTATCACAGAGTGCCCTTTTTCATGGTATGGAGTATACGGAGGATGCTAAGAAACTTCAGGATTGGATGCCGCTGATCATGGAAGGTCGGACACTGAGTGAACCGGTTGCGGCGACACGCAATCTCTCGGGTACGGACGTGAATTTCGGCGCATTGACGCGTCAGTTGATCGCGCATTTGCAGCAAGTAGGGGTCGGCATTCACTATCAGCATAAGGTGCGGCAGATTAGACGCTTGGCAAGTGGACGATGGCAGGTCACCGTTCAGAATCTGAAAACGAGCGCAATTCAGGAACAGACGGCAAAGTTCATATTTATCGGTGCTGGGGGTGGCAGTCTTCCTCTGCTGCAGAAAACCGGAATACCGGAAGCAGCGCATATTGGCGGCTTTCCAGTCAGTGGACTGTTCATGGTCTGCAAGAATGAACAAGTCATTGCGCGTCATCATGCGAAGGTCTATGGTAAAGCGAAGATTGGCGCACCGCCGATGTCGGTGCCCCATCTGGATACGCGCTATATTGATGGGCGCAAATCGCTGTTGTTCGGGCCTTACGCTGGTTTCTCGCCCAAATTTCTGAAAAACGGGTCCTATCTCGATTTGTTTCGCTCGATTCGCTTGGATAATATTGTGACGATGCTGGCGGCAGGTGCGAAAGAAATGGCGCTGACGAAGTACTTAATCCAGCAAGTCCTACTCTCGAACGAGAAACGAATGGATGCGTTGCGGGAATTTATTCCCCATGCGCAGACTGAGGATTGGCAAATGGTCGTTGCTGGACAGCGTGTTCAGGTGATCAAGGATACAGAAGCAAACGGCCGGGGTACATTGCAGTTCGGAACCGAAGTTGTGACAGCAGCTGACGGCTCGATTGCCGCTCTGCTCGGGGCTTCACCCGGCGCGTCGACTGCGGTTCATGTGATGCTGGATGTGCTGAATCGCTGTTTTCCGCAGAATAGAGCGGAATGGGCCCCAAAAATTAACCGAATGATTCCTTCCTATGGGCGCAAGCTTTCCGGCAATGATAAGCTGGGTCACGAAATTCAAACTCGAACGTCTGATGTCCTCGGACTGACGCAAGCGGCGTTTACTTGAAAAAGTCAAAACAGTCTTCTATCCCTTTTGTGATAGAAGACTGTTTTTGCAATAGATTGAGAAAATATAGCGAGCCAAGCGCATTTATAATAACCCAAACTGTTTTTTCAAGTAGGTATGCTGCTCGAGAATTTCTAGCATAATTTCGTCTGGTGTTTTATTATCCGTTAGGATCGTTAGATCTGCGCAACTCCTATAATACCCGTCACGTTCGTGGAAAAGTTGGTTGAATTTTTCCTGATTTAAATCTTGCAGCAAGGGACGTGAGCCATCGTCATTGAGCCGCGCGCGGATGACGTCGGGTGAGGTATGCAGAAAGATCACCGGGCAACTGGATGCGGTCAGCAATTTGCGATTTGCAAGACGAGCGGGTGTGCCGCCTCCGGTGGAAAGAATACCTTCCCGATGAATGGCAGCACTCAGTGCCTGCGACTCAAGATCGCGAAAGAAAGACTCGCCTTGATCAGCGAAAATAGAAGCGATCGATTGCCCAATCTCGCTCTCGATCCACGCATCCAAATCAAGATGAGGCATTTGCAAATAATGAGCCAGTTGCTTGCCGATTGTTGTTTTTCCACTTCCCATAAATCCAACTAATATAATACTTGCCATATCTAATCACCTCACACTACAGAGAGCCCATGTCGCTGCAGTTCATTTGTTGCGCGTGCGCGATCGATCCACCTATCAGACCTAGCCCATCAACGACGATTGTTTTGGACATCACAACGCCTTCCTTCAGCAAGAAGATGATCGAGATCAGTAAAAAATTCAGGATATGAAATTCGCACAGCGGACTCCTGATCAAGATGCAGGCTCCCTTTGACTAATAGGGCGGCGATGGCTAGCATCATGCCTATTCGATGATCACCGTGTGAATCAACGCGATGATGCGCCGGCGCTGTGAGTACGGTCGGACCTTGGATCACAAGACCATCGGGAAGTTCCTCAATCATCGCCCCCAGTTTGCGGAGCTCTTCGGCCACGACGGCGATCCGATCCGTTTCTTTGACGCGCAATTCTTCGGCGCCTGTAATTGTTGTCGTTCCTTGCGCTTGGGTGGCAAGTAAAGCGAGTAAAGGCAGCTCGTCGATGCAATCGGGAATATCGATGTGCGTCAGCCGCACCGCGTGAAGGGGTGCATAATGAACGAGTAGATCGCCGGCAGGTTCACCAATTGTTGCATGCTGGTGAGCAATAATCTGAGCTCCCATTCGTTGGAGCACGCGGAGAAATCCGGTGCGGGTCGGGTTCAGACCAATATTTTTCAAAGTCAGCTGACTGCTGGGCAAGAGCGCTGCGGCAGCGATGAAAAATGCGGCGGAAGACATGTCTCCGGGCACAGAAATTGTTTGCCCGAATAATGCCGGATGGCCCTTCACACGCAGCGTCAGTCCTTGCTTGTCTAATTCACCGCCAAAGGCCTGCAGCATAATTTCCGTGTGATCACGTGTGGCCTGCTTTTCAATAATCGTTGACCAGCCTTCCGTTTGCAGAGCGGCTAGAATAAGCGCACTCTTGACTTGGGCGCTGGCGACGGGCAATGAGTAGTGGAGCGGCTTAAGCACGCGATTGCCGAAGACAGTGAGTGGCAATCGGTCATTCGTACTCGTGAAGCGGGCTCCTATCTGACTAAGCGGATCGATGACGCGTGCCATTGGCCGACGGCTGAGCGAGTCATCACCGAAAAGCTGGGTCGCAAATGGCTGACCGCTGAGCAAACCGATCATCAATCGCGTTGTCGTTCCCGAATTGCCCATATTCAAAGGCTGATCGGGCGGCGTTAATCCGGTCAATCCTTTGCCATGCACGACGACTTGATCATCTGTGTAGTCGATTGAAACGCCCAAATTCTGAAAAGCGCGAAGGGTTCTCAGACAGTCTTCCGAGGCGAGAAAATGATCAATGCGTGTGTCACCATGGCTGATGGCACCGAAAATAATACTGCGATGAGAAATGCTCTTGTCTCCAGGGACATGAAGTGACCCAAAAAGACCATGCTGACAATTGGTGGAAAGTTCCCTCATGGGGTCACCTGTTTTCGTTTTGTATTTTATAAAGACACCAAACCATATCGGGTGTGTAGCGCCGCACGACTTTCTCTTGTGGACTTAAGTGGCTATTGCGTTGATTCGTCAATACATAGCGCGCTTTTGTGTCGATATAGCGGGCATAGGCCAAGTATTTACTGTCAGTGTAGCAGATAGCTAACCGTTCCCCAGTTTCCAATAAATACCGCTCTAAAAGTGCGGCTGTCGATGGATGCGTGTAGGCAGCAGAGGAAACGGGATTTTGACGTTGAATCAAGATTAACGGATCGAGTGGATGCCGGAAGCACGTGACTAGCGTTAATCTGTCAAGGTATGTGTAGTGAAAATCAGCCCAGTCGCAATGTGCTTGGTTTGACTTGAAGGCAGCTGGAATGATCAGATAGTCGCCCCGATAATTGTCCAGATGGTTAATAATTTCGTCGAAACATGCATGGAGGCATATCTGTCCATCACATGCAGTTTCTTCTATATAATAGGCAGCAGCCTGATAGCTGTCTGTTGCTTCAGGTCCTAATGTATGAATAAGCAACGGTTAATAGCTCCCTTAGTAAGTCCGGATTTCCTCACAATACGCACGATATTGCTGAGTCAGACGCGCCATCGACGCGCAATCAAAAGTGTCGAGAATACTCTTCGTCAGTTCAATGGCGACCACGGATTCAATAATCAGCGAGGCGGGTACGATAGCGGTTACGTCTGATCGTTCAACGCTTGCTTTATGCGCCTCCTTCGTATCGATCGACACGCTGTGAAGCGGCTTATATAATGTAGGAATTGGTTTCATGACGGCATTGATCACAAGCGGCATCCCATTGGTCATCCCGCCCTCAAAGCCGCCGAGGTGATTGCTGCTGCGGTACCAGCCCTGGCCCGCTTCCCAATAGATCGGGTCCATCACTTCACTGCCGGGTTTGCCTGCGAGAGAGGATCCATCACCGAACGTCACGCCTTTAATCGCGTTGACACCGATGACAGCAGCGGCTATTTTCGCGTCTAATTTCTCATTCCAGCTTGTATAGCTGCCTAGTCCGGCCGGAACATTTGCCGCGACGACACGGATTGTGCCGCCAAGCGTGTCACCCGCTTTTTTCGTCTGATCAATATACGCATGAATCGTTTCGACCTGTCCTTGGCTGACAATCCGCAGATCATTTTGGCTGATAGCCTGCTCGATCGCCTCGGGCATGAGCAGCTGGTCTGCGTCACAGGTAATCGAGCCGATCTGCCGGACATAGCCGGCAATCTGGATGCCGAGCACGTTCAGAAGCTGCATGCAGATCGCACCGATAGCGACGCGCATCGCCGTTTCACGGGCGGACGAGCGTTCAAGAACATTGCGCAAATCGCGATGCCCGTATTTCATCCCGCCAACAAGGTCGGCGTGACCGGGGCGCGGGAATTTGACGTCGCGCAGGTTCGTCTCCGGAGCGGGCGGTTGGACCGGATCCATAATCTCGTTCCAATGCTTGTGGTCGATATTGGCAATTTTGAGCGTGATTGGTGAACCAAGTGTCCGCCCATGCCGGACACCGGACGTCAGCTGCACGTGATCATGTTCAATTTTCTGCCGATAACCGCGTCCGTAACCTTGCTGCCGGGCATTTAATTTACCATTAATATGGTCGACGGACAAAGGGAGTCCAGCAGGAAAGCCTTCGATAATCCCTGTTAATTCGGGCCCGTGAGATTCCCCCGCTGTAAAATAGATCATGGACGAGTGCCTCCTTCATTTATTTCTGACTGGCGCTGTTTGGAATGGGTTAAAATAGCTCGAAAAATTTCATGATAATAATTTCTATTGGCTTGATCCGTTATCTGTTGATCAATCTTCGCCGTGATTTCGGCTTCTCGGGCGGGATCGAAAATCGCCGCATCGGTCTGACTTTTTTTTCGGCCAATGGCTTCAACCAATTTAAATCGCTTTTGCAGCTGCTTCAAGATCTGATGGTCAATATGGTTGATTTGCCGCCGTTCCTTTTGATAAGAAAGATCACGTGCATCAAGCAGCTGTTTGCCAATGATCCAAAGAACGAAAGAGAGGAAGGCGATCAATAAATCACTGCGCAGCGCGTTTGCTGTGCTTAGTTTGGAAAGCTGACCACTGATGATTGGGACGGAGAACGATGCGATACTTCCGAACGAAAAGAAGATGCCGGTCACGCGCCCTTTAATTTCCGGAAATAAGGAAAGAAACAAGTTCAGGCCAATTTGCATCACGCCGCTTGCTGCTGTAAGGCCGAATAGGAAGGAGCCGATGCTGACAACGAGCGGATTGCCGATATAGCAAATAGCCGCCAGGATTAATAGTGAGAGCCCGTTCATCCAGACAATCAGCGATTTGTCTTGAACCCACTGCTTCTTGAGCAGAACAAAGAGTAATAATACGCCGGTAATCGATCCGACACTATACAGTGAGAGCAGGAAATGGGCCTGCAGCGTTGGCATATGCAGAACATCCGTACCGTACAAGGTAATCCATTGTGTATACCAAATCATCAGGGCCATTGAGGTGTAGCCATAAATTGATAGAATGATAACAAGACCAATTTTCGAATAGTCCATTTTCAGAGCGGGGACCGCCTTCCTCGCTGCCGAAGAAATCGATTTTATCCGCTCGGGAAAAGGGGTACGGCTAATCAATGCCAAGTTGATTAATAAAAGCGCGGCAGCAAGCAGGAAGCTATAGCCATACCAGCCGCCAAGATCATCGTTCATACCAATGAATAATGGCAGAACGAATTCACCGAGCGACATCGCGGCTTTAATCAAAATATTTGCGGATCCGTTATCATCGGCCATTTCTAAAAAAGTAGGATAAGTACCTGAATCCAGTGCAGAATTGGCAATACCAGCTAAGATAGCGAATAGGTAGGCGATGCGGAAATCGCTTGTAAACAGGATGCCGACAAGAAAAAGAAAATAGCTAATCATTCCAAAAGTAATAAACACTTTGCGGCCATATCGATCGGAGAGGCTGCCAATCGCATAGTAGGCGATCAACCGACCGATGCCGATTCCAGACATGACATAGGAGACAGTCGCCAGCGGTGTTGCCCACGCTGCGCTTAACTCCCTCATATTTTGTGCAAGAATAATAAGGCCCATGCCATGAACCACATAATTCAAATAAAGAACAATACTTAATCGACGCTTCTGAGCAACCTTCATTTTAATTCTCTCTCCCTTTGTGACAAAAATAAAAAAGACAGCCAATTAGATAGTTTACCCTCTAATCGGCTGCCCTGTACTTTTGTTTGTTAAATAAGTCATAAAAAGATGGCGGCAACCAATTAGATTTGATTTCTCACATCTAGCTGGTTAGCCTACTACGGTTTTTCCAGCTCTAGACGCAGACGCAATCTTGCGCTCGCATCCAAAGCTGGATACGAACGCTATCTAAAGTCATAGAAACCGTAATAAAAGACTTGAGCCGTCCACCATTGATTCATGAGTTGTCCATCCCTTTTGTACTATACATTTGAAAAGCATACAGATTTTAAAAAATCTCAACGTATAATGGATTACGTCCCATTTAAACACCGTCTTATTCCTTTGTCAAGACTTAAAATGAGAAAACAACGAATTTAAGGAGTGGGCAATTGTGTGGGTCACGGGCCGTCTAGTATTCTCATTTTCAGCATGATATAGTTTATATCATCGATCAACGGAAAGGGAGAGGATTTATGAAGCCAGCGGACGAAGTCTATCAAAACTATCTAGCAATTTTGAAGGAAGAGTTGATAGCGGCAACGGGGTGCACGGAACCGATTGCCATCGCTTATGCGGCGGCTAAAGCGCGTGAACTATTGGGCACCTTACCCGAGCGCTGTCAAATAAAGGCAAGCGGTAACGTCATTAAGAATGTGAAAAGTGTCGTTGTCCCTAATACCGGTGGACTCAAAGGCATTGCGGCCGCAGCGGCAGCCGGTATCGTCGCGGGCGACGCCAGTCGTCAATTAGAGGTAATCGGTGATGTGACTGCTTCGGATCAAACGCGAATTACGCATTATTTGCAGACACATCTGTTTCAAGTAGAAGGTGCGGAGAACGATGCCGTATTCTATATTGATGTGGTGCTTCAGGGAAAAGAAAATGAAGCGCGCGTTGTAATCGAAGGCTATCATACGCATATTGTTCTAATGACTCGCAATGGCAAGCCAGTCTACCAGACTGATTCAGATGCCGGATCAGAAGATGGGTTACTTGATCGCAGCCGAATGAATGTCCGTGACATCGTTTCGTTTTGTGACAGTGTTCGGTTGGAGGATATTGAGTTTGTTATCGGACGGCAGATTGATTATAATACAGCCATTTCCGAAGAAGGTCTAAGCGGTGACTGGGGAGCGAGTATTGGCAAAGTACTGCTTGCCTCTTATGGAACAGATATTCGAACGAGAGCTCGTGCGGCTGCAGCAGCGGGCTCGGACGCGCGGATGAGTGGCTGTGAGAAACCCGTTGTAATTGTGACAGGCAGCGGCAATCAAGGCATTACCGCGTCACTCCCGGTGATTGAATACGCCAAAGAACTGCACGTCTCCCGTGATAAACTGTTTCGAGCGGTTGCACTTTCTGATTTGGTGACGATTCATCAGAAAAATGGAATTGGCCGATTGTCTGCCTATTGTGGCGCGGTCAGCGCCGGCTGCGGAGCGGGAGCAGGTATTGCCTATTTGCATGGCGGTGATTATGACACTATCGCGCACACGATTGTCAATGCGGTGGCAATCACATCGGGCATTATCTGTGATGGTGCCAAGCCGTCATGCGCAGCGAAAATTTCCGCCGCAGTTGACGCGGGTATAATGGGGTATGCGATGTATAAGAATAATCAGCAATTTCGAAGTGGTGATGGTATTGTAACGAAGGGTGTCGATAACACGATTCGTAACGTTGGATTGCTGGCCACGCAGGGCATGCGCGAGACCGATCATGAGATTATTAAAATTATGCTTCAACACACGCAGCCTAATGCATGTGACTGAGGCATCTGTCAGCTGAGTGGCACGGCCACTTCTTTATCTTTAAACTTTAACGAATAGACGCGTTGTATTGACAAATCATTTAAAGCTGGTATACTCACATCACAAGCTTAGAAAGAGAGACTGCAACAAACAAACGAAAGGGTGTTACGCGTGGAAACTGAAAGGATGACCGTAAAAACGTTTGTAAATCATGTACTCGAAGGTCATGCCATTGGAATTGTCGCTGCACTTATTCCTTCGGCACTGCTCGGTGAATTAAGTAAGGCGCTGATGGTCAAGCTGCCGGTATTTGCAGTGATCAATCACTTAGTTACTATCTTTATGCTGGCCGTACCGTTGCTAATTGGCGCGGCGGTGGCTTACCGTTTCAAGATGAAGCCGATTCCGACTGTTTGTGTCGCCGCTGCCGCCTGGATTGGTTCAGGTGCGTTGATTTTTACGCCTCAAGGCGTTTCGGTAAGCGGGATGGGTGACTTAGTCAATATTCTCGTGACAGTCAGCCTGACGAGTTGCTTGATTCTGTTGATTGGTGATCGGTTAAGATCATTCGAACCGCTGCTGATGCCTGTCATCTTGTGTACGGTTGGTGGTGGCATGGGACTTATCACCTATCCATATGTGCATGCGATTACGCTTGGACTTGGCCAGATGATCAACAGTTTTTCCGTGCTCCAACCCGTTTTAATGGGCATTCTGATTGCCGTTTGTTTCTCGGTTATTATGATTTCCCCAGTATCCACCGTTGCCATTGCTACGGCTATCAGCATGAGCGGGATTGCTTCCGGGGCAGGAAACTTAGGCTGTGTAGCCGCAGCGGTTGGGATGTTCGTCGGGGGGCTGCGTGTCAATAAAATTGGTTTGTCACTGTCGATCGTGCTGGGCACGCCGAAGATTATGATTGCTACGATGATTCGCCAACCGAAAGTGCTGGCACCAATCATGATGAATGCGGCATTACTCGGTACACTTGGCGCATTGTTTCATATTCAGGGTACGCCAATCAGTGCTGGATTTGGTTTTTCAGGAATGGTCGGGCCTATTAATGCGCTGCGATTCATGGCTGGCGGGGCAACGACTGCCAATTTGCTAATCATTGGTCTTGTTTTCATTGCAGTTCCATTTGCTGGGGCATTCTTCTTTGAATGGCTCTGCCGCAGAGTCCTGCATCTGTATGAAGCAGAGGATTACAGCACAGAAATGGCTGATTTGAAAAAAGAGGTCAAACGGCAGGCACTGGCGTTATAAATTTGAACGATCCACATAAAGAAGAGCCGGGATACTATATCTCGGCTCTTTTACTGTGCGCACCTTGTCCATCGCGTAGTCAATCGTTTTACAGACATAGAATGATAATTCGGTAAGGCGTTGTCTGTGCGGGGATGCTCTTAGTGGCAGCTCCGTACAGCGCAATTAATGCGTGATTGCCCGGATTGCCTGTGAACGCCTGGCCGTTCACAAGCCGCATCTGGGTCACCGGCGAGAGATTTAGTTTCAATTGGCCATCGCTGCTCACGAGTTGATCATCAAACCAGCTCACCGCCACATTCTGCAGCGGGCTTGCTTTGGCAATCACAAGGGCGCGATACTGCGGCGGATAGATGAGTGGAGCTGGCGCGTTTCCATCATAGTATCCAGTGATCCAATCACCAATTTCAATAAGCGCCCCATCTACATAATAAGTCGATGGGGAACTGACGAAACGGACGGTTTCTGCTTGGTCATTGGTCACGGATAGCAATTGATAGCAGGAGCGCTGGTCATCGGCTGTGATTGGAAATGGACTGATATCAGTGACACGTCCGCTGAATGAAAAAAAGGAAATCATAGTCTCACACCGCTTTCTCACATCTATTTGTTATAGGCTATGCGCTGCTGCCGCATGCGTGCGATGCGCTGCTGATTTGTAGCGGCATCCGCCTCTGGCAGGAGACAAAAACCCGCCGGTGGTTCGTTACGCGAGGAGGTGGAAACACGTATAGTAGTTGATGTTGGGAGGAATGACAATGGATAACAAACAATCGAAAACAAGTGAAGCGCCATTTGCTGTAGAAGCAAATCAATTAGTTAAAGTTTTTGGGCAAAATCGGGCGGTGGATGGAGTGACGCTTAAAGTCCCTGCCGGAATGATCTATGGAGTGCTTGGTCCTAATGGTGCCGGAAAAACAACAACAATTCGTATGCTCGCCACCTTGCTTCGTCCGGACGGCGGCACTGCGCGAATATTCGGTCATGATGTGATTCGCGAAGCGCAGATTGTACGCCAATTGATTGGTGTAACTGGGCAGTATGCATCTGTTGATGAGACGCTAAGTGCCACAGAAAATTTAGTGATTTTTTCGCGACTGCTCGGATTAAGCCGCGTTGAAGCCCGGCACAAAGCAGCGGAATTACTGGAAGAATTCAGCTTGACCGAGGCAGCTAAACGGCCGCTCAAAAATTTCTCGGGTGGTATGCGCCGCAGGTTAGATTTGGCGGCGAGTTTGATCGCCCAACCGCCGCTCATTTTTCTCGATGAACCGACGACTGGACTCGATCCGCGGACGCGCAATCAAATGTGGGCGACAATTCGTAAATTGGTACGAACAGGGTCGACGGTGCTGCTGACAACGCAATACCTTCAGGAGGCAGACGAATTGGCCGACCGCGTGGCTGTGATTGACCGCGGACATGTCGTCGCCGAGGGGACTGTTGATGAACTGAAAGCATCTATAGGCAGCTCTTCACTGCAATTACGCATTGATAATCCAGAAGACAGTGCCCGTGCGCGCATGATCGCCTCACGTCTGCTCAATAGCAGCACGACTGTCTCGTTAGAGGGCGGACGAATGACGGTGCCAATGACTGATCCCAATCAAGCGACAGATGTATTAGTGGCATTTCGGGAAGCTGGCATAGCGTTGTCGGAGATGAGTGTCCAGAAACCAACACTTGACGAAGTATTTTTGACGATAACCGGGCATGAAGCAAGCTCGGCACAAGCACAGGCAGAGGAGGAGCAACCATGAATCAGAGTTTAGAGCAGGCAGCAAAGATGCGCGCCTTGAAGAATCGAGTCAATCTGTCGCAGACCGTGGGCAACTCGTTGACGATGGCTTATCGTGGCTTATTGAAAATTCGCCGTACACCTGAACAATTATTTGATGTCACGCTGCAGCCGATTATCTTCACACTTATGTTCACGTATATCTTTGGCGGAGCCATATCAGGAAATGTAACGAGTTATCTCCCTGTGATCATCCCAGGTATTCTTGTTCAAACGGTTATCACGACGTCAGTGGTCACCGGCGTGCAGCTTCGTGAAGATATGGATAAGGGTGTTTTTGACCGTTTCAAGTCGCTGCCGATCGCTCGAATTGCGCCTCTTGCCGGAGCGCTTCTGGCGGACACCGTTCGCTATACGATTGCGACGACGCTGACCTTTTCAATGGGCTATCTGATCGGCTATCGTCCGTCAGGGGGACTCGGTTATGTGGTCCTTGCCGGACTTCTCGTGATCGTCTGTTCTTGGGCATTAAGCTGGATTTTTGCTTTCTTTGGTGTGATTGCGCGGACGGCATCGAGTGTCCAAGGCATATCGATGCTTGTTCTGTTCCCGCTCACCTTCCTGTCAAATGCCTTTGTTCCCGTGAAGACGATGCCGGGCTGGCTGCGCTGGTTCGCTGATGTAAATCCGGTTTCCCATCTGATAACGGCCGTACGAAATCTGACCAATCATGCGACAATGGGCGGAGATATTATGTTCACATTGATTGGTGCTGTAGTCATCGTCATTGTTTTTGCTCCGCTCACAGTGAAAGCCTATATGCGGCGGACGTGATGATGGTCTGGCCGGCAGTGATCACACACACAAATGAGGAATCATATAATGCTGAAGCCAAAGGACTGTTATAATATATCTGTTTTTCTGCATGCGTGATATACTAAACCCAATATTATTTCTTTGAATCGCTTAACCGATGAAGGGATTGGGTTTTCAATTGTTAAAATATGTGCGGACAACATTGGATAGAGCCAGTTTGTATCAGGCTATATTAGGTACGATGTTAGGCATGACCATCCTCGTCGTTGCAGTAGTCTACAGCCAAACGGCAATCTATGCAAATAGGGTAAAGAAACAGGCTGCCTGCCAGATAAGCGAAATGAGTACGGCACAACTTTTTAAACAAATAGACAATTATATGAATCAGTCTGTTTATGTCGATCGATTAAATATAGGAATGGCTCGGAGTGGTGCGCTTGATGTGAACAATCAGCACCAGATGGGCCGTTTTTTTCTTAATGAAGTGGTGAGCGGCAGAGCCGTTGACTATGCCTATTATGCGAACGCAGCAGGAGCGATCGTGTCATCAGGCCACACGGGGTCTGCCTATACGATTTCGGCAACAAAAACGATGCAGGGAGGTCCCTTTCAGATTGATCGAGTATCGCAAACGGGTCGTTTGCGGCAGAAAGTGGTCAAGACAATCGCCTTTGATCCGCGCCAACGCAGCTGGTACCGAATGGCGGCGCGCACACAAAAAACGTTTGTATCTAAAGCCTATGGAGGTGTCAGTGCGAACACGCTGGCGATCACTTTCGCACAGCCTTATGTCGACGCCAGGCATCATGTGCTTGGCGTTTTTGGCACAGATGTTCTTCTCAATAAAATTCAGAATTATGTGCATAGTTTGCAGCTAACAGCTCACAGTGCCGCCTATCTTGCGGAAGCAGACGGTCACTTAATTGCCTCCTCGGACAAGAAGCAACGATTGTTCACCTATTCCAATAGAAACTATCACCGCGTATCCGCGAATCAGTCAAGTCAGCCGCTTATTCGTCAAAGCTGGGAGAAAATTCAATCGATTGGCTTTCACAACGCCATGGGTGCTCCGATTCCAATGACCATCAACGGATCAGATTACTATTTATCGGTTAAAGAGTATACATATCATCATCACGTCAAGTGGTATAGTGTGTCGATGATCGCTGTGAATGATTTGAATCAATCACTTACAGTGATGAATAGAAGACTCATCTTTTTACTGCTTGTCACTCTTATTCTCGCAACGATTGTGATAGCTTGGCTGGCCCGCTGGATTCTTAACCCCATTAAAGAATTAAATAAGCGAGTAAAGGCAGCGAATAACGGTCAGACGGGTGCGCTGATCACAACGAACCGAGCAGATGAACTCGGTCAACTTTCTTTGGAGTTTAATCACATGTCTTTGGCGATGCAGCGTACGTATCGTGATCTTCTCACGAAGAATAAGGAGCTGGAACACTTAAACAGTCATCTTGAGGAGCTTGTGGACAAGCGAACGAGGCAGCTCAGCTTTTTGGCCCGACACGATGACCTGACTGGGCTTTTGAATCATAGAGCAATTATTGAACAGCTTAATGAGAAACTGCAATTTATGAAGGCAGCCAGTGAGAGTTTATCGGTCGTTATTTTTGATATTGATCATTTTAAACGATATAACGATACGTTCGGTCACCTATTTGGCAATCAGATTCTTCGTGAGGTTGGGGCACTTTTAAAGCGACAGACCGATGTGATATGCGGCCGTTACGGAGGTGAGGAATTGTTATTAATTTTTACCCAAATGGATAGTCAGAGTGTCTGCACGCGCGCCGAGCAAATTAGGAAAGAAATCAGCGCGGCGAGTATTAGAGAGGGGGAAGACACTCGGCTTACATTAAGCGGCGGTATCTCGACCTACCAACAAGGCGACACAATAAAACGCTTGATCGGGCGCGCCGATCAGGCACTTTATCAGGCTAAGGCGCTTGGACGAGATCAGATCGTTCAAGCAAATGATGCGATGCTGACTGATTCATAATCGTTCGCTATTTGCGCGACAGCTGAATTGCCTGTAGCCGGAGATGCTGAGCAGGATAAAATAGGGCAGAAAACTGACGAGATAGCGTGATCGCGTTTCCCATATGAGCAGAAAGAAAAAGATGCCGATCAGCGTAAGCTGGAGAAAGAAGTCAATCGGACGCGGGGACTGCCGGCGTGTAGCGAGCGCGGACAGAAAGAGCCCGACGATCAGAATAATTAATTCGATGCGTGCGACCCCTTGGGTGAACGGACTCAGTCGCCCAGTGGTCAGTGCGTGAATGACCTGCGGACGCACTGGGAAACGGCGCAGACAGTTGAGCGAATAGAAGCTGCCATCGGTCCACGTAATCGCTAGCTTCTCGGTGAAAAAAGAGAGATTGCCAGTGACACCTCGTGATCTGATGCGTCGTGCAGTTTCTTGAAGTTCCATGGTTTCCACTTGATGCCGCGAATGGCTGTGAATGAGCAATCCGGTCAGTGCTTCATCATGATGGCTATATTTCCCGTTCGTCCAATGATTTTCACCCATCATCAGCCAATGTGTGATTGGAAACTGATTCTCGGCAACCTGTTCGGGATTGAGCCAGCCTGCCCCATAAGCGAGTAAGTGAAGCAGGATGGTGGCAGCGAAAAATAGGGCCAATGGAATTAGGCAATAGATGCGGCGCCAATGCCTGAGGTGCAGAAGGAGAACAATGCTGTAGGCGATCGGCAAAATGATTAAGGTGCCTTTCACGAGTGGGCATAAAGCAAAGAGACTGGCCGTGCCAACAATTGCTGGGAAATCAAGGCGAAGTTTGCCCTGACCATTAATCATCGGCAATAGTGGCAACAAAACGAAGGGCAGAGAGATCGTATCTGTATACGCAATCGGTGTATAGAAAATGAACGGAAAACTCAAGGTGGAGGCGAGCAGAGAGAGTTTCGCGGTCCCCTCTCCATAGAGTCGATCAGCTATTCGGTAAAGCAGATAATGGGCGGACAGCAGGCAAAAACAATTAAAAAGCTGATAAAAAAATAGCGATGGAGACAATAGCCGGCCGATGATTGCCAGCAGCAGGGCGAGAAAAATATTATTTGTGTAACGTGTGAAATAATCATTTAGATAACCTGTTTTGACTAATTGATCGGCTCCGAGTCGGATGACTAGGCCAAAGTCCCATGAGGGATGGACGTTCAGCCAGGCGAGCACAAGCAGCTGCAGGCAGAAATTTATACTAAGAAAAATAAGCAGATAATGGGCGGCTGGCAGACGTTTCAGCCAGTCGGCAGATCGTTGATAGGTAAGAGAAATACCAATAATCATGCAGCCAGCAATAAATCCTGTCACTAATTTAAACACCAGCGTCGCCTGCTGACCTATGGATTGCTGACCCCGGCAGAAGGCAGCGTTTAATAGGACGAGAAGCGTCGTCAGCGCTAAAAAGGAGAATGTAATCATACGAGTCGCATAGGCTCTCAGCCGCCAATGGCGAAAGCGATCGCTCATTGTATCGTCCTCAATTCACTGTAACGTACACTAACCTTTAGTTTATCGATTTGATGTGAACGAAAGATATGCGAAATATTATTTTTTTGTAAAACGATTGATTAATTACGTGATTCAACCGTTTTTTTTTTGATAGCTTTCATTCATCTGTGAAGTCAGCTGTCTAGTCCATCTAAATGTATTGCCCATGTGTACCGATAATGTAAGAGTAGTGGATTTACGAAAAAGGCGGGAACTTTGATGAATCATAATAGAGATGAAGAAACAATTCAGGCTGCGTTGGCTGATGCAGCCAATATTCGGCCCTATTTTCAGCCGATACTGGCACTGGATCGCCGAACGATTATTGGCTATGAGGTGCTCGGGCGCATCCAATGCGGTGAAACCGTTCAATCTCTTGGCCCCTTTTTCACCAATCCGCATGTGTCTCCGGACGAACAATTGCGTGTCGATTTGCAGATTCGCCGCAAAGCCTTTCAGGCATTAGGCGACAGCCATCAGAAAAGTAAGCTTTTTATTAATATAAAACCATCATGGCTTGATCACTCCTTGCGAAATCAGGAAGATTTATTGAGCTGGAATATGGTTGACCAATACAATGTCGATCCTTCACAAATCGTGATTGAAATTACCGAGGATGCGTTCAAAGGATCAACGAAGCTGCTTGATCGATTAGTCGAGAAATACCGGGAAAAGGGTTGCTTAATCGCCATTGATGATATCGGCACAGGGTTCAGCAATATGGATCGCATTGTCGAAATGAAACCGGATATTATCAAGGCTGACATTTATATGATGAAGAAGAGTGCGACGAATTATAGCTATTATGGGGTATTGCTTGCCTTCTCTATACTGGCCGAACAGATCGGGGCTTCTTTTTTAATCGAAGGGGTGGAGACGGAAGATGATCTGCGCCGGGCAATTGCCGTAGGGGCACGCTATGTTCAAGGTTATCTATTCTCTCCGGCAATGTCTGATTTTCAAACGGGAGCGCAATACACCGAAACGATTGATCGTGGAATGACCAGCTATCGCGTGCGGCTGTTGAAAGAAGAACAGCTCTGGGAGAAACTTTGCGAACAGATCATGTCCGATCTGCGATTGCCGCTGCGCCCTTGTTTATATTTGGGTTCTTCCTTTTCAGAACAAGAGGCCAACCGATCAGCCGATCACTATATCAAGGAGCTTCTTCCTGATTTATCCGGCCCGTGTGTATGCGTCTATATTTGTGATGAAAATGGGCAGCAGATTTCGTCCAATTATGAACGCGTGACAGACGCGAAATGGGTCGTCAATGATTTGTTTAACGGCGTTAACTGGAGCTGGCGACCTAATTTTATCTCCAGTCTTCTCGCCTGCAAAGGGAAACGCAAGGCCTATTTATCACGTATGTATGTTGATTTAGCGACGCATCAAAACACACGGACTCTCTCAACATTACTCGATAACGGGACCATTTTCATGGTAGATATCAATGTCGATGAGGCGGTTGAGATGTTTCGCGTTCAGGGGTTTCTCACGCATATGTAATCGACTGCCCGGTTTAATGCAGAAAAAAAACGCCGCTTAGGGCGCCGATACGTTACGGATTAATAGCTATAAAGCTGATCACCATTGAAGATTGAGTTCTTGACAATCACATAGTCAACATTGCGGATATCCATCAGCTTTGTCCCGCCTGCATAGGAGATGGCTGATTGCAAATCTTCCTGCATTTCAATCAGCGTCTCCCGAAGCGGCCCACGATAGGCAACAAACATTCGTTTTCCTTCAACATTTTTGCGCTCGCCTTTCTGGTATTCAGAGGCAGAGCCAAAATACTCTTTGAAGCGTTTCCCATCTTTTTCAATCACCTTCCCAGGCGACTCTTCATGACCGGCCAGCAGAGACCCGATCATGACCATGGTTGCGCCGAAACGTATAGATTTCGCGATATCACCATGCGTACGTATACCGCCGTCGGCGATTACAGGTTTATTTGCAGCTTTGGCGCACCAGCGAAGCGCGGCGAGCTGCCAGCCGCCGGTCCCAAAGCCGGTTTTAATTTTCGTAATGCACACTTTACCCGGACCGATACCAACTTTTGTAGCATCGGCACCGGCATGTTCCAATTCGCGGACAGCTTCAGGAGTAGCAATATTTCCGGCGATCACGAAGCTTGCCGGCAAGTGTTTCTTTATGAATCGAATCATTTCAATCACTGCATCAGAATGACCGTGTGCTACGTCAATCGTGATATATTCGGGGATCAATGCAGCCTGGGCAAGCTGGGCAATAAATGTCCGTTCCTCTTCCTTAACGCCGACGCTGATCGAGGCGAATAAGTTTTGTGCATGCATCTTTTGGACGAAGTCGGCACGTGTTTCTGGCTGAAATCGGTGCATGATGTAGAAATAGCCATGTGAAGCTAATTTTTCGGCCATCTCTTGGTCAATGATTGTCTGCATATTAGCCGGAACAACAGGGATCTTGAACGTGCGGCCGCCTAATCGAACCGTTGTATCGCATTCGGAGCGACTGGTCACGATACATTTAGCAGGAATCAATTGTATATCTTCATAGTCAAATACGTTATCCATTCGGGTTCCCCCAAGTCATTTCATTTTCATTTCGGTCGCGCGTGCAATCGTTATAAGGGTACGACAATCCGGATGCGTTTGTCAAAGTGAGTCATACGAAATGGAAAATCAATAATAAAAGTATAAGTATATCATTAATAATATAAATGAGATATACTATTAAAAGATAAACTCTTTTAGGCACAGTGCATGGAGCCTAGTGAGGGTAGAGTTGTTGCACCATCATATATAAACGCTTACATTGCGGAGGATGAGTGGATTGGACAATAAATACTTGGATTTATTGGCTAAGAAATATGATTGTGAGGAGAAAGTAGCTACAGAAATTATTAATCTAGAATCGATTCTCAATCTCCCAAAAGGCACGGAGCACTTTGTCAGTGATTTGCATGGAGAATATCAAGCCTTTCAGCATGTTCTAAGAAATGGATCGGGGAATGTCAAACGGAAAATTAAAGACTGTTTTACAGATCGGTTGAGCGAGCATCAGGTCAATGAATTCGCCACACTTGTTTATTATCCGGAGGACAAGCTACCGCTTGTCACCGGCCAACTGAGCACGAAAGAAGCGATTGATACGTGGTATGCGGAGACCATTCGCCAGTTGATCGAGCTTGTGTCCTTTTGTTCGACGAAATATACCCGATCTAAGGTACGTAAAGCGCTCCCGGAACACTTTGTTTATATTATAGAAGAATTGCTTTACAAAAATGATGAATTCTCGAATAAACGGCAGTACTATATGAAAATTATTCAGCGTATTATCTCTCTCGGACAGGCAGACAAATTAATCATTGGCATGGCATATACGATTCAGCGTCTCGTCGTTGACCATTTGCATGTGGTCGGAGATATTTATGATCGCGGTCCGGATCCAGACAAGATTATGGACACCTTAATGACCTACCATTCTGTTGATATTCAGTGGGGCAATCACGATGTATTGTGGATCGGTGCCTTTGCAGGGTCCAAGGTATGTCTGGCCAATATCATCCGCATTTGCGCGCGCTATGATAATTTGGATATTATCGAGGACGTTTACGGGCTCAATCTGCGTCCGCTGCTTAATCTAGCAGAGCGCTATTATGACGACAATCCTGCCTTCCGTCCTAAGCTGAATGAAAGTGAGGGGCATGTTTCGGAACAAGAAATCATCCAGATTACGAAGATGCATCAAGCAATTGCAATGATTCAGTTCAAACTTGAAAGTCCAATCATACGCCGCCGTCCCGATTTTCACATGGAAAATCGGCTTGTCTTAGAACGAGTGAATTATACAAATGAGACGATAGAGATTAACGGACATAACTATCCGCTTCGTAATGCATGTTTTGCCACAATCGACCGTACCCATCCTGACAGACTGCTTGAAGAGGAGCAAGAAGTGATTGATAAGCTGCTTTTCTCTGTACAGCATTCAGAGAAATTAAGTCGGCATATGAATTTCTTGATGCGCAAAGGTCATCTCTATCTTAAATATAATGGCAATCTATTGATTCATGGCTGCATTCCGCTCAATAGCGATGGCGGCATGAAGAAAATGGAAATTAACGGTGAGAGCTATGCCGGACGGGGATTGCTCGATAAATTCGAGAGCATGCTGCATGAGGGGTTCAAGCATTTGGACGTGACGGACGATTTGGCGACAGATATGATCTGGTATTTATGGACTGGAGAAAATTCTTCACTGTTTGGCAAGAAAGAGATGACGACCTTTGAACGCTATTTTATCGCAGAGAAACAGACACATCATGAGGCAAAGAATCCTTATTATTCCTTGCGCGAAAATGAAGATATCTGCCGCAAAATATTAAAGGAGTTTCATTTAAATCCCGATCAAGGTCATATCATTAACGGGCATACACCGGTCGAGGAGAAAAACGGCGAGAACCCAATCAAGGCAAACGGCAAGATGATTGTGATTGATGGCGGATTTTCCAAGGCCTATCAGCCTAAGACAGGAATCGCAGGTTATACACTCCTTTATAATTCCTACGGGATGCAGCTCGTCGCACATAAACGATTTACGTCAAAGGCCGATGTGCTGAAATACGGAACCGATGTCTTATCGGTGAAACGCGTTGTCGATCGCGAGGTCAAGCGCAAGAAAGTTTTGGAGACGAATACAGGGAAAGAGTTGCTGCAGCAAATTTCCGTACTGAATCATTTGCTTGACCATTGCTATCGGCGATAGAAAACGGTGAAACAGCTTATCCATCCGCGAGGATAGATAAGCTGTTTTCATGTGAGACTGATTGTTGAGGCCCGCGCTCGGCATACGTTCCTAAGACACGTCACACAAACTGCGAGCTCGACTGATTACGAATCAGCTTAACGGGAAGGACATAATGCGGCTTTAAATCCGCCTTCTCATCAGCAATGCGCTGAAGCAGCAAATCAACAAGTAATTCAGCCATATCACGAATAGGCTGAGCAATCGTCGTTAGCTCGGGATGGTAGTTTTGAATAAACGATGTACCGTCATAACCGATAATTTTTAAATCTTGAGGCACGCGAATGCCTAGTTCCCGTGCTTGCTGCAGGACAAGCAATGCCGTTAAATCATCTGTACAGAAGATTCCATCAGGTGACTGACTGCTCAGAATCTGCCGGATCATCAATGATTTCACGCTTGTTGGCATTGAAAATGAAATTGTCTCTTCGTGATCTTGGAGATGAAGACGCGCCATCGTCTCTAAGTAGCCAGTGCGACGCTTATCTGTTGGGCTTCCGGGTGTGCGGCTGCTGGCGAATAAGTAGATTGATCGCGCGCCGTTCTGATAAAGCTCTTGCGTCGCGAGGACGCCGCCCTGATAATTGTCCGAACTGACAATCGGAATGGTTTCCGACAACAGTCGGTCGAATGAAATAATGGGCAGACCGACCTGTTCGTATTCTTTAATTCCGAGATTATGAGATCCGGCAATAATTCCATCGACCTGATTCGCCATCAGCATGGCCAAATAAGAACGCTCTTTCTCCTTATTATCTGCGCTATTGCAGAGGATGGTCTTATAGCCTAATTTGAATAATTTATTTTCAATTTTTTCTACTAATTCCCCGAAAAAAGGATTGCTCACAGATGAAAAAAGCACACCGATTAGCTGGGTCTGTTTCCCATGCAATGAACGGGCGAGCGAATTGGGGTGATAATTTAACGTCTTCATTGCCTGAAAAACTTTCTGTTTCGTTTCCTCGCTTAAGTATCCATGATTATTGATCACACGGGAGACCGTTGTCGGTGAGACTCCTGCCACTTTTGCGACATCATTCAATTTTGGGCGCACATTGGATTATCCTTTGCTTGTTTGTAGTTGCCAATACTCATAAGTATAATCCAAATGCCCTGCTGTCTCCAGATCAATTGATCGCTGCGCATCGCTAGGGAAAAAGCGGGCAGTCATCACCGAACGGCCATGATTAATATAGATTTCTGCCACTGACTGATCGATGAAAATACGCAGTTCAACCGGCTGTTCAGGCTGCAGCTGAACGGTTCGTGTTGTGCCGTAGGATTCAGCAAAAGCAATACCAGCCCGCGTGCGATCCAATACCAACAGACCTGCGTGAAAATCGATGACTAAGTCAAGCGATTGATGACCGTCCGAACATAGTGAAAGGCGTGTCCTGGAATCGCCAGAGAGGCGAATGATGAATTCGTAAGACGCGTCGGATGCGGTGAGCAGACGTGCGGCGCTCTGAAGCAATTGCCCGTTGCCTAATTGACGTGCGCCGCGCAGCGTTTCCATCTCTTGCACCGGATTCTGACAAAGTCGTCCGTCGTCCGCCCACGTCAATTCACGGACGAGGCTGAGACAATGAGCCCAGCCATAGCGATCGGTTGGATAATCGATTTCCGGCAGGCCAACCCATCCGATCATCAGCGTCCGTCCATCGGGCGCATTGAACGCTTGCGCGGCATAGAAATCAAATCCATCATCAAGATTGGCAGGACGGCTTGGATTGACTAGACGTGGATCGGATGGTTGAAATGCATCCGCAGTGATATACGCATTCGGATAAATATTGTCATAGGCCAGCAAGTCTTTGGATGCACCTTGAGGGCAGAAAATTAGAACAGGTTTGTCGTCTACGAAGACGAGATTAGGACATTCGATCATATAGCCGAGCGGCGCGTCAGATATAGACAGCGGACCGATAAATGTCCAATGCTGAAGATCAGGGCTTGTATACACATAAATTTGCCCCTGAAGCTGTTTATTCTGAGCACCGATAAGGGCATAATACATCTTGTCTATAGAGATAATTTGTGGATCACGAAAATGCTCGGTGCACGGCTGATCGACCGACGCGATCAACGGTTCTTTAATTTTCTCAATCTGATTATCTGTATCCATCCATGCACCGAGTTGATAAGCACTTCTTTGCCAGTTTTCGTCGCGCACATTGCCTGTATACATCATAAACAGGCGGTCACCAACAGGCAGTGCAGATCCGGAATAGCAGCCGTGACTGTCATAAGGGTTGCCGGGGAGCAAGGCGGGCCCTTCATTTTGCCAATGAATCAGGTCGTTTGAGGTCACATGGTACCAGCACTTCAATCCGTGAACGGGTCCCATCGGATACCATTGATAGAAGAGATGCCACTGATTATTGAAATAACAGAACCCGTTCGGATCGTTGAGCAAACCGCTCTCAGGCTGCACGTGATAGCTGAGGCGCCAGGGTGAATGAGCGACTTGATCCAGAAGTTTTTTCTTATCCGTGTCAGACCATTGGCCGAATTTCTTATAGCGCAACGCTCGCGTCCATTCCATTATTAAAACTCCTTCTTGGAAAGCGTTATCTTTTTTCTTTACTTTACTTAATATCAGTTAACATGTCAAACGTTAAACATATAAATATGCCTATATAGAAGTTATTTTTTGTTTTTAATTTTTAGTATGACAAACGATTGACATATTATGAAAATGAAGTATAGTAATTATAAAGCGCTTGCACAAAAGAATGAAAGGGTGTCCAAAAATGAATCATAATCAAGTGGCCAGCGATGTCTTAGAAGCAATTGGAGGCAAAAATAATCTTCAGGCAGCAGCGCATTGCGCCACGCGGCTCCGTCTCGTTGTTAAAGACGAAACAAAGATTAATCAAGTTGCCTTAGATGAACATCAGGATGTCAAGGGCACATTTAAAACAAACGGACAGTTTCAAATTATTATTGGACCCGGCGATGTAGATAAAGTGTATGATTACTTGATTAAGCTATCCGGTTTGCCGGATATGACAAAAGAAGATTTGAGCAGTGGGGCTGGCGGGAAAAAGGGTAATCTGTTTATGCAATTCATCAAGGTGCTATCGGATATCTTTGTTCCAATTATTCCCGCCCTTGTCGCCGGCGGTTTACTGATGGCCTTGAATAATGTACTGACAGCGCAAGGACTGTTTACCTCACGATCTATCGTTGAAATTTACCCGGGGTTAAAGGATGTCGCCACATTCATTAATATGATGGCGTCTGCACCCTTTGCGTTTCTGCCGATTTTAATTGGTTTCTCAGCTACGAAACGATTTGGCGGCAATCCGTATTTAGGCGCAGCGATGGGTATGATTATGGTTTCACCGTCACTCATCAACGGCTATTCGGTTGCGTCGATGGCGGCAGCAGGAAAACTGCCATATTGGCATATCTTCGGTTTGGGTATTGCTCAGGCGGGTTATCAGGGCATGGTCATTCCCGTACTCGCCGTCTCGTTTATCCTTGCCAAGATAGAGCGCTTTTTCCATAAGCGGATCTCTAATGCCTTTGACTTTACGTTCACGCCGATGCTCGCAATTATCATCACTGGATTTCTGACTTTTCTCTTTGTTGGACCGATTATGCGCGTCGTCAGCGATGGACTCACGAATGGCATTATGTGGCTGTATAATACGACGGGTCCGGTTGGTACAGCAATCTTTGGTTTCTTTTATTCCGCCATTGTTATTACCGGTCTGCATCAAAGTTTCCCGGCGATTGAAACGACGCTTTTGGCTAATGTCGCGAAAACGGGTGGTTCTTTTATCTTTCCAATTGCCACAATGGCAAATATCGCACAAGGGGCTGCCTGCCTTGCTGTATTCTTCATTACAAAGAATGAGAAACAAAAGGGTCTTGCATCATCTTCAAGTATTTCAGCACTTCTCGGTATTACAGAACCTGCTATTTTCGGTGTGAATTTAAAGCTTAAATTTCCATTTATCTGTGCGATGATTGGCTCTGGCATTGCCTCCATCTTCATTGGTCTGTTTAAAGTGCTTGCCGTATCGATGGGGCCTGCCAGCATCATTGGGTTCATTTGCATCCGTTCACAGTCAATTATGCCATATGTCATGGCTTCAGCGGTCAGCTTCGTGATTGCGTTCTCCCTAACCTTCATCTATGGAAAGCGAAAAATGGCGCTTGAGCCTGCTGTTGCTGGCGGCGTAGCAGAAGAATTGAACAGCGCACCTGAAGAACTGGCAGAAGTATCACTGAAAGATGAAGTCATTGATACGCCTGTTGAAGGCGATGTTATTAGCCTAAAAAATGTTAATGATAAAGTATTTTCGTCGGAGTTTATGGGCAAAGGGGCAGCGGTTGTTCCGAAAAGTGGTTCGCTGTTTGCGCCTTGTGATGGAACAGTGACGCTTACTTTTCCGACTGGTCACGCGTATGGATTTAAATCTGATAAAGGTGCAGAAATTCTTATTCATATTGGAATTGACACCGTGAAGCTGAATGGCAAGCATTTTAAAAGCCTTGTTGAGAAAGATCAAAAGATTCGCAAGGGCGAACCGATTGCGACATGCGATCTAGAAGCAATTAAAAATGAGGGCTACGATCCGACGGTGATGGTTGTAGTGACCAACACGGCAGACTATGCAACTGTCGAACGTATTAATGATGCATATGTGAAACAAAGCGGGCATCTTGTAGCATTAACAGCAAAAACTGAAAAATGAGTGGAAGGGTCACTATGGATCATGCGGTTAGGCGCGATTGAAGCTGTTGTCGCACCGAGTAGGGACCTTCTGCAGAACAATATATTCCATTCGGATGACAGTATAGGTATAATAAAATAAAGGATAAGAAAATGGCAGGCCATCACTAGGGACTGCCTTTTCTTTTCATCTGAAGTAACTTGCTTTCGATTAAATGAATGAATTCGCCGATTCAAAAGAAGGAGTGTCGTCCGTGATTGCAGAGCACTATAAACAAATGCTCAATCAAAAGTCCGTGATTCGCCAACTGTCCGAATATGGAAGCGAGCGCGCGAAGGAAATTGGTTATGAGAATGTTTTTGACTATAGTCTTGGCAACCCATCCGTGCCAGTACCAAATGATTTCACAACGACGCTTGTTACGCTGGCGACAGAACATGCGGGATCAGTACATGGCTACAGCCCGAGCCTAGGTATTGACTCTGTTCGCGAAAAGGTTGCGGCTTCGCTCAAGGCGCGCTTCGGTCTTGCCTATGACCGAGCGGATATTTTTATGACGTCAGGCGCGGCAGGGGCGCTCGCTCATGCGCTGCGCGCGGTTACACAGCCGGGCGATGAGGTTATTACTTTCGCCCCTTATTTTCCGGAATACACTCCCTATGTTGCCGGAACAGGAGCGAAATTGAAAATTGTGCCTGCCGATACAGATACTTTTCAGATAAATTTTGAAGCGTTTGAGGCGATGTTTACTCAGAACGTCAGTGCGGTGTTAATCAATACGCCGAATAATCCGTCGGGCATTGTCTACTCTACGCAAACCATTCAGAGATTGGCCGAGTATTTAACGCAAAAGCAAGAAGAATATGGACATCCTATTTACTTGATTTCAGATGAGCCCTATCGTGAAATTGTTTTTACAGGTGTAGATGCGCCGTGTGTTGCCAGCTACTATCCGAATACCTTGACCTGTTATTCATTCAGTAAATCGCTGTCGCTTCCGGGCGAGCGCATCGGTTATATTGCGGTCAGCCCGCAATGCCGAGAGGCTGCGCTGATTGTCGATATATGTGGTCAGATTTCCCGTGGTATCGGGCATAATTGTCCGCCCTCGATTATCCAGTTGGCGGTCGCCGAAGTTCTGGATCAGACGTCTGACTTGTCGGTTTATGAAACGAACGCAGCGATTCTTTATAACGAGCTGACAAAACTTGGGTTTACGATCGTCAGGCCGGGCGGTACATTCTATATGTTTCCGAAAGCGCTTGAATACGACGCGACTGCTTTTTGCCAGCACGCGCTGCAGTATGATTTAATTCTTGTGCCAGCGGAGAGCTTTGGCTGTCCTGGCTATTTTCGAATGGCTTACTGCATCCCAACTGAGAAAGTGGAACGATCATTGGATGCTTTTCGAAAACTCGCGGCAGATTATCACTGATCGTGAACATCAAATTCCCGGGAAACCATACGAATAAACCCAATCAAACACATTGTGAATTCATGATGTGTTTGTTTTTTTAAGTTATGAGGCGAAGTCATTAATGAAAGAAGAAAAGAAGCCGAAAAAGGATAGGGATAGGTGTTTTGATCCGATTCAATAGCCATACTGCATCTTTTTTTATTAGTGAAAAAGGACCAATTACTTAGCTTATCGTTCGAAAGATTAAGTGAGGAAAGCGTAAAGAATCAAGTGTAATCCACTTTTCTTGATGATCGGAGGTCATTATGAGAAAATTCATCTTGCTGCTTCTTGTGGCACTGGTTTCTTTGCTCGGTGCATGCAATAATCATTTAGGAAATACGTATGATCAGGTCATGAAAGAAGGGCGTCAGGAAATTCATGACGGGAACTTTGCTCAGGCAGCTGATTATTTTAAACAAGCGTTGATTCTAAAAAAGGGTGACGCGACTGCACGTGCGCTTTATACTCAAGCCAATGCGCTTGCAAAAGGCAAGCATGAGCTTAAAGAGCATCAGTTCATGGCCGCGATTCAAGACCTGAATCGCGTGATTACACAAAGAGGCGGATCGGGTATGTTAATCAAAGAAGCCAGAACCGTAAAAAATCGTGCGGAGAAAATGCTTTATCAACCGCAGACAGGCAGCGCTGTAACGTCCTCTCAGGCAGTCACTGGCAGTTCATCGCAGCCGGCGGCGAGTGGTGCATCAGCGACGTCTGGGGAATCCGCCTCGGCTTCATCGGCAGCATCTGCTTCTACGGTTACCGTGTCTGGTGACTCTGGGCAAAGCGGTTCGTCGTCTACGCCAGCAGCGAGTGCGCAGCAGAAGGCTGAACTTGCAGTCGCAGCTGTTGCTGGCTATTCGCCTGACAAGCTATTCTTTCTGACGACAGACAACGGTGCGTACTATTCAATCGAGCTGCGAGAAAATCATAATGGCAATAGTGCTGCTGATCCGGATACCGCTCCGTCGCTTGGCTTCTTCCGTTACTATAAATCGAGTGGTAAAATCATGCAGCTTGATATTGTCTCGAATAAGTATCAGGAAGTCAAATGATGAATGACTTTGCACGGGAATACATGCTTGAACATATACTGTAAAAAACTCCTTCGTCTTCTTTGAAGGAGTTTCTGCTTGCCGAAAGGCTGCTCGCATAATGTTTATTAAGAAATGCTGACGGGTATACAAATAATGCCCCACATTTTTCGACACGTGACTGCTCATGGGAAAGAGAGGGGCTTGCACGGGATTCGACAGTTGTCACAAAAAGATCATCAATTATTACGATTGCCTAATTGTTGGCATTAAATTTCCGTGCTATAATTTTACCGTGAAAAAAGATTTCGGGATATTTTTTCCTGACTGGGACAAAATAATCTTGATGAGAGAGAAAAGCTTCGTTTTGGCAAGAAGATCGTTGATTTGTTGGCTACTTTGTGAAAGCAATCACGTAATCTTGCATTCAAGGTAGCTTTCAAAGTTTGTATTGAGTTACTAGAGTTTATTAAAATTTTAGGAGGATGTTTTCACATGGCCTTTAAAATTATTGCATACGGTGTTGAACCGTACGAAGAACAAATGTACACGGACTTGAATAAATACGGCTATCAGGTGACGATTGTCAATGACTTACTGACTGCTGATAATGGTGATTTGGCTGAAGGTCACGACGGTGTACTTCTGTTCGTTAACTGTCTCGCTGATCGCGCCAACTTGAAGAAATTCAATGACTATGGCATTAAATATGTATTTACACGTACAGCTGGTTTCAACCACATCGATCTTCAGGCAGCTGCTGACTTCGGCATGAAGGTTGCGCGTGTCCCTGCCTACTCACCGAACGCAATTGCTGAACTTGCAGTTAATCTTGGTACGGCGCTGAGCCGCAGCGTCGTTTATACGACTGGCCGCACAGCGAAACTCAACTTCACTGTTACAGAAACGATGTTCAGCCGCGAAGTACGCAAAAGCACAGTAGGTATTGTCGGCACAGGTCATATTGGTTGTGTCGAAGCGGAACTTTATAAAGGACTTGGTGCAAAATTGCTTGGCTATGATATTTTCCAAAGTGATTTTGCTAAGAAGCTAGTTGAATTCAAGGAATTGGATGAACTGCTCGCTGAATCGGATATTGTCAGCCTGCACCTTCCTTATTTCCCGGGTAAAAATGAAAACTTCGTTGGCGAAGAATTTATTAGCAAAATGAAAGACGGTGCTGTTCTTGTCAATACAGCGCGTGGCGAATTGGTTGATGAAGCAGCCGTTATTAAAGCAATTAAGAGCGGTAAGCTGGCTGGTTTCGGTGCCGATGTACTGACTGATGAAGCCCGTTTCTTCGGCAAAGACTTCTCCAATGGCGAAGAATTCCCAGATGCAACTATCAAGGAATTGATGGAACTGTATCCGAAAGTGCTGATTACACCTCACGTTGCGGCGATGACTGACGAAGCTGTCTCCAACATGATTTCTACAAGCTATGATAACTTCAACACAGTACTGACAGGCGGCGACCTTGGCCGCGCTGAAGTTCAACTTCCTGAACCCGCTTCGAAATAAGCGGACGCAATTGAATAAATAAAGGAACGATACGGCCCGAATGGGGTGGTGTCGTTCCTTTTTTTTATACTACGTCAAGCAAGTGTATAGATTTCATCGGGACTAAGTATAAGAAAAACTAAAGCTCAGCCGTCACCTGTGGACTTGGCTTCGCCAAGTTTTTCTAATCCAAGTTGACAAGCTGTGGTGAATCAGCTAGAATAAATGCACTTATCAAAATATTTTTTCTTCAATTGAGAAGAGGATGTCTTATGGGAACGAGGAATGAAAGTGACAGCTTGATTGTCCTTTTGATTCAATAGGGATCGGCGGCGAGAAATGATTCGCCCGTATTGCCGAAAACCTGCTTGTTTCTGTGGGACTTCGAATAAGCCCCATTCAGGAGTTGTTTCTGAATGGGGCTTTTCAGTGCCCGGATTGTAGGAAGAAGTGTTGCTGATAAGCGAAAAAGAAAGATATAAAAAGGAGACGAGAACAGGATGAAGATTGTATGTATTGGTGCTGGAGCAATGGGTTTGAGATATGGTGTTTTACTTCAGGAAGTAGGTAATGACGTTCAGTTTGTGGACACATGGGAGCCAAATGTTGAAGCTATTCACAGGCAGCAAGGGGTTTATGTGACGCGCGATGGTCAGAATGAACACCTTGTGCCAGTGCGTGTCTGTTTCCCGGAAGAGTATCATGACGAACCTGAACTGGCAATTTTCTTTATTAAAGATATGCATACAAGAGAGGTTATGGATCGCTGCAAACATTTTATCGGTGCGAACACTCATGTGCTGACGAATCAGAATGGCTGGGGCGGTGCGGAAATGATTGCCGACTATGTCGATCGCAAAATGATTATTGCCGGTACGGCTATGATTGCTACCGTTATGCGCGGACCAGGTAAAGTAGATTTTATTGGTAAGCGGGGTTCAGGTCACGTCCATATTGTTCGTGTGGAGGGAGAACCGGACGCATTCATTCAGCGAATTGCAGATGAAATGGAGAAGGCGCAAATGCATCCAACGGTTTGTGCGGACTACCGCGGCACTGTCTGGACGAAACTCGTCTTTAATTCTGTTGTTAACACGCTTTGTACTTTGATGAATGTGAAAATGGGCCAGTTTGCTGAATACGAAGGGGCAGAGAATTTGGCGCGAAGGCTGCTCACTGAGGCGTGTGCGGCAACGGACGCAGCCGGTATTAAATTGGAGCTGGACTGTGAAGGATTGGTTGAGCAAGTCATGTATGTCTCTCGCGTGGGCAACCCGCTTCATTATCCATCGATGCATCAGGATATGAGCACGAACAGGCCAACCGAAGTCGACTATCTAAATGGAGCGATTGTTGATTTGGCGGAAGCCCACGGGCTTCAGGCGCCGAATCATTCCCTGCTCGTCGACCTTGTCCATCTGAAGGAAGCCTCACGAAAATATGCCTCGCCTGAGACAGCGGAGACAAAATAAATAAATGCTGAAGACGTATTGAAAGCTCTGTACAGGACTGGTTATTCTGTGCGGAGCTTTTTTTGCCGGCGGTTCTGATATGAGGTAAAATAATGGGAGTAAAGCAGCCATTTCTACGGTTATGTAGGACCGTTTGCTAAAGAGGAGAAGCCGATGATTAATCCATTTGAACGTGTTCATATTATAGTTCTTGATTCTGTTGGCATAGGCGAGGCATCAGATGCTGGTGCCTATGGTGATCAAGGGTGCGATACATTAGGCCATACGGCAGCAGCGATGGGCGGGCTCGATGTACCGGTACTTGAACATATGGGCCTGGCTAATATCAGGCCTGAACGACCGATTCAAGGTGTTGCATTGCAGGATCGTCCGGCTGCTTTTTTTACAAAAATGCATGAGTTATCTGCGGGTAAGGACAGTATGGATGGCCATTGGGAAATGATGGGTCTGCCGGTGATGACGGCATTGCACACATTCCCGAATGGTTTTCCAAATGAGCTGATAGCGAAAATTGAGGCGTTCAGCGGTCGCAAAGTCTTATGGAATAAACCGGCGAGCGGTACAGAGATCATAAAGAAATTTGGCGAAGCGCAGATGAAGACAGGTGATTTAATTGTCTATACATCAGGCGATTCGGTATTGCAGATCGCGGCGCATGAAGATGTGATTCCTTTGGAGGAACTTTATTCCATTTGCACGTATTGCCGCAAGCTCACGATCGATGAACCGTACCATCTGGGCCGTGTCATTGCCCGCCCCTTCATAGGTACTGACGCGGCTCATTTTGAACGGACGGCGAATCGCCGTGATCTCACATTGGCTCCAACGGGTAAAACGGTATTGGACCGGCTCAAAGAGGCAGGTCTTGATGTGCTGGCCATTGGAAAGATTAACGATATTTTCAGTGATCAAGGTATTACTAGAGGGTGGCATACAGTCAGTAACGAGGATGGAATGAATCGTTGGTCAAGTGCGCTCGATCAGGCATTCCACGGCCTATCGTTTACGAATTTAGTTGATTTCGATGCGAAATATGGACATCGCCGTGAACCGGTGCTGTTTGGCCAAGCAATCGAAGCATTTGATCAACAACTGGGCGCGGCATTGCCTAAATTAACGGATCAGGATTTACTCTTGATCACAGCCGATCACGGCAATGATCCCGGATTCCGGGGCACGGATCATACACGTGAATATGTGCCGCTGTTGGTTTATTCACCACGGTTTGACGCGGCACATTCGCTTCCTGTGCGCCAGACTTTTGCCGATATTGGCGCGACGTTAACAGAGATATTTGGCACACCTAGCCCGGATGTGGGCACAAGCTTTCTGGCTGAACTGCTGAAGGAGTGATGACGACATGCGAATGGTCGATTTAATTGCCCGCAAGCGAGACGGTGATATATTGACGGAAGAAGAAATTCGTTTCGTTATCAATGGCTATGTGTCTGGCAAAATTCCCGATTATCAAATGAGTGCATGGACGATGGCAATCTATTTCAGCGGCATGACAGATGAAGAAATTACCGCCCTGACGCGGGCTATGATTGATTCTGGGGATCGCGTCGATTTGTCTTCCATTCCCGGAGTTAAGGTCGACAAACACTCGACAGGCGGTGTTGGCGACACAACCACGTTGGTTCTTGCTCCTCTCGTTGCCGCTCTTGGTATTCCGGTGGCCAAAATGTCCGGGAGAGGATTAGGTTTCACTGGCGGCACCTTGGACAAACTGGAATCGATTCCCGGCTTTCGTGTTGAATGGTCAACCGGCGCGTTCATTGAGCACGTCAGAACATGTGGTCTGGCGGTAATCGGTCAGACAGAGGATCTCGTGCCTGCGGATAAGAAACTCTACGCACTGCGTGACGTGACCGGCACAGTGGAGTCCATTCCATTGATTTCCAGCTCAATCATGAGTAAAAAGATTGCCTCAGGCGCGGACGCGATTGTTCTTGAGGTCACGACGGGATCTGGGGCATTTATGAAAGACGAGCAGAGCGCTGTGGCACTTGCGGAAACGATGGTGCGCATCGGGACTCGCGTTGGGCGCCGGACGATGGCGGTGATTACGGACATGGATCAGCCACTTGGGCGAGCGGTCGGCAATGCACTCGAAGTGAAAGAAGCAATTGCGCTCTTACATGGTGAAGGGCCGGATGATCTGAAAGAGCTCGTACTGACACTGGGCAGTCTCATGGTGTATGCAGCTGGGGAGGCATCTGATCCAAGTCAGGCGCGGGTGCGATTGCTCGAAGTTCTTCAGTCAGGCCGTGCATGGGATCAATTCCGCCGGTTTATTGCCAGTCAGGGTGGAGATTTGGCTTATGTTGACAATCCGGAACGATTGCCCCAAGCGGCAAGACAGCTTGAACTTCTGGCCACCTCGAGCGGTTATTTGACAAAACTTCCTGCCGCTTCGATTGGGCTCGCAGCGATGCAGCTAGGAGCCGGGCGGGAGACGAAGGAGTCGATGATCGATCATGCGGCAGGGATTATGCTGCACAGGAAGATTGGCGATTATGTACAAGCTGGTGAACCGATTCTAACGCTGCATACAAATCGGGACAATGGTGAGTCGGTCAGAGAGGCGCTTGGCAGAGCAGTGACACTTGGTGATTATATGCCTGCGCATCAGCTTATTCACCGCATTATTACAGATTAAGGGGACAAACTTATGGACTTAGCACGTTATATCGATCATACGGCTCTAAAAGCAGACGTCACTCGAACAGATATTCTTAAGCTGACGGCTGAAGCACGGGAATGCGGGTTTGCATCTGTTTGTGTGAATCCCTATTGGGTGTCACTTGCCGCACGCGAACTGAAAAATTCGGAAGTTGCTGTCTGTACGGTCATTGGATTTCCGCTTGGCGCAGCGACAGCGTCAGCCAAAGCTTTTGAAGCAGACGACGCGATCAAAAATGGAGCGGATGAACTCGACATGGTGATAAATATCGGTGCGCTGAAAGCGGGGGAAGAGGACCAAGTCGAGGAGGATATCCGAGCGGTGGTTGCTGCAGCTAATCAACGAGCGATTGTGAAAGTTATTATTGAGGCGTGCTTGTTAACAGATGAAGAGAAGAAAAAAGCGTGTCAATTAGCCGTGCGTGCCGGTGCTGATTATGTGAAGACGTCAACTGGGTTTTCTCATGGCGGAGCGACGGTGGAAGACGTGCGGCTGATGCGTGAGGCGGTGGGCCCGACAATCGGCGTGAAAGCGGCAGGCGGTATTCATACGCGGGCTGAGGCACTGGCATTGATTGAAGCAGGTGCTGACCGCATCGGCGCGAGTGCGGGTATTCAAATTGTCAATGTATCATAATTGGATGCGATACTTCACTATGAAAATGTTTATTTGACCCTTGAACATAAGTAATGAATTGTGGTATAATTTTTCTTGTGCTTATCAGCGCAAGCAGGATTATAGGGCGTTGGGCAAGTGGTTAAGCCAATGGATTCTCATTCCATGATCGCGGGTTCAATTCCCGTACGCCCTCCTAAGGAAAAAGCAAGCCATCTCTGTTAAAGGGATGGCTTTGTTATATTCATCAAGAATTATTGGCTGTCAATTATTAAATTTGACATTTTTTTCACAATTAATTGAAAGCGTTATCATAATGAGGTACAATACAAGTAGATAATGTGACCAAAATGTGAACAGAAAAGTCAACTAGTGAAAAAGTAAGCAATAATTCTTTGCAGGAGGATGATCAATGATGCTTCGCAAAAAAATTGTTATACTGGGCGCAGGCTACGGCGGGTTAAGGACTCTGAAAAGATTACAGGTGATGCATCCGGATGCAGAACTTGTTATTGTGAATAAAAATGACTATCATTGCGAGACGACCTCACTCCATGAGGTCGCGGCTGGAACGACGGAGGCACAGAAAATCTGCTACCCGATTGAGAATGTCATTGATTTACGGCAGACAACTTTTATAAAAGATAAAGTTTCCACAATTGATCGTGAGCGGAAGCAAGTCATTCTTGAATCACACAAACAATTGCCTTATGATTTTCTACTCATTGCTTTGGGGTTTGAATCTGAGACATTTGGAATTTGCGGAATTGATGAGCACTCGTTAGCCATCTCAGATATTCCTTCGGTCGAGCACATTCGTACGCATATTGAGCACGAACTCGTTCAATGGAAAAATGATCATGATCCTCGGCATTTACGCATTGTGGTAGGTGGTGCCGGGTTTACAAGCTTTGAATTTCTTGGTGAGATCACGAATCGTCTGCCTGAGTTTGCCGCGCAGTTACAAATTGATCAAAAGGATATTGAAATCATATGTATTGAACCTTCACCCAATGTACTGCCGATGTTTGATCGCAATTTGGCAGGCTATGCGTCAGACAAATTGGCTGCGCGTGGCGTCACCTTCGTGATTGGCCGCGTCAATCGTGTAACAGAGAATTCGGTCTGCTATAAGAATGAGCAAGGTGAGGGATGTCTGGAGACGGGAACGTTCATCTGGACAGGCGGAGTGCGTGGCAGTTCGGTTATTGATTCGTCAGGATTCAAGCAGATACGTGGCCGTGTTTCCGTGAATGATGATCTATCTGTTCCGGGTAATCCGGAAATATTGATTATAGGTGACTGCAGCGCCATTACCGATCCACTGACAGGGCGTCCTTTTCCGGCGACGGCACAAATCGCGATGCAGCAGGCGGATACAGCAGCCTATAATTTGAATGCGCTCGTTAGTGGTCAACCGCTCGTTTCTTTTCGCTATAAATTCAAGGGCACCGTTTGTTCACTTGGCAGAAATGATGCGCTCGGCGAAATCATGGGGCGCCGTGTAAAAGGGCTACCTGCCTCGTTTATGAAAAAAGTTATCGATAATCGCTCATTAGCGAAAATTGGTGGGCTTGAAACAATGCTAAAAAAGGGCAGATTCAGTTTTAATAAGTAGATATTCATAATTTAGCAATTTCTATTTTTTCATTGAGAAAGGGGCTCCGGTATCTACCGGAGCCCCTTAAAAGTTAAATAGACAATCGCTTATTGATTAACAGGAACCGGGATTTTTGCTAATGCCTGCTCAAGATCATAGATGATATCGTCGATAGTTTCAACGCCAATGGAGACGCGAATCAAGTCTGGGGTTACACCCGCCTCAGCCTGTTCATCGGGCGTCAGTTCGGCGTGTGTCGTGCTGGCAGGGTGAATGATCAAGGACTTCGCGTCGGCGACATTGGCTAGAAGTGAGAAGAGCTTAACATTATTAATCAATGCTTTGCCAGCCTCCAAGCCGCCCTTTACACCGAACGTGAAGATAGAGCCAGCACCTTTCGGGAAATACTTCTTGGCCAGTTCATGATAAGGGCTGTCTTCCAGTTCTGGATAGTTAACCCAAGTGACTTTCGGATGGTTTTTCAGGAAATCAACGACTTTGCGTGCGTTCTGTACATGGCGTTCGACGCGCAGAGACAATGATTCAAGACCTTGCAGAAAGTAAAACGCGTTTTGCGGGCTGAGTGTGGCACCGGTGTTGCGAAGCAGCTGGACACGTGCCTTAGCTGCATAAGACGCAGGCGCAAGATCGGTGTAGACGAGACCGCCGTAGCTTTTATCTGGAGTTGTGAAATCTGGGAATTTGCCGCTTGCTGCCCAATCAAATTTGCCGCCGTCAACAAGCACACCGCCGATAGCCGTGCCATGCCCGCCGATAAATTTAGTTGCCGAATGGACAACGACATCGGCTCCCCATTCGATCGGACGAATCAGATAAGGCGTGCCAAAAGTATTGTCGACGATCAGCGGAATGCCATTTTCATGAGCGATTGCAGCAACAGCTTCAATATCTAATACATTAATTTTCGGATTGCCAAGCGTTTCCCCATAAAGGGCCTTTGTATGGTCGTTAATCGCAGTGCGGAAATTTTCTGGGTCATCTGGATCGACAAATGTCACGTCAATGCCGAGTTTCCTGAGTGTGACGTTAAATAACTCATAGGTGCCACCGTATAAAGTACCTGCAGCGACAATATTATCGCCCGCATTAGCCACGTTAAGGATGGAATAGAGGATTGCTGCCAATCCCGACGAGGTGGCCAGTGCAGCGACACCACCTTCGAGTTCGGCGATACGTTTCTCAAAAACATCTTCGGTCGGATTCATAATGCGTGCGTATACGTTGCCCGGCTTCTTCAGCTGGAAGAAGTCGGCGGCCTCATCGGCGTCCTTGAATACAAATGAAGTTGTTTGGTAAATCGGTACAGCTCGTGCGCCTGTTGCTGGATCAGGCACTTGCCCTGCATGTACTTGCAATGTTTCAAATCCTAATTTTCTTTCTTCAGCCATCTCGATCTCTCCCTACTTGATTTTGTCATTAAATGAAATCTTAGAATTGGAAAGAGTCACAGATTGAAAAAGCTGCAAAATAAATGCCGCTTCCGTCAGATGAGAGGGAAGCGGCATTCGCCGATGCTTTTCTTATCTGCCAGAATGTTTTCATTCTGCTGGAATTAACACCATACACTGTCTGTGCTGGTTGTCGGGCTTCAACGGGCCAGTCCCTCCGCCACTCTTGATAAGATTTATTTAATTGCTATCATCATAAGCGGATAGCTGTACATTGTCAATTAAAAATAACAACCGATTGCTTTTTTCTATCAGACGATTGGATTAAAAAGCAGCCGCCGAGTGAGCCGGCCGGCTGCTGTGATAAAGCTGTGGAGAGGACTCTTAATAAAGCCCCTCTGTTGCTTCTTTCGTGCTGATAAAGATGTTCTTTGTCTGCGTATACGCATTAAGAATACTCTTATACGTTTCACGGCCGATGCCGGATTTCTTGTAGCCGCCAAATGGTGCACCGGCTGGAAGCTGGTTATAGGTATTGACCCACATCCGGCCTGTGCGTACGCCGCGTGCGACCTTCAATGCTGTATTCAAATTACTCGTCCATACAGCACCACCGAGACCATAGTCAGATTCGTTGGCAAGATCGATAACTTCATCAACGTCCTTGAATTTGATCACAGTAACAACAGGTCCGAAGATTTCTTCCTGAGCGATACGCATTGAATTGTCGCCGGCAAGAATTGTTGGTGCCATGAAAACGCCTTTGTCCAGACCATTGTCCGTCAGCTTCTTACCGCCAGTGACAACTGTTGCGCCTTCATCTTCACCAATCTTCACATAATCGAGGATTTTATCAAGCTGACGGCCGTTAATCTGTGCGCCCATCTGCACGCCATCTTCCCATGGCAGCCCCACCTTAACTTTTTCAAATGCGTCTTTGAGGGCGGCAACGAATTTATCATAGATGCCTTCCTGAACAAAGATACGAGAACCTGCACAGCATACTTGGCCTTGGTTGAATAGGATAGCCAGCTGCGCACCTTCAATCGCGCGATCCCAAGGAGCATCATCAAAATAGATATTGGCCGATTTGCCGCCCAGTTCAAGCGTTGCCGGGATCAGGCGTTCTGCTGCGGCCTCGGCAACCTTATAGCCGACTTCAGTCGATCCGGTAAAGGCAAGTTTGGCAAACCCCGGGTGGCGCAGCATATAGTCACCAGAATCTGACCCACGGCCGGTAATAACATTGACGACTCCGGCTGGAAGAACTTGATCTAATAATTTAGCAAATTCCAGCAAGCTAAGAGAAGTCGATGAAGACGGATGAATAACGACGGTGTTTCCTGCGGCAATTGCCGGAGCAATCTTCCATGCCGCCATCAGGAATGGGAAGTTCCATGGAACGATTTGACCTACAACACCAATTGGTTCTTTCAAATTAATCGTCAGCGTGTTTTCATCAAGCGCCTGAGCAGTGCCCTCTTCCGAACGGATGACACCAGCGAAATAGCGGAAGTGATCAGAACTTGCCGGTACATCAATAGCTTTTGTTTCACGAAGTGGTTTGCCGTTATCCAAAGTTTCTACTAAGGCCAGATGATCGGCGTTCTCGTCGATCAAATCGGCGATCTTGAGAAGCAAGGCACTTCTTTCCTGAATGCCGACCTCTTTCCAAGTCGCAAATGCTTTCGTCGCTGCTTCCACGGCTGCATCCACATCAGCATGCGAGGCATCAACAAATTCAGTTAATTTTTCACCGTTTGCTGGATTATAGCTGGCAATTGTACGGCCTTCTGAGCCAGATACCCATTTGCCGCCGATATATAACTTATAAGAAGAGTCAACTGCGGAACCGATTGCGGATTCGTTAATGCTCATACGATAACTCCCTTTCATGTGTAATTAGTTTAATAGATTTTCTTGCAACATATTCATTGTAAAACACAAGTCTAAAAAAGAAAATGAAAACGCTCTAATTTATTTTGTTAAAGAATAGTCACTATATGTTAACGAATTAAACACATTATTCGAATGGATAGCGAATGCCCCACTGATTACGAATCGCTGTCATCAATTGTATAACGTCCTGAGTCAGAGCTAGGGAGTCATTTGCTTTTTCCCCACGGACAATCGCATTCATATCCGCGTATTCATAAATCATCGCTTGCTGCGTGTCGCCTGCTTCAATGCATTCGCTTGAGCCATCGGGATAAGTCAATGTTGCCCGATCCGCCCGCGGAAAATTATCAACGATCAAATAGGCGCGGTCGCCTGTTACAATCCCGCGTTTCGGTAATTTAGCACGCATCGCTACTGTGATTACGCCGAGCTCCTGCTCTTTGTTTTTTAGGATAATTCCCGACTGTTCATCTACACCAGTCTCAAACGGTTTGACGGTTGTCAGAATCTGGTCGGGTTGACTGCTGAGGAAAAGGCGGGCAAAAGATAGCGCGTAGGTGCCAATATCAAGCAGCGCACCGCCAGCCAAGTCCTTATTGAAAAAGCGGCTTGTCACGTCATAAGGCTTGAGACTGCCGAATGAAACTTGCACAAGCTTGACTGTACCGAGCGTTCCGTCGTTAATCAGTTTTTGCAGTTTGCGGTAGAGCGGCATATGGAAAATAGTCATGGCCTCTGCAACGATAAGATGCGACTGTGCTGCCAGCCTAATGACTGGATCAAGCTCTCTGCTGCTCACGGTGATTGCTTTTTCGCAAAGCACATGCTTGCCGCATTCAAGCGCGCGGAGAAGATATTTATAGTGGCTGGAATGTGGGGTTGCTAAATAAATGATATCGATGTCCGGATCGGCTAGCAGCGCATCGTAATCGCCATATGCTTTCTGGATGCTATGGGCGGCAGCAAATTGCTCCGCACGCTTCAAACTTCGCGAACCGACAGCATAAATCGATTCACCAGACGCTGCGACTGCATCGGCGAATTCACTAGCAATTTTCCCGGGACCAAGGATGGCCCATTTATATGCGGTCATCTGCCGTCACATCCCTTTTAGTTACGGATTTTTCTAGCAATTTGCTGCCATCTGCATTTGTGACGAGAATCTTTGTCGCATAGTCAACGAACAAAGAGGTGTCAATAATCCCGCGAATCTGCTGCAATTGTCGATCAAGTAATACAGCGTTCTGCGGTGACGTGAATTGTGCATCTAAAATATAGTTACCGTAGTCGCTGATTGTTGGTCCATCTTTTGCCGCACTGAGACGAGGTGCTACACGTGCGCCGAGCCGCTCAACTGAACGCGTGACATAGTTTAACGCGTCGGGAAGCACTTCAAGCGTAACAGGTACAGTAAAGGTCAGATCGGGCACGAATTTTGTTTGATCAACAAGCAGGATATAGTCATCTGCCATGGCTGCGACAAGCTTTTCCTTCGTATGGATGGCACCTCCGCTTTTAAGCGCCTGAAAATGGCTGTCCACTTGATCGCAGCCGTCAAATGCGCGATCAAGATGTGAAACATCTTGAAGATTGAGGACAGTCAGACCCTTTTCTAAGCAAAAGGTACGCGTCGAAAATGATGGTGTCACGATATAGAGATGCTGATAAATGGATGATTCGCTAAGCAGCTCAATAAGATGATGGATGGTCGTGCCGCCGCCAAGTCCGACTGTCATACCATCGGAAATCAGAGGCAGGGCTGCTTCTGCACACGCCCATTTTAAATCTTTATGGTTCATGAAGTTCATCCCTTTTTCTCGCACAATTGTGCGATGAATTATAAAATGTGCGCCTATACTATTAGTATACAAAGCACAAAGTCGGCAGTCAATTGACACGCAAGCCATCCATAAACAATGAACTAAGTCACGCCCGTCAGGATAACTTTTCACTAATTGGGCCATAATGGATATAAAAGCGGATCAAGGGGGTGCGTCCATGCGTAAGAACGAGATGAAAAGCGGGGATCATGTGTATGTCATTTGCCGCAACCCGCATACGGCAACAGTCGCAATGATTCAAGAGGCAGAAGTAATTGACAGTCCGACGAAACACGGCGATAAGGCGCTCGTGCTGGACGATTTATATTATGAATTTGCTGAGGACGATGCAGTCTTTCCTAGCTTTGAAGAAGCACAGATGATTTACCGCCAAATCTATGATGAGGATTAAATCCTTGCCGGAAAAGAGCAGACTCAATTATGGTCAAACCCTTCATTCCCCAGCTTGTTTATATCGAGCCGCGCGCGCTTACCTATCCACTTGGCCGTATGCTGCAAAAAAAATTTACGGAGATGGGTATTGAGATTCGTGAGACTACGTCGCATAATCAAGTACGCAATCTTCCTGGAAATAATGATTTTCAGAAATACCGCAATGCAAAATCTACACTTGTTGTCGGTGTCCGTAAGACGCTGGAATTTCAAAGTTCGAAGCCGTCCGCAGAGTACGCGCTGCCGCTGGCAACAGGATGCATGGGACATTGCCATTATTGCTATTTGCAGACGACAATGGGCAGCAAACCGTATATTCGCACATACGTCAATGTCGACGAAATTCTCGAACGCGCCGACCGGTATATGCGCCTACGTTTGCCGGAGTCTACCCGTTTTGAAGCTGCCTGTACGTCAGATATCGTCGGCATCGATCATCTCACCCATTCTCTTAAACGAGCCATTGAATTCTTCGGGGAGAGGGAGAACGGTGAACTCCGGTTTGTAACGAAATTTGCGCATGTTGATCATTTGCTTGATGCGCGCCATAATGGGCACACACGCTTTCGTTTCAGTTTGAATGATGACTATGTGATCAGTCACTTTGAGGCGGGAACCTCGCGCCTTAATGAACGCATCGAAGCAGCCAATAAAGTTGCTGAGGCCGGATACCCGCTTGGCTTTATCATTGCGCCGATTTATATCCATGATTCTTGGCAGGATGGGTACAAGGCGTTATTTGAGACGCTGCACAACCAACTGTCTGTCCCACAGGCCCGATCATTGACCTTTGAATTAATTCAGCATCGCTTCACAAAACCGGCAAAGCGTGTGATTGAGAAGAATTATCCGAAAACCAAGTTAATCATGGATGAGAACGAGCGGCGTTATAAATGGGGCCGCTATGGAATTGGTAAATACGTCTATAAGCAGACAGACGAAGCCCTCCTGCAGAAAACTTTGGAAGGCTATATTCACTATTACTTCCCCACTGCGGAAATTTCATATTTCACCTAACCGATGATTGTCTTGTTGTATATATTTTGTTTCCTTTTTGTTACCGAATAGAATGTTATAATCAAAGTGGACTGACTTGTTGTTTTCTGGAAAGGCAAGGAAGGTTTTTTACGCATTCTATAATTCGGAGACTATTATTTATGCAACAATCCAGACAAAACAGGCGCAGACGGAAACATATTACACAGCTAGGCATCCTGCTTCTCCTGTGCCTCGTACTAATTTTTTTAATTATTCATGTTTCGCGGCAAAAGCCGCACGGTACACGCACAATTACCTCGCAGCACTCATCGGTACAGCAGATTGCCTCTAAAGCGAGGCATCATCATGACACTATTGAAGCACGGACTATTGTACGCAATCAAACGCTGGACGACTATCTTCGTCGTGTTGCTTTTAATGGGACAGCCATGGTTGTGCGCGATAATCGTATCGTTCTTGACAAAGGGTATGGGTATGCTGATTTTGCTAAACAACGGCGCAATAGCCCGCTTTCCACCTATTATATTGCGTCGATTCAGAAGAGTTTGATTGCGACAGCGATCATGCAATTACAGGAGCAAGGCAAGCTGCACGTCACGGATTCCTTGGCACGCTATCTTCCTCGGTTTCCGAATGGCAATGCGATCACGCTCTATCATTTATTGACCCATACCTCAGGAATTGTCGGCCATCGAGAAGGTAGTCATTATATCTCCCGGCAAGCGCTCATAGCCGATATTCAACGGCGCGGCGTACGTGGGCCAGTCGGTCGCTGGCAGTATAATGATTCGAATTACTCGCTGCTTGCTTTCATCGTTGAGAAGGTAAGCCATCAGTCCATTGAAACCTATTTGAAAACACATGTTTTCCAAAAAGCCGGATTGACACAGACAGGGTTCTATCGGACCTATTGGAAGCAACAAAATCCGACGACGGGGTATAGATTTGTGAATGGAAAGCGGATCACGCCGTTTTTGCTCAATCTCTCTCAACTATACGGCTGTGGCAATATCTATATGAGTGCCAGTGATTTATATCGCTTTGATCATGCGCTGATGACTGGGCGACTGATCGGTGCCGATAGTCTGCGGCAGATGATGACGCCTAATTTGGCGCGTTACGGATTCGGCTTCTACGACGATCCGGGCAGCTACTCGAACCATGGTGTGCTTCCCGGCTGGAATGTACTGAACAGCTTCAGCCACAGCGGACGTACTTACGTCATTTTGCTTAGTAATATTGAAAACAGCGGTCTTTCATTTGGATTAATGAATGAACACATCTACGAAATTCTTAATCAGGAGAATTAGGCTCTGAAGGCGATGATCAGACTAGTGCCCCTGTTGTCCGGCAAAAATTCAGCAAAGACAAAATAATCTTGTTTTGCGTCAGCAGATCGTTAAGCCTATAATGAAACTAAATGTATAGCATAGAGGCATTTGGGGGAGGAACAGGCAGTGACGAAAGAAATAACAGATAGTTTGGTGAGCCAATTCTCGGAGAAGATCCACAATAAACCGAAGAATAAACTTATTCAAGACGCAATAATGAAGAATGGTGTACGGGCGGCTACGATCAATGGGGATTCACAAATATCTATGAATCCAGTTTTCTCCGAAGATATTAAGACGGGAAAAGTGGCCGACCAGAAACAGAGCGGACGTTGCTGGATGTTCGCCGCGTTAAATACGTTTCGGCACAAAATGAATGCGGCATTTGATTTGAAAGATTTTGAGCTGTCGCAGAACTATACGTTGTTTTGGGATAAATTTGAAAAAGCGAATTATTTCTTCGAAAGCATCATCCAAACAGTGGATCAGCCGCTCGATGGCCGGCTCGTATCGTGGCTGTTGGAAACGCCGCAGCAAGACGGTGGCCAATGGGATATGCTTGGTGCTTTGATTGAAAAATACGGTGTCGTGCCTAAACAGGTAATGCCGGAAACCTATCAGAGCAGCCATACAATGGAATTGAATAACTTGCTGAATGCGAAATTGCGCGAAGATGCAGCAGTGCTTCGTGGGCTTTACGAAAAAGGGAAAGGCAAGACCGCGCTTGAAGAGGAAAAAGAGAAGCTGCTGGAGACGATTTACAAGATGCTCGTGTTTGCGCTTGGTGAACCGCCGAAAACCTTTGACTTTGAGTATCGGGACGAAGACAATGGTGATTTCCATCGCGAACTCGGTATCACGCCAAAGGATTTTTATAACAAATATGTGGGTTTGAATCTTGATGATTATATTAGTGTAATTAACGCACCAACAGACGACAAACCGTTTAACAAGACCTATACTGTACAATTTCTCGGCACGGTTGTTGGTGGTCGTCCAATCCATTACTTGAATGTGACGATGGATACATTGAAAGAATTAGCGATCAATCAGCTTAAGGATAACGAATCTGTTTGGTTTGGCTGCGATGTGACGCAGTATTCGGACAGCAAACTTGGTATTATGGATAAATCACTGTATGATTATGACACCGCATTCGGCAGTCCGTTTGCGCTGACAAAAGCGCAGCGGCTTGATTATAAAGATAGCTGTCTCACGCATGCTATGGTTTTGACCGGCGTCAATCTTATTGACGGTCATCCGAATCGCTGGAAGGTTGAGAATAGCTGGGGCGAAAAAGTCGGTAACAAAGGCTATTTTGTCATGAGCGATGCGTGGATGGATGAATTTACCTATCAGGTTGTCATCAATAAGAAGTATTTGTCAGATGAATTGAAAGCCGCACTGGATCAGAAACCAAAAGAATTGAAGCCTTGGGATCCAATGGGAGCGTTGGCACGTATGAACTGATAGAAACTGAAAATGAATAAATATGATTGAGGATCACCGGTATACCGGTGATCCTTTTTTGATGGGTATTCTTATGACAGAGATGTGTTGCTTCACCGGAAAGCGCATAAGGGTTTTGGCTTTTGGCTTTTGGCTTTGATCGTTGTTCTTCATAAATTAATAGACTATACTAAGAGTGGTGCAGATATTGTAACTATTTTGTAATTTTTGCTGGACTGTGAATAAAGTCTCGCTTCATGTGCAGTGCTGTGAGGGATGACTCGTTAAGAAAGGAGTTACTCGTCTATTGAAGAATTTGTTTAAGAAAAAGGTCCCCTTGGTACTGATTATTGCCGTGCTTGCAGCTGGGGGCCTGCCTGGGGTGATGGCCAATGCCCAATCCGCGCATACATACTATGTTCATCACAATTCGAAGCTGTACGTCTCGTCAAAATCATTTGATTTTAAGCGCTATATACCAATTAATGCAAAATTGTCGACAACAAGCAAACCATCGAGCAAACGCTATAAAATTACTTATAACGGACAAACAGGATACGTCTATCGTTCAAATTTAGCAAAACACCGCACGACCGTCACCCGATATATCCATAAAACATCATATCTCTATACGAGTCGAGATGCGTCAAAGACACGGCTTCAAAAGATTGCAATTAATAAGAGTCTGACAACGGACAGTAATTTAAACAGCACCATGTATCATGTGAATTATAAGGGCAAACGAGGTTATGTGTATAAAGTCAATTTGTCCACCAGGAAAACCCCGATCACCAAAATTGTCATGAAATCGTCCAAAATTTATAAAGATTATAGCCATACTAAAAAATATACGACAAAAATTCCAGTGCAGACGCAAGTGACTACTACGAGTCCGCAGTCTAATAAAATGTTCTGGGTAAGCTATCGTGGAATTCACGGCTATGTGTACGCCTCTAATTTGAAGAATCCAGGCTATTTGATGTCTGTAGCCTATGACAACGCATTAGCCGCAGACACATATGGTGTTGTAACGGGCGGCGGCAATCATGGGATTTGGGATAAGCCATATGGTGAGCAAGGCGCTCGATCAATTGGCCGAATTGCAAATTATGAATACATGCCGTTAACGCAATTGCGTGAAGCCAAAGTTGGCAGCACAGTTTGGGTGCAGGTTGCCGCTGCGGATAAGATTCTTGGCTGGGTGCATAAAGAAAGCGTGCAGACGACTTCGGGAGCAAACGATGCGGGCGAGCGCCCCAAATTAGCGGTGGCAAGTGTTGCCAATCCGAATGGAGCGGTATATGCGTCCCCAGTCTCAGGCGGTGGCGATAGCTTAAGCATCTATGCTAACTTAAAATTAAAGATTGACGAAATGACAAGCGACGGCGTTTGGGCACATGTGAAGAAATACACGGCAGGGACGACGATTGGCTGGGTACATGCGAGTGACTTGACCATTCAACCTTATGATTTCGGGCATTCGCTCAATGTCAATTACAACCCGTCATGGGTAAATGGAAGTGCGGCCATTTTTGATGATCAATTGCATTTTGTTGGCTATGTCAATCAATACGTCCGCGATACGCAGTCCGTGCAAATCACGCGTGAGGCACAAGCAGAGAATGAAGAGATGTATCAATTAACTGATCATGGGCATACACTTGGCTGGACTTACAGCACGGCAGTGACTATCTGGAGTAAAACCTCGCCAGATGGCTATATGTGGGCGACCCGCGCCGGGATCGCTGTGTTCAACGGTACGGCGGACGGCGATTCTGCAGATACGTCACAGCAGGTCGGCACAATCGACGATCTTGGTTTGACTAATCGAATGCTTGAGGTCGTAAAGCAGGCGAGCGGCTACGCCTTCATTAAATATAATGATTGGTACGATAAAACGGGCAAAGATATTGATATTGGCTGGGTGAAGTGTGATCAACTGTTGCCACTAGTGGATCGGACAAAAACCTTTACTTACCTGTTCAACGCCTCTGGCGGCAGCCAGCAAGGTCTCACTTATGATCAGGACGATGATGTGTATTATGTCGGTTATGATGATGGTAATGGCAAGGGTCATATTATAAAATACGGCAAGCAGAACAACTACAAAGCGAGTCAGACTATCTCTGGCAATTTTGGTCATGACTGTGCGCTCAGTTACGCGGATGGGTACCTCTATGAAATCAGCAGCGCTGGCACGCAACCAGTTCTTTATAAAATAAACACAGCCACAGGACAATTTGTGAACCCAATAACGGGAGCTGCGGATCCGCAAAAGCAAGGCTACACGCTGAAGAATTTTCCAAGATTGGCAAACGGAAAATCACCGTATATTGCCATGATGACAGCTAAGAATGATGGCACGCTTGTTCTGTTGACAGAGTCGTTTGGTGATGACACATTCTTCACACTGAATCTAAAAAATATGAAGATAAATAATCTCGCTCAGCTAAAGAAAATGGGGATTGTTCAGGGCATGCAATACGATAACGAGACGCAGCAGCTTTATTTTCTGGCAAATAATTATCTAACGGTACTAGATAATCAGATGCAGATTGTTGATCGATTTCGTTTCTCAATTCCTGAAGGAGACAATCCACAGGAAAGCGAGGGCCTGACAATCGCGAATGGAAAGTTAACGATCGGATTCAACGGTCACTCGATTTACCAGCAATAACAGGCTAAATTCAATTCACGTAGAGTGTCCTGAAACGGGGCACTCTTTTTATAAGCTGAGAAAGTATAGATAGATTGGTCAAGCCCGGCTTTTCTAACCTACTCTTTCTACAACAATATTTATGAAGAAAGCCTTAATTCTATTGTTCTTCTTTACGAGCGGCGATATACTGGAAAGTACAAAATAGAGACTGGATTTTATGTTGCCGCTTATTATATAGATAGAACAGAATGCTTCCATGACATCCTTTTACAGCGGCGGCAATGGTCATTTGGGGAAGGTGTAAGAAATTGAAACGCAAGTTTGACAAGTCTCGGAAAATGCTCGCGACCTCAGCGGCGGCACTACTCACGGCGGGCGTATTTGCCTATACACCTGCACATGCACAGGTGGGTCGTACCTATTATGTGCATCAATCGGCGTATCTCTATAATGCTTCGAAGCGTGGTCATGCCATTGCTACACTGCCGGTGAACGCCAAGCTGACAACAACGAGTGGAAGAACAAGTAAGAGATATCGTGTCACCTACAAGGGAAGAAAAGGGTATGTGTCGCGGGCAAATCTTTTGACGCGGCGGACGAATGTGACGCGCTACGTTTATAATACAGCTGCTCTTTATACGGCGAGTTCCGCGTCAAAGCAACAAATTCAGACATTGGCTGTTGATAAATCCGTAGTTACAGACAGCGACTTGTCACAAACCATGTATCACGTGACGGTTAATGGTCGCACAGGTTATGTATACAGGAGTCGGCTTTCCTCAAGGAAGCGTACGATTTCTCTAACCCTCAAAAACCGTGCCTACCTTTATAAGAATTATGCGCATACGGCCCATTATTCAGGATTGATTCCGACGAATACGCGTTTGACGACGACAAGCCCACAATCCAACCAATTATTTTGGGTGAAATACAAAAAGCATAGCGGCTATGTCTACGCCTCTAATTTTGTCGGCATGGGCAGCTACCAGACACAATTTTATAATCAGGCTATTCCTTCAGGGGCAACTGGCTATGTCGCGAATGGCGGAAATCATGGCATCTGGAATAAGCCCTATGGTCTTGAGGGCGCAACGGACGTTGACAGTTTATTCCATTACAATAATCTGCCGCTCTCTCTGTTACAGGAATCGAAAGTTGGAAACACGGTGTGGGTACAAATTGCCTGTAATAACCGAACACTTGGATGGATACATAAAGATACAATTCAGTACGCGGATCCGCATTTATCCTTCGCCTATGTGGCCAACGATTCTGGCTCGATTTATAACGCGCCCAATGGCAGTGCGAGCGCCAGCCTGACGCCTTACGCCCAGTTGAAATTGAAGATTGACAGCATCTCCAGTGATGGTCAATGGGTGCATATTCGTAAATTCACAGCGGGAACGAGTCTTGGCTGGGCGAAAATGTCCGACCTGACTGTAACCCCGCCTCTTGAAGATAAAGGTGACGGGCCAACCATTAATGTGTCGTATGGCGTCACAGTAACCGATAATCAAGGCCCTGTATTTGATGATTCAATTAATTTTCAAGGCTATTTGAATCAATATTTGAATGGCGGTTCACTGGCAGTTACACAGGAACGCTTAATTGGTAACGAAGAACTCTATCACCTCACCCAAAATGGACAGTCGATCGGCTGGGTACGCAGTAATGCGATTCATGTGAATAAAGGGGGCGCTCTATCTGACAGCAGCTATGTTTTCTCGCTGATCCCTGATGATATTTATAATGGATTGAGTGATGGTTCCGCCGCTGATAGTAATGCCACTATCGATTATCTTATTGGTTATGATGGGCGTATGCTTGAGATTGTCAAACAAAGCGGCGATTATTCGTTTATCAAATATAATGACTGGTACGATCAGGATGGCTACGATATTGATCTCGGCTGGGTGAAAACAAGTGATTTACAGCAGCTGCCTAATGGTACAGGAAGATTTGGCTATCTGTTCGGCACGGAAGGCGGTAATCAGCAAGGATTGGCTTACGATAGTGATGACAATATTTATTTTGTCGGCTATGACACGGGAAGCGGCTATGGCAAGATTGTTCCTTACGTCAGTGATGGCAATGGTAGTTATCGTGCGGATGACAGCCGTGCGATAACCGGAGCGTTTGGTCATGCGTGTGCGCTAAGCTATGCCAACCATATGTTGTACGAGGTGAGCAGTGCAGGTGTAGATCCTGTGCTCTATACAATTAATCCGCGGTCAATGCAAATTGAGACGACCACAACGCTAACGGGTATGCCTTATGTGTCAATGATGACCGTTAAAGACAGTGACACGCTGATTATGTTAACTGAGGCAGGCAGCAGTGATGCTTTCAGTGAGTACTCAATAAAGGAGAATCATTTTACAGATCCGAACGCGCATAAAGTTAATGATCTTGGCGTTGTCCAAGGCATGCAGTATGATGCGGATAACCACAAACTTTATTATTTAGCCAATAATTATGTGGCTGTTTTAAACGATAATTATGAATTAATACCTGACCAAATTTTCCATTTCTCAATACCGTCGGGTGGCCCCGCTCAGGAAAGCGAAGGGCTTACTATTGCCAACAATAAGCTGACGATTGGATTTGGCAATCACCAGATTTATCAAGAAAACAATCGATAAGTTCGAAAAGTCGTAGGCATTATGAGATGTCCATGGCTTTTTTTTCTATTCAAGACTTAATTTGTCGAAACTGCCCGAATATCTTTGCATAGCGAGAGGAAAACATCTAGAATAAAAATAGATCACCGTGACAAACAGATAGAAATGGTGATGTAGAAAAAAGGGTGGGGACTTCAAATCGATGAGTGTACTTTTTGACTATTTGAAGAGACAATCGGTAAGGCGTGTGTTAATTTTTGTCTTGCTGATTTTAATTGTCTATTTACTTCGCAGTATGATCGACCTGCTTCTTCTGACGTTTATTTTTTCTTTCCTGATTGATCGGCTGGAAACATTTCTGCACCGCAAAATAAGGGTGCCTAGACGTCTTGTTGTCATTGTTCTTTATTTCGTAATTGCGGTGGGCATCTATGTAATGATTACAATTTATATCCCGATTATTGCTGATCAAACGGTCCAGCTCTTTAAATCCGTGATGAAGGCACTGAAAGAAATGCATGGTTCCGTTCTGATGAATGCGATCACCGACCAAGTCAAGAAATATAACGCAGATGGTTATTTGAAATCCGGTGTCAAATTTGTAATCGATTCATTTTCTTCATTTGGTTCCTTTACTATCGATCTGTTTCTTGCATTGCTGTTAAGCCTGTTTTTCTCCTTAGAGAAGGAGCGGCTGATTGAATTCACAAAGGGATTCAAAACAAGTAAAATCGGCTTTTTTTATAATGAGGTCGCGTTTTTTGCCTCACGTTTTGCTGAAACATTCGGTAAAGTGTTAGAAGCGCAGTTCATGATCGCGATTGTGAATACACTGTTGACGATGATCGTGCTGGCCATTCTTCATTTCCCACAGTTATTTAGTTTAGTTATTATGATTTTCGTACTCAGTTTGATTCCTGTCGCCGGGGTCATTATTTCCCTAATTCCGCTTTGCATCATCGGGTATTCAATTGGCGGGGTGCAGGATGTCATCTATATGGTGCTGACCATTCTTGGCGTGCATATCATTGAAGCCTATGTACTGAATCCTAAGCTAATGTCGGCAAAGACTGAACTGCCTGTATTCTATACGTTTGTTGTGCTCATATTCTCGGAACACTTCTTCGGGATTTGGGGATTAATAGTAGGCATACCAATATTTGTCTTTCTAATTGACGTACTTGGTGTTTCCTATAAAAGAAGACCGAAGAACCTGCGAAAGACAAATGCAGATACAATCGACTAATGCCGATCTGTATTATTTAATTAAAGAAATAGACGAAAATAAATGAGGTAAATGAATGACGAAGCAATCAATTTTTGAATTAACACAAAAAGAACTGACCGACTGGCTGCTTGAGCATGGTGAAAAGAAATTTCGTGCGGTACAAATATGGGACTGGCTCTATGTTAAGCGGGTCACAGCGTTTGCGGCGATGACCAATCTTTCACATAAAACCATTGACTTATTGGAGGCGCATTTCTTTTTCGGCACGTTACAGGAGCAGCTTCATCAGCGGGCACAGGACGGTACCACTAAATTTCTTTTTCGACTGCTCGATGGCAATTTAATTGAAACGGTGCTTATGCCGCATGATTATGGGCTGTCCGTCTGTGTGACCTCGCAGATTGGCTGCAATATTGGCTGCAGCTTCTGCGCCAGTGGCCTCTTGCATAAGAATCGCGACCTGACGAGTGGCGAGATGGTGGAACAGCTGATGGCGATTCAACAAGAACTGGACGCGCAAGGGAAAGGTGAACGTATCAGCCATGTGGTGGTTATGGGCATTGGTGAACCGTTTGACAATTTCGAACAGGTGATGCGTTTCTTGCGAATTATTAATGACACGCAAGGCCTCGCCATTGGCGCACGCCATATCACCGTTTCGACAAGCGGCATTGTACCGAAGATTTACACGTTTGCAGATATTGACTGGCAGATTAATTTGGCGATTTCGCTCCATGCGCCGACTAATGAACTGCGCAGCCGGATCATGAAGATTAATAAGGCGTATCCGATTGAACAGCTGATGGAGGCTGTTGATTATTACCTGAAGAAAACGAATCGCCGGATCACGTTCGAATATATTATGCTTAAAGGAATCAATGATCATAAGGAAGAGGCCCTGCAATTGGCGAAGCTGCTGGAAAACAAACGCCATCTTGCCTATGTGAACCTGATCCCTTATAATCTCGTTGAAGAACATGCCGAGTACCAGCGCAGCGATAAGCAATCTGTCATTGCCTTCTACGAGGTTTTGAAGAAACGCGGCATCAACGCCGTCATCCGCAAAGAATTCGGCACGGACATTGATGCCGCGTGCGGACAATTGCGCAGCAAGCAGATCAAAAAAGAACGGACAAGCGCACGCAAATAAAAAAAAGTTGAAGAATATTGAAAGCGAGTGACCGACTATATAGTGGTTGCTCGCTTTTTTTTGGCCGAAAATAGGCATAATGGTATTGCTTCCGTTCCATCCGTTATATATAATGTATAACAGATAGAACGGAAGGAGTGGATAGGATGCAGCTGACAATAGATTTTGGTTCGGATCGACCGATCTATCAGCAAATACGTGATGCGATTGTGACTGGAGTTGCGACTGGTGATTTAACGGATGGTGAATCGCTGCCGTCTGTCCGCGCGCTGGCGATGGAGATCGGCGTGAATCTCCACACGGTTAATAAGGCGTATCGACTGCTTCAATCAGAGGGCTTTATTGAGATTCAGCGCAGCCGCGGGACACGTATTAAAGCGGGGAATGCCGCCCGCGACGCCGCCTTTTTTCTGGAGACGACGAGCGAGGCCATGCATACTCTCGTCTCCGAAGCCATTACACGCCGCGTCGATCGCGCAGTCCTGCACCGGATGATTGATAATCTCTATGATGAGCTGGAGGGAAATCACAAATGAGTACACAAACGATTGCTTTTGCCGTAATGCTACTCGTCATTAGTGCATTACTTATCGGTCAACCGTGGCTCTCACGGAAAAACGTGCTCTTTGGTGCCGTGTTTGCAGATGAAACTATTTGGGAGAATGATGAAGCGAAACGAATTGTTCGTCGCTTCTTGCTGAGGAGCATCCTAGTCTTTTGCTGTCTGTTCCTGCTATTTGTGCTTGCATCCATGAAATGGGATACGGCCCAATCATCAATCTATATCATGGCTGCGCTCTTTATCATTAACTCGATAATCTTTATCTTGGCTAACCGTGAGACACGTCGATTGAAGCAGCGCCTAGCAGATGAGCGTGATTTCAGCAACGGTAAGATTATTGTCGATACAGCGCAAACAGATAGACTTGTACCTTTATCATGGATAGCCGCCCTTCTGCCGCTGCCAATTCTTACTGTCATTCTTATCGTAGTCGGCTATCATTCAATGCCTGAACGTCTGCCCGTTCATTTTGGATTTTCCGGTGCCGACGTGTGGGCGACGAAATCGGTGGCTGTTGTCCTGCAGCCGCTGCTGGTCGGTCTTATTTTGACGGCCTTAATCGTATTAATCCGCCGCGCTCCGGCCTCCGTCAAAGGAAACCCTGAGGCGGCACCCGGTTATTCGTCATACCGCCGCTATTTGAACGGTATACTGATTGTCTTTGCCTTGATCAATGAAGCACTGACGCTTCTCATTGAAAGCAGCTTCGCTTATCCGCAGTTGCTGCCAATTAATCAAATGGCGCGTATAACGGCTCCTCTAATCAGTGTGATTTCTGCTTTATTGACTATGGCAATGCTCGTTTTATTCATTCGCCGTGTGCGCAGTCGCAAAATGGCAGGCCCAATATTAAATGACGATGCGCGCTGGATTTTTGGACTGTTTTATTTTAATCGATCAGATCCATCGCTGTTTATTGAAAAGCGAATTGGTATCGGCTTTACGATCAATATGGCGCGTCCGGCAGCTTGGTTCATTTTACTGGCAATAATCGGTTTGGCCATTTTCATGGGCATTGTACACTAAAAAAACATTTCACTCAGTAGGAGGAATTAACGATGCGTTTGGTTCATAATTATCTGCCCTTTCTCATTCCCTATATCATTCTGGAAATGCTGCTGGCGATCATTGCCATCATTCATATTTTTACACATAGAGAGTACCGGTTTGGCAATAGATGGCTTTGGGTCGTACTTGTCCTATGTTTCCAAATTATTGGTCCGGTCGCTTATTTGACGATTGGAAGGAGCGATGAATAATATGGACGCGCTGCAAATCAGCCATATCGTCAAAAAATTTGGTACTCAATGTGTGCTTGAGGATGTCAACCTAATCGTTCCAGAACGCGGTGTTTTTGGGTTAATCGGTCAGAATGGCGCCGGCAAGACGACATTGATGAAGCTTGTGCTCGGCTTTTTAAAGGCAGGCAGTGGCACGCTGTCTGTTTTCGGTCAGCCGGCGGGCTACGGACACCGTGCGGCTAATAAAATGATTGGCTATTTGCCGGATGTACCTGAATTCTATGGGTATCTCAGTGCGGGCGAGTATTTACGAATAGTTGGTCGTGCGTCAGGACTGCTACCACGCGCAGCGGCGCAGCGAAGCAATGAGTTACTGAATCGAGTCAAACTAGATAGCGGACATAAGCGCATTCATCAGTTTTCCCGAGGAATGAAGCAGCGGCTTGGACTTACCGCCGCCTTATTGAATAAACCGAAACTGCTGATCTGCGACGAGGCGACCTCCGCCCTTGATCCGGAAGGCCGCAAGGATGTGCTCGAGATGTTGGAGGAGGCTGGACAAGAAACGGCCGTTCTCTTTTCGTCCCACATTCTTTCTGACGTGGAACGGATCTGCGACCAATTTGCCTTGCTCCACAACGGGAAGATTCGCTTTCAAGGAAAAACAAACGATGTCCGTCATAGGCAAGGGGATGCGATTCGACTGGTCTTATTTGACAAAGCGGACGCTGAACGTTTCATTCATGTCCTTCAGGAATTGGTGTTTGTCCGCGAGGCACGCGCTGATGGCGCTGTCTGCACGCTGCGCCTTGTCAGCAGCAAGGAAAACACGGCTGCGCTGATTGCCGCAATAGGCGCAGCGAATCTCGCATTTCGCAGTTTTCAGCCGCTTGAACGAACACTGGAGAATGTATATCTGGAGATGATTCGATGACAACATTCCGGGCTTTTTATTATAAGGAGTGGATTGAGTCACTCCGCAGTATGCGCGCAATCATTCTGTTCATCGTCTGCCTCATTTTCGGTATCGGCAGTCCGTTGCTGGCCAAATTAATGCCGGAGATCATGCGCGGCTATAAATTAAATGGTGTTACAATTTCGATTCCGACGCCAACAGCTGCCGATTCATTTGCCCAATTCTATCACAACTTCTCACAGATGGGACTCATCGTACTGATGCTGATTTTTGCCGGCCTGCTCTGCCAGGAATTGACGCGGGGTACGCTGCTGCTTCCGCTCGCCAAAGGCTTGTCCCGTCCCGCCATTGTTCTTGCTAAATACAGTTATGCCTTATCGCTATGGACCGTTTGTTTTGCCGTGTCAGCCGCGGCACAATGCGGGTATACGGTTTATCTCTTTCACCATCTTCCGATGCGGTATCTGCTACTGTCTTTCTTCTGTTTTTGGTTATTTGGCGCTCTGCTCCCCGCGCTCCTTTTGCTATTTGGTGCATGGTTCAAAAGCAGTCTAGCTGCACTTGGTTTATCCGCCGCCGTCATTGCTCTATTTTTCATTGGCCAGTCTTTTCTCCACTGGCTGCGCTGGAATCCAATGGGGCTCGCTGGCAACGCCTCTGACATCCTTCAGGGACAGATGCGATGGGCTGCTGTGGAAACAAATAGTTTGTCCGTGCTGCTTAGTCTTGCGGCGGCATTGATCGGTGCCAGTCTTCTTTTTTCTAGAAAACAATTGTGATTAATCTTTTACACCTGAATGAATGAGATGTAAGTTCGTCGTGACGCGAGCCCGCACACTTGGATAGACTTGCTGCCAATTCTTTTTCGCGGCGAGGCATTCACGCGGATAGCTGCGATAGAACGTCGTGTAGAAATTAAAAACATCCGTTCGCAATAGCTGGCTTCTCCGCAGGCTCCGGTGGATGAGTGACGTGAGAATTGCTCCGGTTTGCTTATTAATCAGATCGGCGGCGTGTAATTGGTCGGTATTTAAATCGGTCGTGTTTTCAAAGACGACTTGATCGCCAACCACATGAATAAGAGCCAACCACTTGCCATGCGTTAGTTTGGGAATCACGTTGACTTTGACGTTTTGGAGGTTAAGTCCGACAACGCCTTGGTGATGCGGCAATTTCAAAGTAAAAACAGTTTGCCAGAAATTTCCTGTTACCATCAATTGACCATAACTTAATTGATGAGTCATTGTGCCCACCCAGCGATCGTTGCGAAAGAGAGCTGATTGGTTGATAGTGATTTGCTTCGTCCCTTCTTTAAGAGGGGACTTTGTGATCGTAACAATTGGAAGAATATTTGGGCGCGTTGGATTGGTGCTCATCATTAGCGCATTCAATACAGTGACCGGATGATTGCCATCTTTTTGAACGATTTTATTTAGCAAATCGCCTGAATTTCTTTCCAAGAATGGCGGATAGGTCAATAACTCAGCAATTGGTGAACCACTGATAAATAAATCAACTCGCTCTCGAATCTCACGAAAACGAAGACAGTAGTCGAGAATATCTCGCAAATGCGTCTTTGCCATCCGTTTGCTGATGAAGATTGCTCGGTCGTGACTGCGAAAAAGCTGACGAGAGGTGCGTCGCTCAATATTATTGACGGCTTCGGTTATAGAGGTTCCTGTAGCTGTCATGACCGAAAAACTATTGCTTTGTGCGCCATTTGTTGGGGCTGTTGAGCTTCCTTGTGTCATTGGCAGAAAGATTTGCGTTGTGACTTCTATTTTCCCGTCTGCCGTTAAATCAAAGCCTAGTGCAGTCACGATTGCTAAATTGTTAATTTCCTTTAAATCCGAGCAGCCGAATAATGTGGTGGAGGACAGCAGAATGGATGCCATCACTAGACAAATTTTTTTCGATGCGTGCCAGTTGCGCATAGTATGACTCCTTTCAGCGATTTCGACGCTTATTCCATGTTGAACCGGTAAAGTGGGGACGAATTTTCATTAACCACAATGGCGCACGAATGAATGTGTCGATCATACCTGCTTTTTTAAAGGGGGCAATAGGCTCCATATAAGGAACGCCGAACGAACGAAGCGAGCATTGGTGGATCATGATAATGAGGAAGGTGATAATCACGCCAAGCAAGCCGAACATACCGGCCATCAAAATCATTGGGAAGCGGAGGATACGGATTGTGTTGGACGCTGCATAATTCGGTATCATGAATGAAGCGATGGCGGTGATTGAGACAACGATGACCATTGCCGGCGAGACGATGCTGGCCTGAATCGCCGCTTGCCCAATGACGAGGGCACCAACAATGCTCAAAGCGGGCCCTACTTGGCTAGGAAGCCGAACGCCTGCTTCACGCAGACCTTCAAATGTTAATTCCATAAGCAACGCCTCAACAATCGACGGAAAGGGGACTTGCTCGTGCGTTTGAGCAATAGCGAGCAGCAGCGTTGTTGGGATCATTTCCTGATGATACGTCGTGACGGCAACATAGAGCGATGGGGCCATTAACGCGATCATTAAATTAAAGAGACGAAGAATCCGAATGGATGAACCAATGATAAAACCTGAATAATAATCTTCCGGTGAACTGAAGAACATACTGAACGTCGTTGGCAGAATGAGTGCATAAGGACTGCCATCGATAATTACGCTGGCGCGTCCTTCAATCAATGAGGCACATACAGAATCCGGACGTTCTGTGGAATAAATCGTTGGGAAGATGCTATAGGGACTGTCTTTAATACGCTCCTGAATCGTACCGCTGTCATAGACGCCATCGGTTGTGACCGCATCGATCCGCTTTTCAACTTCTTTAATCAGCCGCGGATCGCAAATGCCGTCAATATAACTGATAATAATCTGTGTCTGCGTATAGCTGCCGACAATCTTTTTCTTCATTTTCAGGCGCGGAGTGCGCAGGCGTCGCCGGATCAGGGACATATTGATGTCTGCCGATTCGACAAAGCTTTCTTTAGGTCCGCGAATCACGGTTTCTGTCGTGGCGTCTTGGATCTGACGGACAGACCACTTAGCTAGATTAAGCGCAAGGCCCGATGCTAGATGATCAATGAGCAGGACAGGATGCCCGTTAGCCACCTCATGATACAGCTGAGGGAAATCGTGCACGTGCTGCACGGAGGGTACGTTCATCAGATGGCATACGGCGCGTATAGTATTCAACTCGGATGCGCCTATGCTGGTCTGCAATGGATGAAGCACATGCTGCTCAATCTGCGCAAGATTCACAGTTTCTGAAATATAAATGAGAAGCGCGTTCCGTCTTGGCGTTGAGCCAACGAAAAAGGACTTGATTACTACGTCTGAGCTATCACGATACGTGCTGCGGATAGTGTTCTCATTGTAGCTGAGATTGAATGAAATTGGCTGCTTTTCGTCATAAGGTCCCATTTGATTGGATGACTGTTTATGCCAATGCTGCATGAGTGATTTAATCCACATAGCCATTTTCTGCCCTCTTTTCATCCATGATCACGCTGTGAGTACTATTTTCACTAGGAATGGGCTGCATGTTTCCTCACACGATACCAAGCCCCAATTACAATAATGGCGGGTAAAGCAATATTACCAATTGGATTGACAATCAGAAATAATGGGAAAGCAATGGAGAAAAGGGACTGTATATTATTAAAGAAGATAAGACTCAGCGAAAAGATAAGCACGTGTACGGGGAAATTAAGCAAATGATAATCACATTGTCTGAACACGCGGGATAAATTTTTTAAGAGGATATAAATTAAAAAGACAATTTTGACAAACATACCCAGCACCCATATGCTCATAAATAATGAAGATACACGTTCGATGAAGAAACCGATTTGAATATAACGTTCCACTATATGCGTCGGATAGATAATAACGCCGTTAAGTGGGCCTAAAATCCCAAGGTCGTCGATGAAAAAAAATAATAACGTCAATGTTGTGAGCGCGACGAACCCATTGCCAATTTTAAGAATTTTCTTTTCCTGTCCTTTTGAGAGATGATTCAGACAGAAAAAAGTCCATGTAAATTCACTGAACCAGGCAATAGGAATAAAGGACGCCCGCAGAGGAGGAGCAATTCCTTGTTCAAGAACAGGAAGTATCGCTTTCCAATCGATATCCGGGAGCGAGAGTGTCAATACAGTGATGGAGAAGAGAAGCAGAATGGGAAAGATGATTTGCGTGACGCGGCCAATTGACTCAATACCTTTATGACAGGCATAGAGCGTGGCAATCATCGGCAGACCAATGAGCACAGCTGGCGGTGTGAATTGATAAAAACCGAGAGCTAGGTAAATTTGATATTCTTTGATGACGAATAGGGATTGAAAGCAAAGGATTACCGAATAACAAATAAGGAGGATTGTTCCGATCCAGTGACCAAATACGTCAATTATTATATCCGGAAGATTTTTTTGCGGGTAGATACGGTTAAAATAGGCAGCCGTCCATATGAGCGGGTAGCCGACAAGCGAACCGATAATTAATGAGAGCCACATATTCTGGTGGGCCCTGATATACATCGGATGCGGTAAGCTTAATATTCCCGTTACAACGATACCAATATAAAGAAAGAGATATAGCTGACTCACCGAGATTATTTCTTTGTTTTTCAAAGAGCCCATCCTCTCGTGATCTGATGATGCAACGCTTATCTTATCATGTGGGTAAGGTTGGGCGATTATGCATCACATCACGTAAAAAGCCCCAGCTGCTTAATTGCCAGCTGGGGCTTTGATCAGAAGACTGTTTACGATTCGAAATTGATTTTATTCAACGATGAGGGATTGCTTTCATGAACCATACCGGCCGGCTGCAATTCTTTCTGCGGCACACTGAGAATGAAGTTCACGATGTTCTCTGGACTTTGCGGATCGACGTATTCCTGCTGAGACTTCTTAATTTCTTTGAGCATGGCGACGTTGTTATCGAGCAATTCATTGATTGTCGGGACGAGGTCGCTCATTGATCCGCATGTAATTGCTAAGTGATATTTCTCGGCAAAGCGCGGATTGCCGGCTTCCTGACCGGGCAAAGCGCCGGTAATCACAATCGGTGTGTTGCAGGAGACAGCTTCCATCATCACGTTCGGGCTGCTGCGGATGAAGGCAATATCGGCGGCGGCAATCAGATCCTGAATATTTTTAGTGAAGCCATAGACAGTAACTTTGTCGCCGTATTTCTTCTCAAGTGATTTTTGCAGGTGGGCTTGTAATTTTTCATTTCGTCCAGCTACAATAGTAATATTGAACCCGAAATTGTCAATCAGCGTCTTGGCCATCTTCCCCATATTGCCGACGCCTTCACCACCGCTCATAATCAAGCAGTTGAGCGGCTTATTCGGCGAATAGGGTTCGTCGTCTTCAGTCGCAATCGTTGGGGCATGCTGATAGAACCGAGAGCGAACGGGAAAGCCGAAGACTTTGATCTTCTCAGCGGGGACACCGAATTCGATGCATTTTTCCTTTGCTTCCTCGGTCGGACTAATGACATAGTCGGCACGCGCATCAGCCCAGAACGGCGTGATGCTGATTAGATCGGCAATTAATGTGACAAAAGGAATTTTAATCTCATTTTTCTCAAGAATATTTAGAACGGAACCGTTAAAATTCGGATGGACGGTTAGAATGAGATCAGGCTTAACTTCGTCAAGCAAGGCGAGAAATCGGGTTCGAATCTTCATCTCAATCAAATGATTGACAAAAGGTACCTTGACCGATGTATAGTCCCAGATGACTTTCCACAGATGCTCTGAATTTCTTGTGATCGGGCCGTACATCTTGCCAACTTTGAGAAGCGCGCTGCCGCCAAGCGAAAAGCCGTCGACAACGTGAATCTTCACATCCGGCACAATGTCGAATTTTTCACTCAAAGATTCAGTAATGCTTTTGTGGCCATGGCCAGTGTAATTTGACGATATGATGAGTATGTTTTTAATCATCGAAGATATCCTTTCTCTAACAATTGGACGGACCCGCTAGATAAGCAGTCTCTTCTGTCTAAGTTACATTGTATGATAAACTGGGACAAGAAACAATTTTTTTTAATAAGTTATTGATCAATCGTATCAGAAAGCCGTTGCATCGGCAATGGTTTTCCTAAAGGGAGTCACGTCCGCATGTCGCAGCAGAAGATCAAATTGATTTACGCCATTTCGGTATATGTCAGTCTCGCAGCATTTGACAATATCGTCATCGGCCTGTTTCCGCCTCTTTTTAAAAGTATTGCCGTCGATATGGATGTGAGTGTATCCGTTATGGGTATTATCTCCGCTGTGAATATTCTGGCAACTGCTTTTTCATCGCTTTTCTGGGGCTACCTGTCGGGAAAATTTAATCGCAAACGGCTGATTATCGTTGGTACACTGATATGGGTACTCGGCACTTTCCTCACGTCCGTCAGTCAGACTTTTTTCGATTTGGCGGCCTATCAGATAATCACGGGCATAGGCCTCGGCTGCGTTGTCTCAATCGGTTTCAGTGCGCTGACCGACTATGTTCCGCATCATTCCCGAGGCGTCATCCTCAGCCTCTGGGGCATGTCGCAAGGAGTTGGCGGCATCCTCGGGTCGCTGATTGCCGCTGTCGTGTCTACTTTATCAAATTGGCGCTTTCCGTTTGAAATTTTGAGTGTTATTGGACTCTTGTTAATTTTTTTCTATTTCTTCGTCGAAGAGCCGAAATTCGGAAATACGGAGCCCGAGCTCCAGAAATTGATGGCTGGCGGCAAGGACTATCATTACCGAATTACGCTCAGTCAGGTCCGACAGATGCTTGCCAAGCGCAGCAATCTGCTGCTCTTCCTGCAAGGCTTCTTCATGAATATAGCCACGGGCAGCTTGATTTGGCTGCCCGCGTTGTTTATAGCGAAAATGGAATGGCTGCATTACAGCAAAGCCAGTGCGATCATCGTAGCAGCCTGCCTGAATGGGCTCTTTCAAATTGGTGGGATGTTTTCCTCCTTTTTTGGTCATTTGGGTGATGTGCTGCAAAAACGTAGCTATAAGGCTCGGGCACTTTTGACTGCTGGTTTCGTAGTCGCGACGATGCCTTTGTACATTCTATTGTTCATTTTTCCAATTAATTCGCTGCGTCTGCCGCATACGGTGGATTTCGTGGAGCTGTTTTTTGCTCTTGTGCAGCAGATCTTGTTCAATCCGTGGATGCTGATGCTGTTCATCATCTCGTTCTTTGCCTCAGCTGCGCAATCGGCCAATACCCCGAACTGGCTGGCACTGATTACCGATGTGAATCTTCCCGAGCATCGCGGCGCGGTCTTTAGTATTGCCAATCTGGCAAACAGCCTTGGACGCACGGTTGGAAATCTAGGCATGACTGCTGTACTTGCCGTCGTGTTATTGTACATTCACGATCCGAACGATTATGTGCTGACGATGAGCCTCCTGCAATTGCCGCTCATTCCATCGGCGCTGTGCTATTATTTCATGGCGAAATATAATGTACAGGATATTCGTTCAGTCAAGCAAACGCTTGGTAAGCGCGGGCAAGTCTATGCGGTCGATAAAAAATAGTAGCTGCTGTCAGGATGAAAAAAGCGTCCCCGCCGCGCTGCTGATGCAGCCGGCGGGGACGCTTGGCGTCACGCTGAATTAATTTTGTTCGGCAAATAGTCTCGATATTTCAACAATGGTCTCAGCAGCCTTGACCATCGTCTGCACAGAGACGTATTCATACTTACCGTGGAAATTTTCGCCACCAGCGAATAGATTCGGCGTCGGCAGGCCCATAAAAGAAATCTGTGCCCCGTCTGTGCCGCCGCGGATCGGCAGGACTTGCGGTTCGATACCGAGGTTCGTCATCGCTTTATAGGCCACGTCAACAACCTCTTTGTGTTCCTCAACCTTCTCTTTCATATTGTAGTACTCATCATAGAGTTTGAGCGTAACGGCATCTTTTCCGTATTTGTCCTGAAGCTTCTTCGTCAGCTCGCGCACATAATTCTTCTTCGCTTCGAATTTGTCCTTATCGAAATCTCGGATAATATAATTTAACTTCGTTTGCTCAGCATCGCCGGTAAATTCGAGCAAATGATAAAAGCCTTCATAACCATCCGTATATTCTGGCGCTTCCGATGCGGGTATTTGATTTTGAAAATCAATTGCCAGCTTAATCGAGTTCACCATCTTGTTCTTCGCCGAACCAGGGTGGACATTGCTGCCTTGGAACGTCAGCTTGGCACGAGCAGCGTTGAAATTCTCATACTCCAGTCCACCAAGCGCGCCCCCGTCAATCGTATAGGCGAGCTTGGCGTCGAATGCGGTCACATCGAATTTATGCGGGCCGCGTCCGATTTCTTCATCCGGAGTTAAGGCAATACGAATGCGGCCGTGAGCAATTTCCGGATGCTGAACGAGATAAGCCATCGCAGTCACAATTTCAGCCACGCCTGCTTTGTCATCCGCACCGAGCAGCGTTGTGCCATCGGTTGTGATCAGTGTCTGTCCTTTGTATTTTTTCAAATCGGGAAACATCGACGGACTGAGCACAATCGCCTTTTCTTGATTCAGCACGATATCGCCGCCATCGTAATTTTCTACGAATTGCGGATGGACGCCATCGCCGGTAAAGTCGGTCGCTGTGTCTACGTGAGCCATGAAGCCGATTGTTGGCACATCCTTATCGACTGTGGCCGGCAATGTGGCCATGAGATAGCCGTTCTCATCGATGCTTACGTCAGAGAGACCGATTGTTTTTAATTCATCTGCCAGCTTGTTCAGCAGCGTCCACTGCGCAGCCGTTGAAGGACAGCTTGGACTTTCTTCGTCGGATTGGGTATTGATTGTCACATATGAGATAAACCGTTTAACCAACTCTTCTTTCACTAGAGAAACCTCCTTAGACTACTATTTAATCATCTTACCACTTCGCAAAAGGAGATGCATCGGTTGCTCGAAACCGGCTATTTTTCGATCCGGAAACGGCTGTGATAAACAAGAGCGATAGGTAACAGAAGCAGCCCAGCGCAGATATAAAGCCACCCACTCGGCAGCAAGAAATGAAGCAAGGCGTGAGCGCCGGCAAAAGGTACGATGATCAGGAAGAAGAGCAGTGCGCGGATGCTGTTATTCTCCTGAACGGCCGTAAACAGCTGAGAAAAAGGCGGAATTCCGTCGCTCATCGCGGGATAGCAAAGCAATGTATAGAGCACGCCGGCGAGCAGAATGATCAGCACATCAGGAAGTATCGTGAAGCGGAACAGGACAAGGAAAATAAGTGCCGGCAGGAGGAACGCCGGGAGAAACAGCCGGATTAGAAAGGCTTTGACAGCAGCCGAATCAAGATGAGTTAGGTCGCTTGTCGGTGCCGTCCGGAAAATCCAGAAGCCCTGCGCAGCGCTGGAATACTTCAACAGCGCAGATGCTGATGGGATGACGAGAAGCGCGAAATACAGATAGAAAAAGGCACAGCTCTTTGTCGCCTCGGCTGTCGACCATCCATCGTCGTTAAAGTAAGGGATGAAAAATAAGAGCGGCAGAATAAGCGACAGGCCAAGTGATGGATAGGCTTTTAATTTGAATGTCCGATCATTTTTCAGAGAAGACCAAGCGAAGCAGAAAAAGTTCTGTTCTTCGGCTGTCCTGCAGACGAGGCGGCTGAGCCGCTCAATATGCCGCTTGTTGCGGCGGCGCGGTGCAGATCCGTCATTGGCAAGCTTCATGACGTAAGCTGAAAACGCCGGTGCAAGCTGATGATTGAGCCAAACGGCAAAGAGAGGAATAACAAGCGCCGCGCTTGCGAAGACAGTAACGCTGAGCACGCGTGTGCCTTCGATCAGCCAGCCGAAAGTCGCACTAAACCAGAACGGCGGCAATACTAGCGCCCACCAGCTGAGATGAAAGGCATGATGCAGAGCGGACAGATCCACTGTCCGGCTGAGAAGCTGGTAGCCGATCGCAATCACGAAAGAGAGAATAATCTGAACGTAGTTAATCAAATCCTTCAGCCGTTCGCCATCGAAAAAACGCAGGATAAGCAGATAGATCAATGTCGTGGCCACAACGATAAACATATCAATCAGGATCAGATTAAGCACGAGCAACACCGCGAAGATAGGACCGTGCACGAACAGACTGACGAGCGCAGCAGGTGCCACTAAGCTGGCGGTGATAAGGAATAGATAAAAAAATAAATGCAGAGTCTTGGCGGCGCTGAGCGTCCGCGGCGCGATTGGCTTCGTCCAAAGGATGCTGCGGTCCGCTGTATCGAGCAGTACCGACGAGAAATCAGAAATCATTGACGTCATCACCATAAACATTACAATGCCGAAGAAAAGCGCCATCTCGAGAAGATAATGCGTGCCCAAAATCAGCGGTATGAGGGTCAGTCCGACAAGACCATACAGCCATAATGAACGAAAGAAGGGGTTGCCGTCTTTGCCCTTGCGGCTCGCCGAGTATTGTGTAAGTGTGGGTGCACGGCGGGCGTCCATGGTCAGTTTAACCTTCAGAATGGTGCGCAGCATGGGATAATCGACCGAGAACTTTTCAAAGAGTTTGCGAAACGGATCGAGCCAGCGGAGCAGAAATGGATCTTCCATTGCCGTCACCCCCCCTCGATAATTGTAACGAAGTCATCGGCAATTTTCTCATGCTGATTGAACCCGGTTAATTGATTGAAAATCTTTTCCAAGCTTCCTTCTGTATTCTGTGCCTGCAACTCAGCAAAGCTGCCGTCAGCGGCAACTTTTCCATCATCAAGCAGGATAATCCGATCACTTATTTTTTCCACGACATCCATGATATGTGAGGAATAGAAGATGGTTTTGCCGCCCTGTGCGAGACGTGCCATGATTTCCTTGAAAACAAGCACACTATTGGCATCCAGACCGCTTAACGGTTCATCGAAAAAGATTAAATCGGGATTATGCAAGAGGCTGGAAGTAATCAATACTTTTTGCCGCATACCTTTCGAATATGAAGAAATGCGCGCATCGGCTGCTGCGGAAAGGCCCCATAAACCAAGCAGCAGCTCGATTTTTTGCTCGACCCGCTCCGTTTCCATACCATAGCAGCGGCCTGTGAACAATAAATATTCGCGTGCGGTCAATGTGTCATAGAGTTCGGCCGTCTCCGGGACATAACCAATCCGCTTTTTATAATCAATGGACGCCCGTCGAATATCCTGACCGAATAGCAGAACCTCCCCGCCATAGCCTTCCTGCAGGCCAAGCATAATGCGCACGGTCGTACTTTTTCCGGCGCCGTTTGGACCGATATAACCGACAATTTGTCCCTCATCAATTGCTAGATCGATCCCCTCAAGTACATGATGCGCGCCATAAGTCATTGTCACTTTTTTCAGCAGAACAACGGATTGTGTCACGCAATCGCCCCCTTTTTATCCCTGTGCGGTAACGCTTTCTCTGATTTTACCATGTGTCACTGAGCATGCCCAGTGCATATATCATGATTAGAGCCCAATTCTAACGGACTCGGTATACCTGAATCCTAGGCCGGGAAAGGAAGTGAATCGGCGATGAGTGAACTTGAAGTCAAACAATGCAGCAAATATTTCAAAAAAGACGGCAGAGATTTCTGCGCAGTTCGGCCAATCACAATGCATGTGACGAGTGGACGATTTATTAGCATTATTGGACCGAGCGGCTGTGGAAAATCAACGTTATTCAATATGGTAGCCGGTCTGGAGAAACCTTCGTCGGGAGAAATTCTGTTAAATGGAGATTCAATCGTCGGCGAAACCGGTCACGTCGGCTATATGCTGCAGAAGGATCTGCTGCTTCCTTGGCGGACGATTCTCGACAATGTCATTATTGCGTTGGAGATACGCGGTATCCCGCGCAGCCAAGCACGAGCGCGAGCGCTGCCAATGCTGCGCAAATATGGTCTCGGTGGATTTGAATATGTTCATCCGGATGCTCTATCCGGCGGAATGCGTCAGCGGGCGGGACTGATTCGAACACTGCTTGATGACAAACCGGTTATTTTATTTGATGAACCGTTCGGTGCGTTAGACGCGCAGACGCGGTTCCAGATGCAGAACTGGCTGCTCAAGATTTGGAATGAGTTTAAAAAGACTGTACTTTTTGTCACCCATGATATCGATGAAGCCATTTATTTATCAGACGAAATATACGTCATGACGAAGCGACCGGGGCAGATCAAGACCCAAGTCGATGTCGACTTGCCCCGCCCCCGACAGGCCGCGACGATGGTCGAACCTGCTTTCCTAAAACTGAAAAAAGAGTTGCTCTCGCTGCTGAATGAAGAACGTCAGGAAGGCAACCGAGAAGATTATGCGAACGAGGGCGATGCAGATGACGGATGAACGACACGAGCGGACGACAGCCCTATATGTGGAGGACAGAGATAAAAAGAATAGGAAGCTGAGGAGACGTGCGTGGATCGGCCAAGTAGCGATTGGCATCCTGATTATCGCTCTGTGGGAATTATGCACGCGGATCGGCTGGATGGACAGTTATTATTGGAGCCGACCGAGCACGATTGTTCAAATTGGCTGGCGGGCAGCGGTTCACGGGACCTTGCTCACCGATCTAGCGTATACATCGGGCGCGACTATTTTCGGCTTTATTGCCGGTACATTAGTGGGTTCAGCGCTTGGCCTGTCCTTCTGGTGGTCGGCGCTTTATTCGCGGATCACGGAGCCTTATTTAATTGCATTCAACGCAATTCCGAAGCTAGCGCTTGCACCTGTGCTTGTGATCATGTTCGGTATTGGATTTGACTCGAAGGTGATGCTCGCCTTTCTGATGACCGTGATTGTGGCCGCGATTGCCGCTTATAGCGGCGTGCGCAACGTCGATCAAGATTTAGAAAAGATGCTGATATCACTCGGCGCGAGACGGCATCACGTCTTTTTCAAGGTCGTCGTGCCGTCCTCTATTCCGTGGATGCTCAGCACACTCAAGATTAATATTTCACTGGCACTTGCCGGAACGATCGTCGGTGAGTTCATCAGCTCGCGCCAAGGCATCGGCCGAATGATTCTTTATGCCGGTCAGGTGCTGGACATTGATCTCGTCTGGGTCGGTGTCGTTGTTCTTTCCTTCTTGTCAATCGTGATGTATCTGGGCACAGTCTGGATTGAACATTTGTTGATGCGCGGACGAACGCCAAAATCATAAAGAGGGGTCATAGAAATGATCAAAAAAATAAAGGGAATGCTCGCCTTGGTTCTTGCGGCGACACTTATTTTATCAGGCTGCGGGGCGTCGTCCGGCAGCACAAAGAAGGCGGCGGTGAAGAATCTTGTGATCGCCGAGCCGGTGCACCTGATTGCCTATCTGCCGCTCTATGTAGCCATTGACAAGGGTTATTTTAAACAGGAAGGCTTAAATGTAAAGACGATTACAGCAACCGGCGGCGCCCACGTAACGGCGGTCGTCAGCGGTGATGCCTGGGGCGTAATTGGCGGACCCGACTCGGTGCAAATTGTCAATGCCGGAAAAAGTAAAGATCCGATTACCTCGGTCGTCAACGTGGTCAATCGTGCCAATGTGTATCTGATGGCAAGCACGAAAACACCGTATAGCGGTCATTCAAACGCCGATTTGAAGAAATTTCTCAAAGGGAAAAGCATCGCCGCCGGACGTTATGGCGGCAGCCCCAACCTGTTGACGCGTTATCTCTTGCTGAAACTCGGCTTGAATCCGAATAAAGATGTGACGCTCGACGAACCGGCAGACGCTACAGCCGTTGTTTCACTCGTGCAGCAAGGCAAGGACCAAATCGCCAACGGCGGTGAACCACAAATTAATGACGGGATCAAAAGAGGAGTCTGGGGTGAACCATTCTACGGCTTCCCAAGCATGGGCGATTACGCGTATTCCGTGGTCAGTGTTAAAGAATCAACAATCAAGGATGATCCGAAAACGGTTCAGAAATTTGTGACTGCGATGATTAAGGCACTCAGACTCGTTAATAACGATAAAAAAGCGGCATTCGCTGTATTGCAGAAGGAATTTCCGACCACGCCGGATGCCAGTCTAGAGGCCGCCATGGATCGCGCCTATAAGGATAAACTATGGAGTGAGGACGGTTATATCACGCGCAGCGCCGTTGCCAAACCGCTTGACGTTGTGAAGAAAACTGGCATCTATACCAAAGGCTATTCCTATAAGAAGCTCGTCGACATGAAATTCGTCGATAAGGTCCTCGACCAGAAATAAAATTTATAGGTGGTCAAAATCGGGTTCATATCCGATTTTTTTTTGTGCGTGTAAAATTGAACACGCGCACCGAATTCTGAGAACCCGCACCAAAACTCGGGAAACACGCACCGATTTTAAGCAATCCAAAGCCGATTTTTTGTCTCATCTTGCAATTGGTTGTATAATGCCACTAAAATTAAGAGCAGGAGTCAGCGACATGCAGCAAAGAATTTGTTTTCACAATTAATGATGAGGGGGCCATTTGGATTTGATGAAGGAAATGATAAATTTTAAGCGAACAGCACTTGTATTGATTGATTTACAAACGGGGATTGTGGCGCCGCGCAACGGAAGTAAAGTGGTGGAGTGCGCTCAAGAACTCGTTCATCTTTTTCATGCGCATCAGGGACTGGTCGTTTTTGTAACGGTCGATTTTACAGATGGTGGAGAGATCCTTCATGTGCGCAGTGACAAACCGGCATTCGGTGATAAACCGCCGGAAGGTTGGGCGACCTTAGATCCGGCGCTCGGCGCTGAGCCGCACGATTTGCGCATCGTCAAACGGCAATGGAGTGCATTCTTTGGCACAGAACTTGATTTGCAGCTTAGGCGACGACAGATTGATACAATCGTGATCGGCGGGATTTCAACCAATCGCGGAGTGGAGAGTACGGCGCGCGATGCCTTCCAGCTCGGTTATCATCAGATTTTCGCTGTTGATGCGATGAAAGCGAATAGCCAAGCGGAGCACGAGGCGACGGTCCAATATATTTTTCCGTACATGGGTCATGTATGCACCACACAGCAAATTATTGAGCAGGCCCGGCAATGACGCGCTTGAAGAAAAATCATTTTGTCTTTATGACAGCGATTGCCTCAGGCTCCATTCTTAACCCGCTCAACTCGTCGATGATTGCCCTCGCTCTACATAGCATTCAGCACTCCTACGCCCTGGATTTTGCGACAGTCTCTTGGCTTGTCTCGGGTTTTTATCTCGTAAGCGCGGTCGGGCAGCCCGCCACAGGCAAACTCGGTGATCTGATCGGTCGCAAGAAGCTATTCCTCGGCGGTTTGATTATTGCCGGTATTGCTTCATTCTTCGCTCCACTTGCACCTTTTTTCGTTGTGCTGCTGCTCATGCGGCTGCTTCAAGCGGCCGGGAGTAGCGCAATCTATCCATCCGGCGTGGCGCTGGTTAATAATCATGTCAACAAGAAAAAACAGGCGTCCGCCCTCGCCGTGCTAGCCATCAGTGCATCAGTGATGACCGCTTTCGGTCCGACTGTCGGCGGTTTTCTAATCATCTGGGGCGGTTGGCAGAGCATTTTCTATGTCAATTTTCCTTTTATATTGCTCAGTCTGCTGCTCGGCTTCTGGGTCATTCCCGCCGATCCGAAAAAATCGCCAACGACCAATCACGGATCATTTGTTCATCAGCTTGATCTCGTCGGTATCGCTTTATTTACGCTAAGTATTGTATGTGTGCTCTGGTTCCTGCTCGAACTTGAAGTGCAGCAGCATTGGATTGTTTTGGCGGTTGGTGTGGTTGCCGCCATCGCTCTGATTCGGTATGAATATTCCACGGACACGCCATTCATCGATGTACGGTTAATTGGGTCAAACCACCAACTCTCGCTCATCTACTTACTTTTTATATTCTTGAATATTGCTAACTACTGTCTTTTCTACGGAATGCCATCTTTCTTCCAAAGCGGCCTGCACTGGAGCGTGCGGGCAAGCGGCACGATGATGCTATTCATGTCACTTGCGAGCGTAGTCGCTTCTTTGCTCAGCGGCCGGTGGATTGATCGGTCGGGTACATCGGGGCCGATTCGAGTCGGCGCTCTGCTGACGTGCTTAGGCTCAATTTGGATGCTGCTTATTATTGCTCATTTGTCGGTGCCAGGTATGGGTATTTTTCTTCTGCTGATGGGCGCAGGTTACGGAATAAGCAATGTCAGTCTGCAAGCGACAATGCTGCATTTGACTCCTAGTGAAAGGATAGGCACAGGTTCGGGATTGTTTCAGACTTGTCGCTATATCGGCTCAATTGCTGCCTCAGCGATTCTCGGAATTCTTTTTCAAAAAACAATTGCGGTTGGCGAGCTGACCAGTCTAATGCGGACGGTGTGCCTTGTCAGTGTGCTAGCTTTGACGCTCAGCGTGCTCTATTTCAGCCGAAAAACGCTCAAGGCAAACTAGAGTTAATTGGCGTCTCGCTTCAAGCGCCAGTTTTTCGTACAATATGACGAATTTTTTGTTATACTTTTTTAAAGAACCTAGAGCGAACGAAGTATTAGAAAAAGTAAAGATCGGTTTTCGCCCGAAGACTTATCTTCCCATGAAAGACTGCATCAGGAAAGGGCTTGATCACGCGTGTTCTATGTTGCACTCATGCAAATTCTCCCGGCGATCTTGGCAGCGAGCATCGCGCCATCGCGTGGCCGTCATTCGCTCGTATGGGCTGTTGCCTGTCTGTTTTTCAGTTATCTGGCGCTGATTGTGCTCCTTATTCTGCCAGCGGGCACGTCGCGGCGTGTGTTTCCAGGGCGGGGATCGTTCGGAACGCATATGGATTGGCATCAGAAAACGTCGCGTCCGTGTCCATACTGTGGGGAAGACTGTATTTTTGATGACATCCCAGGTAACTGGACGTGCCCGAATTGCGGACAGACGTTTACGTATAGTTCCGATGGACATGTTTATAAGATACGCGACGATCAAGTACTGCCGCAGGTTCAATGGATCGTCAAACTATTTGCTAAACTGGCAAAAACGGACGGCGTTGTGACGGAAAATGAAATTCGTCAAGTAGACGAAATCGTCCGCCAGTCGTTTCGGCCGAATCGGGCACAATTGCATCAAATCATGACTATTTTCAATGAGGCACGCTATTCGTCAGAGACCTTTGACGCCATTGCTGAGAATCTTTATTTTTCTACCGGCGGACGTCGAGACATTTTACTCGATACGCTGACAGCATTATTTGCGATTGGGTACGCGGATGGCGCGCTCCACAGTGAAGAGGAAGCGATCATTCGCCGGGCTGCGCGGATTTTTCGCCTTGAGACAGACTTTGACACGTTAAAAAACCGCTTTTCCGGCTATAGGCGGTCCGCGGCTCCCCAGCCGGCCAGTCTGGATGCCTGTTATCGCACACTTGGCGTGTCATCAACCGATTCGCTGGATCAGATTAAGAAAAAGTATCGCCAGCTGATCAAAGAGAATCATCCGGATCGGCTTGTCAGCCAGGGGGCGTCCGCAGCAGCAGTTCAGCAAGCGAATGCGCGTGTGGCTGCAATTAAGAGCGCTTATGAGCAAATTCAGGCGGCTAGAGAATAATTGATTTTTAAAACTAAGAGGGATAAGTGAATGGACAGTCTAGCGGTTTGTAAAGAAATATTAATTAAAAGTCTTGGTCTCAAAGCGCATGAACAGTTTCTCGTGGTGTCGGACGAGGAAAAGCGGCGGTTGGCAGAACAATTGTATTACGCCGGTCGAGAGCTTGGTGCGGAGTCGGTGCTGCTGGTGATGGCTGATCGAATGCGTTCCGGTGCAGAACCGCCGCCATCGATAGCCGCTGCACTGGCTGCTTCTGATGCGGCAGTTTGTATAACGGGGCATTCAATGACCCATACGCAGGCGAAGAAACAGGCTGTCGCTGCAGGGACGCGGGTGGCGACAATGCCGGGCATCACTGAGAATATGTTTTACGAAGGCGCAATCACGGCCGATTATGATCAGGTTGCGAAGCTGACGCGGGACGTGACAGACCGACTGGACGCGGGCGATCAAGTGGTGATTGATAAAGAGGGGTATCGCCTGAGCTTCTCTATTGCTGAACGACCGGGCATCGCCAGCCCTGGAGTCTATCTGCGGCCTTCTGAAAGTGGGAACCTTCCGTCTGGTGAAGCATTCATCGCACCCGTTGAAGGCAGCGCGGAAGGGGAACTGCTTGTCGACGGTTCGATTGTCGGTATCGGTTGCCTGACTCAACCCATGCTGCTGACGATTAAAGAAGGGCGGCTTGTTCATGCTGCTGGTCCGGGGGCTGAGCGTCTTTTACAGATACTCGGAGACGGGCTCGGTCGCAATCTCGCTGAATTCGGTGTCGGCACGAATCGCTGGGCACGTCTGACCGGAAATGTGCTTGAAGACGAGAAAGTGTACGGAACGATTCATATCGCGTTCGGCAGCAATATGACATTCGGTGGCACGATTGACGCGGGTGTCCATATTGACTGTGTCTGCCAAGCGCCTGATGTGCATCTGGACGCGCAGCCGTTAATGACACGCGGTGTCATACCGTTTGCCTGAGGTTGGGCGCATTCTGTAGGATCCTGTCATTTGATAAGGATCCTTTTTGTTTACAGAGAACGGTCAATGGGGAAAACTAGGCGCATAAGGAGTCGAGAAATGTGAATGAACCATTGCCATTGGTGTTTTATAATCAGCCCACTTTGGAACTCGCCCAAGCATTGCTCGGCTGTCTGCTTGTCCATGAGACAGCGGAAGGACGTACTTCCGGTTATATTGTCGAGACCGAAGCATATTTGGGCGCTCATGACCAGGCTGCACACAGTTTTGGCAATCGACGCACAAAGCGCACAGCAATTATGTTTGCGGCGGCCGGTCATGCCTATACCTATACGATGCACAGACATACATTGCTCAATGTGGTTGCAGCTCAGCCGAATGTGCCGCATGCCATATTGATTCGCGCTGTCGAGCCAGTGGAAGGGATGGAACTAATGGCTAAACGCCGTCATGGCAAGCCGCGGCGCCAGTGGACGAACGGACCGGGGAAATTAACGGAGGCTCTAGGGATTACAATGAACGATTATGGACATTTGTTAACTGAACCGCCACTTTCCATCTGTCACGGGCGGGCGATTGAGCGTATTTCTTCTGGACCTCGAATCGGCATTCAAAATAGTGGCGATGCACGATTTCAGCCATGGCGTTTCTGGATGACCGATGCACCCGATGTTTCCAAATGAGTCGTCAAAAAATTTTCAAACGAAAAAATACTGTTCCAATAAGGTTTTTATGGCATTTAACCTGTTATTAGGAGCAGGTAATAAAAAAATTATAAGAAAATATAAAATATGTGTTTACAAGCTCTGCAAATTCTGATAGTATCAGTGTCAACCACAAAATACAATTTTGCGAGGATGTGAGAGAAGTGGAGCGAGTCATTTTGGATAACCGAGTGAACGGCTTGATTCGAATTATTTTGTGCTTGCGCACATGAAGGACTGAAACAAAACCATTGAACTTCAAATGGATTGTTTGAGTCCAGCTTATCATCTTTGAAAATAGGCGCTCAAGCAATAACGAAAGAGCGCCTGTCCGGCAACTTTAGCGGATAGGTTTTTTTATTGGCTATTATTTCGTCATTAATGTCATTGCATTTCATACGCATGTAGAAATTGGTTGGTCGATTAATTGATGAAAAACCGACTGTATCTTGAAATTTTAGAAAAATAAAAAAAGAGTGATTAAGGAGCGAAACAGAATGAATGCAGACAGGAAGCAGAAGATGAAAGATTATTTCATGGATCGAATGTATAAGGCCTCGGCAGGTATCGCCAATGCGATTCTCGTCACCTTAGGGGTCGGATTACTGTTTGAAACACTTGGCAAATTTACGGGATTTGGAGTGTTCATGGTAATCGGCGGTGCGGCTAAAGTATTGCTAGCTCCAGCGATCGGTGCCGGTATTGCGTATCAGCTTCGCGCTAATACGCTGACCATGTTCAGTGCGATGGCCTGTTCGGCGATCGGCGCTAATGCCATTCAAGTCTTTGAAAAGCCCGCTCAACATTTCGCAATTGTTACTGGTCAGCCGGTCAGCGGCGTGCTCGCCGCACTCATTGCTATCTATATCGGTAAAAAGATCAGCGGCAAGACGAAATTTGATATGATGGCGATTCCTTTCTTCTCCGTGCTTTGCGGCGGTGTGGTTGGTTATGGCTTGGCACTTGTTGTAACACCGGCTCTGAATGATATCAGTGCGATGATTACAAATTCGGTTCATGGTCAGCCGCTCATCTCTTCAATGGTTATTGCGCTTGTATGGAGCATTTTCCTGATGTCGCCGGCTTCTTCGGCCGCACTCGCCATTGCCCTTCATCTCGATCCAATTTCTGCTGGGGCCGCATTAATTGGTTGTACGGTACAGTTTGTCGGTTTCACGGTTATGTCGTTTAAGGAGAATGACTTTGGTGGTTTCTTTGCTCAGGCGTTTGTTACTCCGAAAGTACAATTTCCGAACCTTGTGAAGAATCCACTGCTTGTTATTCCGCCTTTCGTGGCAGCAATTGTCAGTGCACCGATTGCAACGATGCTGCTCCATTTCCAAGTACCTTATGAGATCGGTGGACTTGGACTCAGTTCCTTCATCGCGCCGCTGAATATCCTTGCGATTCAAGGCGTTAAAGGACTCATGACTTTTGTAGTCGCAGGTGTGCTGATTCCGGGTGTTATCACAATGGTTGTCTATCGCATAGTCAAAGTTGCTGGATGGATTAAAGCCGGCGATCTGCATATGGAAGTAGAATAAATAGTCAAAAAAGAGTTTGGCAATTAAAAGGCAGATATAAAAAAGAACCGAGGACAATTTTGGGGTCAATTGTTCCATCGGAAGACAGAGAGAGTAAATGATTAGGGATACGAAAATATAATTATAGAGAAAAAGGCGTCCGCACAGTTTGCGGGCGCCTTTTCGGTGAGAAAAAAAAGGGTCGCTCCGCGTTTGTCAACAGAGTAGCCTGCGTTGTCAACAGAGTAGCGGCATTTGTCAACAGAGTAGCGGCATTTGTCTGCAGAGTAGCGCCGTTTGTCAACAGAGTAGTCGATTTGTCAACAGAGTAGCGGCATTTGTCAACAGAGTAGCGGCATTTGTCTGCAGAGT
>JBDNRH010000001.1:110305-175679 GCA_047718535.1 Sporolactobacillus sp.
GTCTGCAGAGTAGCGCCGTTTGTCAACAGAGTAGTCGATTTGTCAACAGAGTAGCCTGCGTTGTCAACAGAGTAGCGGCATTTGTCTACAGAGTAGCGGCATTTGTCTGCAGAGTAGTCGATTTGTCAACAGAGTAGCGGCATTTGTCAACAGAGTAGCGGTGTTTGTCTACAGAGTAGCGCGTTCGTCTACAGAGTAGTCGCGTTTGTCAACAGAGTAGCTGCGATTGAAGTGAAACCTTCTATGCATAAGTTTGCTATAATCAAAAATATAAAAAACGATTACTAACTGAAAGATTAAAGAGGCGGAGATTCAGATGGCAAAAATAAAAGCAAAGACCAATGCCATGCGGCTGCTTGATGCAGAAAAAATAGCGTATCAAGCACAGACGTATGATATTAGTGACGGTTTGATAGATGGCCTTTCGGTTGCAAGAAAATGCGGCGAGGATCCAGCATCAGTCTATAAAACGCTCGTGACGCAAGGACATAGCGGTGAATTTTATGTATTTGTTGTTCCCGTTGCAAATGAACTGGACTTGAAAAAAGCGGCGGCAAGTGTCGGTGAAAAGAAGGTCGAAATGATTCATGTGAAGGATATTCAGAAATATACGGGCTATATTCGGGGCGGCTGTTCACCAATCGGCATGAAGAAACTTTTTACGACGATCATTGATGATTCAGCAGCAATGCTAGATCATATCGTTGTCAGCGGTGGTAAAAAAGGGCTGCAAATTATTTTAAGCGTGCCGGATTTGCTGAAAGCAGCTCATGCTGAACTGAAACCAGTCAGTAAGTAATTTGTATAGCTTGACTTCCGTTAGACGATTCTATCTATTTTATCGGAACCAGCTCATAGGCACTAAATAAATATAGGGGGCGTTGACGAGGGCAAATACAAGCGCCAGACGCGAACTTTGTTTGACTGTAAACTGTTTCTTGAACGCCGCTAGATAAAGCCAGTAAAGCAGCGATGTCGCTAGTAAAAGAGCAACGCATACGGTGCCAGCCCCGCCTGCAGCAGTGTATAGATCGGCACTGTTGATAGGCGTTCCCGACATGCTTTCGCTGATCGAGAACGAAAGATTGGCAAAAAGGAAAGCGACCCCATAGCCCGCGACATCGATCAGCCCCAGTGAAAGGACGGCCTGGCTGCTCGCTTTTTTCTGGAGACAGAAGAAGCGCTTGCTTCCTGTTAACAGACAGGCATTCATTAGGAAAAGAAAAGCTATTGCCATCAGAATCAGCCACGGGAAATCAATGGTCAGATAACTGGTTGGGAAGAGCGGATGAGTGAGTGAGAATGAAAATGGATGTAATACTTGCACCGCGACGAACCTCGTTCTTATAAAATAAGTGCATAAAATCATTTCGTACTACGGTAAATCAATTTAATCATAGCATAAATATTACAAAACCGCTCGAATAAGTAATCGTTTTCATGATAAAATAAGCTCATGACCTTGATCACTTCGGGAAGGGTATTTTAGAAGGATGAGAAGCGAGTGGTACGGTTTGGCTTACATGAAGCGCCGGCGGAGTAAAGGCGGGTTCTTTACTGAAAAAAGGCATCGAGCGACAAGGCCCGATGCCTTTTTGATATATCCGGGTTCAGACAAATTTACGCATGCTGTAAATGCCCTTGACTTCCTCAGGCGTTTTGCCACGCACAAGTAAACAAAAGTTCTCATATCCGATTTCCTGATGGGCGTTAAATAATTTCTCCAAGGCGGGCAGACCTTGCGGATGGTTGTGAATTTTTTCGATTTCGCTGATATATAGGTCGATTATCGATCGCTGGACAAAATGCGGAGCAAACTGATCAGCGAAACTTTCCCTTCCAAACATCAGTCCGCATAAATATTCATATTTAAACTGCAATTGACGTGTAAAGTTAACGAGATGGAGGAGACGAGAAAAAGTATCTGGGTATGCTTGCTTAAAAACTTCAATGTCAGATTGGGCGCTTCTAAGATCTTGGATACTGCTGATCAACTTCATCGGATACGCTCCCTATAAAATAAGAACTGAAAAACAGCGAATGCATTTTATTATTACCAAGAATAGATCTTTTTATCTGAACTGTAAAATAGCCTTTTTGTATGAAAGCGATAGCCGCAACGCATGGAACAGTTTGAGTAAGCTAATGATTGAAGTTTTCAATAAATCATGATATAGTAAAAAATAAATTATAAAAGACTAATCTTCAAGATAACATAATTAATCGTTTTTGTCAATATATATGTCGGTGCTTATTTGTGAAGCTGAATTTTTTCTGAACAGAATGGCTTGTACAAAAATAAACTTCGGATAACTGCGTTTAGACGATAAATACTATGCGTAGCTGACTTTTCATAAAGGCAATGATAGAGGTGCGGTATGGCTGAAAAGGAACGGGAACAAGCACGGGTAACGGAAGTATTGGCGCTCATTCAGGAAAAATTAAATGGACTGACCGAAAATAAAGGAAAAGTGACGCGCGGGATAGTCGATCTTCGCAAAAATTTCTGGGAAGATGTGACCGTTAACCTTGATGAAGCGGACGATGTCTATGAGACGCAGGCAAGCATCAAACAACAGGCGGAGCTTCTGTCTGAACGTGAACGACGGCACGGGCAAATGTCGCGGCAAATGAAACTATTGGTTCGCTTGCAGGATTCCCCTTATTTTGGCAGAATTGATTTTCGCGAGGCGGATGAAGAGGCACCGGAATCGATCTATATCGGCGTGGGTTCGCTGATGAATCAGAATAATGAGGACTTTCTCATCTATGATTGGCGGGCCCCTATTGCCAGCATGTATTACGATTTTGCGCCTGGTGCTGCCCGCTACCTTGCAATTGACGGAGAAGTGCAAGGCACGATCGAACTGAAACGGCAATTTATTATTCATCAAGGACAAATCAGCGCTATGTTTGATACGGGGCTGACAATAGGCGACACGCTCCTGCAGAAGCTGCTCGGTGGCAAGGCTTCCATGCAAATGAAATCGATTGTGGCAACAATTCAGAAGGAACAGAATCAAATTATTCGCAATCAAACCGACCGTTTTCTGATTGTCCAGGGAGCGGCGGGCAGCGGCAAAACCTCGGCGGCATTACAGCGGGTGGCCTTTCTCCTGTATCGCAATCGCAAGACGCTGCACTCAGAGAATATGCTGCTGTTTTCCCCAAACCCACTCTTCTCCAGCTTTATTTCCTCGGTATTACCGGAACTTGGTGAAGAAAATGTCGTACAAACGACCTTTAAGGATTTTATTGATGAGCGGCTGGGTCATGATCTGCAGCTTGAGAATCCGTTCGATCAGACAGAAGATTTGCTGACGCTCGAGGACATGGAGAATCGTCGCATAAGAATTGAGGGCATACGCTTCAAAGCATCAATGACCTATATCGCTCTCATGGAGAGTTGGCTCGAACATTTGAAGGGCGAGGGAATGATTTTCCGTGATATTCGCTTTCGTGAACGGGTGATTCTCACGGGAAGAGAGATTGAGCGACGGTTCTATGCACGCTTTCAAGAGCAGCCGATTCGGCATCGGCTGGAGGAGCTGCGCGACTGGCTGCTGAAGCGGGTGGCGGTTTTCGCCAAGAAAGAGCGGCGTAAGGATTGGGTGCTGGAGGAAGGCGAGTTGCTTGATCAATCCGATTATGCGGAAGTCTTTGAAAAATTGCAGGAGAAAAAGCAATTTAGTGAGGACACGTTTGATGACTTTGATCGCGAAGAAGAAATGCTTCGGCGGATTGTTATGAATCGCCGAGTCAAACCGATCCGGCGCTGGATAAAGCGGCTTGGTTTTGTCAATTATCAAAAAATTTATAGCGAAATTTTCTACAGGGTACAGTATCCGCATGCACTGCCGCCTGACTGGCACAAGATATGCCAGCAAACACGGATGCGCTTTGAGGAGGGAGACTGCCCTTGGGAAGATGCCGTGCCTTATTTGTACTTGAAAGAAAAACTGACTGGCGGGAAAGGCATCGATACCATTCGGCACCTGATTATTGATGAGGCTCAGGACTATTCACCTGTACAGCTGACCTATTTACGGACGGCATTTCCACGCAGCAGTATGACGATCCTTGGTGATCACAATCAGGCGATCTACGCCCAGAGCTATGCACATGAGACGATGCTGGATGAGGCATTGTATCCGCAAGATCAAGTGCATAAGCTGGTACTGATGCGCAGCTATCGCTCGACAAAGGAAATCATGGAGTTTGCCCGATGTCTTGTGCCCGAAGGTGAACGGATCGAGGCTTTTGAGCGGCATGGCAAGCTGCCTGAACTGGTGCACACGACGCAAGCGCAGCGCTTGGATTACCTGATGGCTAAACTCCGTGCGCTGCGGGCGGAAGGCATGGAGACGATCGCGTTGGTTGGTAAGACGATGGCTGAATGCCGAGAGCTCTATCGTCAATTGGATAGCAGGATAACAGTCAAGCTGATCACGCAGACGACCTATCAATTTGATAAGGGGCTGATCGTGATCCCTACCTATTTGGCAAAAGGGATTGAGTTTGACGCGGTTATTGTCATCGATGCCTCAGCCGCCAATTACACTGCCGATAGTGAACGGACTCTCTTCTACACGGCGTGCACGCGAGCGATGCATCAGCTGATTTTGTTGACAGAAGGGGCGGCGACAAATTTCTTGGAAGGCGTGCCTAGCGCATGCTATTCGACAATTGAAACGATTGATCGCGGCGGGGTGTAACTGCCGATTGATTGATATGAAAAATAAACACGCAGAACGGCATTCGCTCGTCTGCGTGTTTATTTTTGCGGTAAGAACATCGAGAAACGGGTGCCTTTGCCCAGCGCACTGCTTATTTCCAATGAGGTTCCATAGAAATATCTGAGCCGGCTCGAGACATTTTTCAGGCCCACCCCGCCATTTCGCGTCGGTTCGAAAATATGATCCATCTGTTCAGGGGACATACCCATGCCATTGTCTGAAACTTGTATGAGATGGCCGTTATCCACACGATGCACACTGAACTTAATCATGCCCCCCTTCTTTAGTCTGCCAAGGCCGTGCTGCACGCAGTCTTCAACTAAAGGTTGGATCAGCAGCGGCGGCATTGGAAAGTCGATGCCGTCTTCCATATCAAACAAAAGTTGCATGCGGTCACCAAAGCGCATCTTTTCAATATTCCAATACGATCGAACAAGCGCGAGCTCTTTTTGAAAACTACTCATGGAATGAATATTATGGAAATCGAAGCTGCTGCGTAAATAGGCGGCAAACTGTCCGATCATTTCTCGTGCCTGCTCCATATCTTCGTAGCTTAAAGCGATGATGGAATTAAGTACATTATATAAGAAATGCGGCTTAATCTGCGATTGCAGAAAGGCAACCTCCATCGTTGTTGCCTGAGCTGCGGCACTTTTCATTAAAATAAGGCCGCGCACTCGGGCGGCGAATTCAGAATAATTATAGGGCTTCTGCAGAATATCGTTGGCACCCGCACGAAAGGCCAGATACTTCTCTTCATTGACGATTGCCGCAGTCAGCATAAGAATAGGAAGGACGCTCGGTCCGTCTTTTTCTCGCACCGCTTTGCAGACGTCGAAGCCTGACTTTCCAGGCATCATTAAATCGAGAATGACTAGATCAAGCGCATGCTGAGCAATCATTGCCAATGCTTCATCCCCATTCTTTACACCGATTACGTTATAGGGGATGCCTTCCAGAGTATTAATTAAGATACTGAGGTTATCTAAATCGTCATCGGCAACAAGAATAGTTGGCGCATCCACTTTATTAGAAAAATAGGGCGTAATAAGTGCTACAGGCTGATTTCTCGGCAACTTGGCTGGTCTGGAATCGAGCGAATATGCGGAGTGTTTCTCTGCGGACAAGGGCAGTGTGAAGTGGAAATTGGACCCTTTACCGACTTCTGACGTCACGTACACTTGTCCGTCTTGAAGTTCTACGAGCTGTTTGACGATCGCAAGTCCTAGGCCGATGCCTTCGCCCTGATTCAAATTTACGCGCTTATAAGGATTGAAAATAGTTGCCAGCTCTGCCGGGGGGATGCCTACGCCGCTGTCTTGAACGGAGATTTCCAGTTCGTAGTCAAATTGCTGCGCATGAATGATGATTTCCCCTTTTTGCGTATAGTTCACTGCATTAGTTATTAAATTATTCAAGATTTGGCGCACACGAATTTCATCTGCATATACGTAAGCAAGCTGATCCGGTATATCTATAATTAGATCGAGCTGCTTTTGTTCAGTCAGCGTTTGGTAAAAAGGCAGTTCACTTCTAATCAGATTGCGAATATCAATCGAGACTTTCTTAATTGGCAACGCGTCCCGCTTCATTTTGTCTAAATCGAGAATATCATTGATTAAACTGGAAAGACGGTAGCCGATTCGCGTCACAAGCTGCAAATGTTCACGCTGCTTGAAGGAGAGGGTCTGTTCCGCCGGATCGTTGAGGATATTCTGAATAATATTGATCATGCCATTCAGCGGTGTGCGAAATTCATGCGAGGTGCGGCTAATGAATTGATCCTTCAGTTGATCCGAGCGGATCAGTTCCCCGGCGAGTCTGTCTTTCTCTTCAATGAATTTAATGGACTGCCGCGTCAGCATCAGAGTAAGCATGAGCAGGAAAAGAATGGATGAGAGCGTGAACAGCGGATAGAGCTGGAGCGCGCTATATGTCGATACAGTAGTGAAGATGGCATAAACGCCCATTGACGCAAAAGCTATTGTGAGATAAAGGCTGCCTTCTGCCTTGTGAATAACGGCTCGGATAAAGATGTATGTCGCATAGCCTACGACAAGGAGAGAGATGACGGTATGCATCGTCTGTGTCACAGGTGTGAGCCACTCCATAGCCGGATAAGTTCGGTCCAGCAAATCAAGAACAAAGGTTATAAGCGAAAAACCGATAGAGATTTTGATCATTTGTTTCGAAATGAATGGTGCGTACATTGAATTTAGCAGAAGCAAGATGCATATTCCGAGACCAAGCGAAGATGTAGATTCGATGACGACTTGCTGATTAAAGGTCAAGGCAGGGAATAGCAAGAATAAAACTTTTCCTGTACTGTTTATTGAAGTGAAAAGAGAAAAGAAAAAGCAGAGGGCGGAAAAAATTAATGGTTTGCTTTTTTTTCTGCGCTGAAAGAAATAGCCGACATAGGATAAGCCCACGGTGAAAAATGCGACCACCATAATCAGATCGTTCGCCAGTACTTTATCGTGTGCGTAGATAATTTGTTGCTCTGTTCCTAAAATAATCGGTTTGGCAATGCCCCAACTGGAAGAACCGACCGCTCGGGAAAATTGGATGACAAGGTCGTTCGTTCCTTTGTGAAGGGGAAAATAAACAGTGTAAGGACGCAGTGAGCGGTGCTTCGAATCCGTTATTGACTGGGAAGGGCGGCCGCTGTGACCAATCAATTTTCCATTCAGATAGAGACGATTAGAACTATAGATGGTGGCGGTTTGTATGCCAAAGCTGCCGCCATGTTTGAGACGAAGGCGCAGATGGTATGTCCCTTTACTAACCCTTGCAAGATCGGTAATTGGATTGCTAATCTGAGTTGGAACAGTGACTAGAGTAGTATGGATCTTAGACTTCTTGTTCACCATGCGCGGAGTAAGCAATTCGTTAGGGAAAAAAGACCATTGGCCATTAAGCAGTACCGTTCCGTTTGCCGCGAAATTCCATTTTGAAAGATTGATCGAACCGTTCTTAGCAATCGGTCCCTGGTAAGCAGAATAATGTGCCCAGGAGATGAAAATCAGAAGCAGACCTAAATAACAGGCAATAATGACGGGTACGAAATAACGGCGGTGCATGGCTTTCACCTCTTAACGATGACTGACGGTCTATGCTCATTTTATCAGTTCAGATCAGTTTCTTAAAGGAAATGATGATGCATATTTGTCAAATTTCGGAAGGTGTGCCGCAAGCCATTGCCTGCTAATCAGTGCTATACTTTTTCTATAGTGATCAGGCGGAATATTCCATCAGAGAGGCGGGCAGATGGATGCGTGCATTAGTTGTGGATGATGAAGAATTAGCTTGCCGGCAGCTTCGGCGAATGCTTCAAGAGACAGGTGCTTTTCGAGACGTGATGACTTATCAAGATGCCGCCAAAGCACTCGAGACCGCAAAGCGGGAGCCGTTTGATGCTGCTTTTCTAGATATTGAAATGCCTGAGATCAATGGCATTGATCTTGCTGAAGAACTGCAAACGATAGTACCTGCACTACATATCATTTTTACAACTGCTTATAATGAATACGCAGTAAAAGCCTTTGAGGTGAATGCAGTCGACTATCTACTGAAACCAATCATGAGGAAAAGATTGGAGAAAGCGGTTGATCGGCTGTTGAAATATTGGGCAGAGAGGCAGTCTGCAGATCACCCGAATAGCGGGCGATTCGGTATTGAATGCTTCGGCAGTCTGAAATTCTATCAATTTATCAATGGCCATAAAGACTATTGCTCCGTTAAATGGCGGACAAATAAAGCACGTGCGGTTTATGCATATTTGCTTAGCCACCACGATCGCGCGGTCAGTAAAGACGTTCTGATTGAGCAATTCTGGCCGGATTTTGATCTGGATAAAGCGCAGACACAGCTGTATACAACGATCTACCAGATTCGCAAGATGATGGAACGGCTGCCGTTCAATCATCATATTGTCAAAAGTGATTTAGGCTATGTACTGAGTATTGTGCAGACATCGATTGACTGTGAAAAATGGGAAGCCGATTTACGCCGGCTCCCTGATTTAAATGATGACACATATGCTGCGCATATCAATCTTTTGAATGCCTATAAGTCACATTATCTGGCGGCCTATGATTATCCATGGGCAGAATTAGAACGCATTCGTCTCGCCCAGCTGTGGCTAGTACATGCCTACGCAATCATTGATTATTTGATAGCGGCTAGCCGTTATATGGATGCGATTGATGTCTGCCATCATATTCAGCAGATTGAACCTGATGACGATCACATACTCCATTATTTATCACGACTGTACAACTATACAGGCAATCTTCAAGGGGCGCTGCGGCTTTACAACAGGGAGCCGACGGCTGATTAAGAAGTCTTTAAAGTATAGCTTTATCCTATAAAAATAGTGAGTTGGACCATATGCCAAAAACAGGCATATGGTCCTATTTTTTGACTGAATATCTATTGATTTATGAAAAAATATATGATTTTAGTCACAAATCATAAAAAATACCTCTTTTTTTGATGCTTATACAAAAAATGTTCAGAAATTGTTTAGTTGCTTTTTTTATACTTTTATTTATGAGAAGCGTTTTGTATGAATAGATAGCCGCGCCACAAATATACTATAACGTTTTGTTCCAATCAGAAACACTTGGCTCAGCTGTGATTTTTAAATTTTTTTAACGTACAAATAAGGAACAAGCATCAGGAGGGGAGAAGTATGCGCAGTAAAAGGCTTCCGCTAGGATTGGCAAAAACAAAGAAAAGAAAGTTGTTCAAACAGCTACTAATCATTGGGCTGTCTCTATTCGTCTGCCTGAGTCAGATGTCACTGTCGCCGCTTGGGCGGGCGTATGCGGATGCAGATGCAGATGGAAACTCAAACACGACATCAACAGCATTCGTCGATTCAGTCAAATTAATGACCGGCAATCCGCAATCGGGCACAGAGGTGTCGACAACCAACCCGATCACGCAGGGTGAGACGGTTAATTTGGAATACAATTGGTCAAAGAAAGCCGATCAGTCATTTACGTCCGGTCAGACAATGACGTTCAAAATACCGGATGCCTTTAAAGTCGATCAGGATGTCACGGAGAAATATATTACTGACAATAATACCGTGAAGACGAGTGATGGTCAGACGACGATCGGCACGCTCGCGGTGGCGACAAGCGATGCCGCGCAGAACGCCAACACAGTCACTGTGACATGGAACGATCAGGCAAGCAGTCTAAGCTCCGGCGCAACCGGGACAATCATCATTCCAGTTACTTATAATGACAGCATCACCGCCGACGGAACGAAGGCGATCCCGTTTGATTTGGGCAATAATCAGACCACAACCGTAAATGTCGCACTTAAAGCGGATGCATCGTCTTCGCCCTCCTCCTCCGATGCGTCCTCATCAACGGCCGCGTCCAGCAGTTCGAGCACGGGGGCGAGTGACAGCAGTTCGAGCGCGGTGACCAGCGACAAGAGTTCAAGCAGCGATGGCTCGAGTAACGACGGCTCAAGCAGCAGTACGTCGGGCAGCTCGACGCAGCAGGCAGAGGCGGATAGTGGGAGTTCAAGTGCAGGAGAGCAGAGCGGAACGCCGAGCCTCGGACTAAATAAGATGGCAACTACTCGGATGCTTGATGCGTCAGTAGGTAAAGAATTAAATTCTTCTGAATTTCATTTAACAGATGTCAGAATAACGGATGGTAATAAACAGGAATACAGCGATACGAATCGTCCAGGCGTAGATTCACCGGCAAATATTTATATGGACTGGGAAATTCCTAATGATGTGAATATAAGCGATGGAGATTTCTATACATTCCAATTGCCAGGACAATTTGCAGTTTATAACGATATTCCAAATATCGATGGTACACCTGGGCAACTGAAGGATAGTGAGGGTGATGTAATAGGCACTTACATCATCACACCTGATGCCAATGATGTTGGAACAGTAAAAATTGTGTTTAATGGAGCATTCACTGAGGGACATTCAGATATAACAGGAACAGTTGAGGTACACACTCAATTTAATTCAGAAGAAATAACGGGATCGACACAGCAGCAATTTACTTTTCCAATAAATGGTAGTGATGAAACGACTGTTATTCCTTTTAAGTCGGACAATGTAAAAGATATTGATAAAAGCGGAACCCGTGATTTGCCAATTAATCCTCAAAATATTAATTGGGTAGTAAATATTAATAAAACTGAGAATTCGTTAACGAACGCTGTGTTAAAAGACACTCTGCCTAGTGGATTAACCTTGAATAAGGATTCAATTAAAATATATAAAATAACTCAAGTAAACTTGGACGGGACAGTAAAATTAGATAGTAGCTCATTGGACCCGAATTTGTATACTGTAATCGGTGAGAATGGTGGCTCAAGCCTTGAGGTTGATTTCAATAATACGAAGGACAGTAGTGCTTACCAAATTCAGTATTCAACGGCGATTACAGATCCGACAAAAGATGGAAATTTTGTTAATACAGCAACGTTATCTAGTACCGGGACTAGTGACGTATCAACTAGCGCTACTGTTACGACGAGTGCGGTGACGCCAAATCATATTTACAAAACATCATCAAATTATGATCCGTCAACTCAGACGATTGACTGGACAATTAATTATAATGGTGACTATAAGGCCATTTTAGATGGTACGGTCTTGCATGATCTCTTTGATAATTCGCAGCAACTCATAACTGACAGCGTTAAAGTTTTTCATGCAACAGTGAGCATAGATAGTAATAAAAGCGTGATTTTCTCTAAAGGTGATGCAGTAGATAGTGGAGAAAATACGTATACGGTGACATCGACTTCTTCAACTGACAAAAATGGATTTGATCTGACTTTCCATGGTTCCGGGAATACTGGGCCCTATCAAATAACCTATCAGACCAAGGCTGATGGACTTGTTACAGCTGATGGCAACGTAAATAACTCTGTCACGGAAAACCTAGGTGCACCGGTATCTGTGTATCAAGGTGTCAGCCAGCAAGGGATTAAAAAGACTAATACAGGTGCAGATTACGCTGCAAAAACAACAACATGGAAATTGAATGTGAACGGGAACAACTATCAGCTGAACGATGCGAAAATTGTTGACACGTTTGATAATGAAGGCTTAACGCTTCAGCAGGATAGTTTTAGAGTTTTTGATGATACAACGGGAACCTATCTATCTAAAGATTCTGACTATGTATTAACACCGAATTCTGATGGAAATGGATTTACTGTTGATTTTGGCGGCGGAAGTTATAAAACAACGACTGATTCATTTACCATTACTTATACAACGAACTTTGATTATAGCAAGCTGAAACAGGATAATTTACCGTCTGTAGTTAAAGATAAAACTCGGTTCTATAATACGTCAATACTTAATTGGAACACTGTAGAAGGAGACAGCAGTACACAAAAGTCGAGTACGTCTACTGCGTACTTTGATCCAGGGGATTATACCAAAGCAAATGGTTTTAAAAATGGTTCATATGATCCATCAACGAAGGAAATTACTTGGAATATAGGTATTGACTATAACAATATTTCCTTAACCAATCCCATTGTTACAGATCAGTTGAATGATGGTCAGAAATATGTGTCAGGATCACTCCATGTCTACAAAATGAATTTGACAAGCAGTCAAAATGGATATAGTACGGATAGCAATGAGTTTACAAATTACACGCCAACTGCCCCAGCAGCCGATAATAGCAATACGTTGACAGTCAAATTTAATAGTCCAATAAATTCACCGTATTATATTACGTTCAAGACCTCGTTGGATGGACAGATTGTTAACACCAATTACAATAATACGGCATCATTTAGAGATGGAACTGGACCTGCAACGGATTTGTCAGCGTCTGTTCAGCCTATTTCGGGGAATCAATTTGTAACAAAAACTGGTGCACAGGGAACAGGAACTGACGCGGATAAGGTGAATTGGAGTGTTGTGATCAATCCGAGCCAGTCCACGATTACTAAAGATGTTGTGCTTAAAGATAACCCGTCCAATAATCAAATTTTACTTCCTGGATCTTTTGTTCTGTACCCGGCAACATATTCATCGGATGGGAAACTACAGAAGGGAACAGGTATCCCGCTTACTCCTAATACAGATACCGATCCAAATCAATTACAAGGCTATACATTAAGCATTGACAACTCACAGGCAAATGTAGATGGAACACAGGCGTTTAATGTGCAATTTGATGGAGCAATCAATAGTGCATATATACTGGAATATCAAACGCTAATAAATGCAAATAACGGTGATCAACTCACCAACTCCGCCTCGTTGTCAGGAAACAATATTCAAACAATTACGACACCTACTTCTTATCCGGTTACGGTGAAGTATTCTTCAGGTTCGGCCACTGCGAATGGAACGAGTAAGGGTCTTCAGGTAATCAAGAAGGATGGAGACAATCCGGATGTTTCTCCGACTAATTTGCAAGGAGCTGAATTTGAGCTGAAGGGAACAGGTGTCCTTGAAGGCTTAGTTGATCGAATTGCGACAGCGGGTTCCGATGGTGTCGCGTTATTTAAAAACCTTAAATATGGTACTTATACGTTGACTGAAACAAAGGCGCCAAACGGTTATTTGAATGAGTTAACAACTGCAAAAACAATTACAATTGATTCATCAAGCCCGACGAACAGTTCTGGTTATGTAACAGAAATGGTAGACGACCTTAAACCTGTTATTTTCTATAAATACGACCAAGATACCAAACAAGTACTAAGAGGAGCAGTCTACCAGCTAGAGCATTCTGATGGCAGTAAAGTTTTCAACACAGATTCAGATAATATTTTTACTACAAATAAATATGGTAATTTTGCCATTGATAATCTTCCAGAAGGAGATTATCAGTTAGTCGAGACAAAAGCTCCTGCGGGATATCAGTTGAACCAAAAAGCTATTCAATTTAGTATCACCGCTACTAATGATCCGGCGACTACGAACACGCAAATAAAAATTAAGGGATTCGATAAGATCATCCCCGGTTCAGCGCAGATAACAAAGAGAGATGCTGTAAGTTCGCTATTGCTTGCGGGAGCAACATATGGTGTTTACTCCAATTCGGGATGCACAACTCAGGCAAAAGATAATGATGGGAATTTGGTAGCAGATGTAACCACTGGCGATAGCGGAACACAATTAGGCGTTGCAACAATCAATAATTTGCGGCCGGGAACATATTACCTTAAAGAAAAAGTGGCACCCACTGATTATCAGTTAAATACGGATCCGATTCATTTTCAAATTGCTCTAGGACAGGGTGAAAACAATCCTACTGCTGTCAATCTTACTGATACATTGAAAACGGGTAAAGTGATACTGACAAAAGTCGGGGAAGATTCTCCAAATACAGGATTACAAGGTGCTATATTTAGTCTATATAGTGGTTTTGGAGGGAATGGAAGTTCATTACAATCAGGATTAACAACAAATAGTGATGGAAAGATTGAAGTGGATAATCTGGCTCCGGGTGAGTATTCCTTTGTTGAGACACAGGCACCTGCTGGATATGTTTTGAACACAGAGCCCTTAGACTTTACAATTGATAGAAGCCAGACTCAAGCAGCGACTGTTACCGATACAAACTCCCTTAAAACGGGCAGTGTGATTTTAAATAAGGTTGGCGAAGATAACACAAATGCGGGTTTACAGGGTGCCGTTTACGACTTCTATAATTCAAACGGATTTAATGTAGAAAAGACGACGGACACAAATGGTCAGATCCAAATTGATGGATTAAAACCTGGAACCTATAGTTATGTTGAGAAAACAGCACCAAACGATTATCAAGTGGATCCTAACGTGAAAACATTTACGATTGTAAAAGGGCAGACGCAAGCACTGACTCTGAATGAGACAGATACGCTTACCCCGGGTAGCGTTGTTCTCACAAAATATGATTCTGAAGATCATACAAAAACGCTCCAGGGTGCAACATTTGAATTGCTTGGCAGCGACCAGACAACAAGAGTTAAGCAAAATTTAACCACAGATGAAAATGGTAAAATTTCCGTAGATGGATTGAAACCAGGAACCTATTATTTTAAAGAAACCCAAGCTCCGACAAATTATGATGTGAACAATGGTTTAGTCAAAGTCGTTATTGATAAGGGTCAGACAACTGCCGAAAGTGTAAATGCATATGATACATTGACACCGGGTAGTGCCAAGTTGATTAAAAAAGCGGCTGAGGATCACAGTACTTTGTTGCTGAGCGCTGAATATAAGCTTGTTCGTTTGGATAGTACAGGAAATCAAGTATGGGTTAAAGACCATCTAGTTACCGATCAATTTGGACAGATTACAGTGAATGACCTGGCACCGGGACATTATCAGTTTATCGAAACTGCCGCACCTGCAAATTATCAGCTTGATGCGACGCCGATTGATGTCACAGTTGCTCCTGGTCAGAAATCAGTTGATGACGCAACGGTAACCGCTTATGATACACTGACCCCTGGCGATGCGCACATCATTAAGACAGATGCGTTGACTGGAACGGTACTGAGTGGAGCTATATTCAATGTTGTCGATAGGACTGGAGCTACCGTAAGAACGGACGTTTTAACGGGCTCCGATGGTACGGTGACCGTAAGCAATCTGGCACCGGGCAACTATCAGCTGGTTGAAACCAAAGCACCAACTGGGTATGCCAAGAGTGCTCAGGCAATACCGTTTACAATTGATAAAGGGCAAATGTTTGCCAAAGACGTACCTGTAACAGATAAAATGATTCCAGGCAGCATTGAATTGACGAAAGTGGACGGGGCTCATCCGAATAATAAACTGCAAGGAGCGAAGTACCAATTACTCAATGATGACGGCGAAACTCCTGCTGTTGATAATGACGGAAAATCTATAGATGATCAAACCACAGATAAAAATGGAATGTTGACGTTCAGTAATTTGCGTCCGGGAACTTATAAGCTAAAAGAAATTCAAGCTCCCGATGGGTACCAAAAGAATCTTAACTTAATTTCAGTTACCATAAAAGCGGCAATAGCCGATACATCACTGCCTGCTACTAAGGTCACTGTTCAGGATTATAGAGGCGCATTAAAGATCACTAAAACAGATGTATCGAGCACCTATAATTTACCTGGCGCAGGTGCTTTGTTAACTGTAACAGGGCCAGACGGTTCATTCCAAATGACGACTGGTCCGGATGGGACGGCAACTATTGGCGATTTGGCTCCGGGGGACTATAGTGTTTCTGAAATGGAAGCACCAGAAGGGTATTTGGTGAATACGAAACTACAAACATTCACTATTGATCCTGACAATCAGGAAGGCACACAGGAAGCACCTGCTCAAGTAACTTTTATTGACTCTTCAAACGGTATTACGCTTAATAAAACGAATGGTTCAAGACAGTTGGAAGGAGCTGTGTTTGAGTTACGTGATAGCAGCGGTACGCTTGTTAAAGAAGACGCGAATGGGAAACTTCTTCAGACTTCGTGGACGACAGATGCCAACGGTCAAATTAATGTATCCAATTTGAAAACCGGATCCTATCAATTTATTGAAGTAAAAGCACCAAACGGTTATCAAGTTAATACAAAACCATATACTTTTACAATTAAAAATACAGATAGTAAGATTGTTGATCCGCTAACCGCAACAGATGAAATGAATGCAGTCACGTTAACCAAATCAGATGCGAATGATAAAAATGCAGTTTTGGCTGGCGCTCAATTTAAACTGGAAAATAGTTTGGGAGTAGTAGAAAGTGACATTAATGGCAATGCACTTTTTGATAGTTGGACGACAGATGCAAAAGGACAATTTACTGTCCGTGGATTACCGACAGGCGATTACCAATTCGTGGAGACGAAGGCACCAAACGGCTATCAATTAGATGCGACACCAATACCGTTCACGGTAACAAATACCGCTGTTCAAGCAATTCCAGTGACGGCAACGGATAAACTGAACTCAATAACACTGACCAAGGTCGACAAGAACGATAACAATATCCATCTGCAGGGCGCGGTGTTCGAGTTACAGGACAGCAATGGAAATGCTGTCACAACGGGCGCGGCAGGTAAGCAATTGCCAGCCACGTGGACGACGGATGCCAACGGCCAGTTCACAGTCACGGGTCTGGCGCCGGGAAGCTATCAATTTGTTGAGACAAAGGCGCCCGCAAATTACGATTTGGATGCGACACCGATACCGTTCACGATTACGAATAAGGACACATCGTCTCAGGAATTGACGGCTACCGATAAGCTGACTGCCGGCGCTGTTCAATTGACGAAGGTGGATAAGAACGATACGAACATTCATCTACAGGGAGCGACGTTCAAGCTGGAGGACAGCAAGGGGAACGCTGTGACGACAGACAGCGATGGCAAGGCGCTGCCGTCGACGTGGACGACAGATAGCAATGGGCTGTTCACAGTCGGGAATCTGGCACCTGGCGATTATCAATTTATTGAAACGAAGGCGCCATATGGCTACGATCTGGATGCGACGCCAATACCGTTTACGATAGCCAAGAGCCAGCAGAAGGCTGTTGAGATTACGGCTACAGATAGTTTGACACCGGGTGATGTACGGTTAACGAAAGTTGATGCGAATGATAAAAATGCGGTGCTCAAGGGTGCGGTGTTTAAACTGGAAGACAGCAAGGGGAATACGCTGAAAACAGGATTGACGACGGATAGTAACGGACAATTCATCGTCAAGGGGCTTGCCCCTGGCAACTATTATTTCGTTGAGACGACAGCGCCAACTGGCTATCAGCTTGATGACACGCCGATCCCATTCACGATTGAAAAAGCACAGGCGCATGCGGTTGAGATTACAGCAACCGATAAATCGAAACCAATTGTCCTGAAGGGTCAGTCAGGTGTGACCTATAATATCGTCGATAATGACGGACACATTATCCGCCGCGGCGTGATGGCTGACGAGCAAGGCAATGTCATCGTTGAGGGACTCAAGCCAGGCAGCTACCATCTTGTACGCGCGGTTGAGGCCTATGCTTCCTCACCAGTAAGCAAGAACCTGCCGACGACAGGTGACACAAATGACATCATCGGTGTCGGCGCCGGTGTAGCCATGTTACTCGTTGGTGGTCTGCTCGCCTTCCTAGCAAGACGACGCAACGACTAATTGAATGATCATTGCTTTAATTATGCACCTAGTCAGACTTCAACTGGCTAGGTGCTTTTTTTAATATACACAGCTGACTGTTTGCGATTCGGGTGTCCCGGGTCAATCTGTGCTACAGTTACATTAGCGCCTATAGGTGAGGATGATAATAATGAAGTGGTTAATAAGACTAATCATTGCTCTTCTTTTTCTAATGGGCGGGACGCTTGTTGCGTCACCGTTCATTAAAGAAGGATTGATTGCCCGATTGAGCAGTCACTATATGACGATGCCGATGACGGCGAATCAACTGGCGGAAAATAGCCGGCGCGAGGCGACCTATCATTTCCAGTCGATTGATCCACCGGGGATCATGGAAACCGTGCGCTCAGGGCTTACTGTCGATCGACGAGCGATAATCGGTCAGATAACGATACCTAGTGTCGGCATTCAGCTTCCGATTTTAAAAGGAACGACATCGGCCAATCTGCTTGGCGGGGCGACGACGATGCATCCGGATCAGCGGATGGGCGCGGGTAATTATCCGCTCGCCGGTCACCATATGCGTGAACAGAATTTACTATTCGGACCGCTGATGCATATTCAGAAGGGCGCGCGGATTGTGATCACCAATTTGAAGACCGATTATGTCTACCAAGTCGCTCAGCGTAAAATTGTGCCAGAGACAGACGGCGCCATCATCGATCAGACAAAATCAGCACAGATTACGCTTGTCACCTGCGATAAGCCGACACGCACGCCCAACCGCCTGATCGTGATTGGCAAACTAGTCGACACGCATGCGCACGATAAGAAATAATGGGGCATTCAAAAGCTTGGCTCGTTCGTGTAAGATAAGAGTAGAAAATGTGGCAAAGGATGAACGCACGTGAGTATTTTGGATGCGGAAAATTTATATAAAACGTATGGGACGCAGGTACTGCTGAATCATGTCTCATTTTCGATCAGTGAGCATCAGCGTATTGGCCTGATCGGTGTCAATGGCACAGGAAAATCGACGCTGCTGCAGGTAATTGCTGGAGAAGATTCTGTGGAGTCGGGGACGCTGCGCCACGCTAACGCTTTTCGGATCGCCTATTTGCCGCAAGAACCGCAATTTCCCGCTGATCAGACGGCAGTTGACTATATCTACGGTGGTGACGCACCGATCATGCAGACGTTACGCGGCTACGAACAGGCGCTTGCTGCTTTGGCCTCTGATCCGGAGAACGCGTCCAGGCAAGAGCAGCTTTTGCGGCAGCAGCAACGAATGGATGCAGCGAATGCTTGGGAAGCCGAGGCCGCCGCTCGAACCATTTTAACAAAATTGGGAATTTCTTCATTTAATACGCCAATTACGCAATTTTCTGGCGGGCAAAAGAAACGCGTCGCTTTGGCACGGGCGCTGATTCAACCTGCCGATCTACTGATTCTCGATGAACCAACCAACCATCTCGATAACGATACGATTGAGTGGCTCGAGCAGGCACTGATCGATTATTCGGGAGCCTTATTGATGGTCACGCACGATCGCTATTTTCTCGATCGCGTGACTGATCGCATTTACGAATTGGAACACGGCAATTTGCATAGCTACGAGGGTAATTATAGTTATTTTCTTGAAAAGAAGGCTGAACGTGAAGACCTCGGGTTAAGCGACGAAGCGAAGCATCGCAATCAGCTGCGCCGCGAGCTGGCCTGGCTTCAGCGCGGCGCGAAAGCGCGCTCGACGAAGCAGAAGGCGCGTGTCGAACGGGTGCATGAGATGCAGGCGCATCAAGGCCCTGCTCAGAAAAAGGCGGTAGATATCGCGCTTGGCAGCATCCGGCTTGGTAAAAAGGTAATTGAGACACAGGGATTGACCAAACACGCGGGGGGGCGGGTCCTTTTCCATGACCTTGATTTACTCGTTCTCCCCGGTGAGCGCCTCGGCATTGTCGGCGCGAACGGCAGTGGGAAAACGACCTTGCTGAATTTGCTTGCCGGCCGGCTTAATCCGGATGAGGGAACGATTGAAATCGGTGAGACCGTTAAAATCGGTTATTATACGCAGGAGCATCAGGAGATGGATGAGGCGCTGCGTGTGATTGATTATATCAAGGAGGGTGCGCAAGTGCTGCGCACCGCTGACGGACAGCAAGTGACGGCGGAACAGATGCTGGAACGCTTTCTATTTTCCCGCCCGCGTCAGCAGACCTATATTCGCAAGCTGTCTGGTGGCGAGCGCAAGCGGCTATATTTGCTGCGCGTCCTGATGGCCGAGCCGAATGTGCTGTTCCTTGACGAGCCGACCAACGATTTGGATACAGAGACATTGACGGTGCTTGAGGATTATCTATTGCAGTTTTCTGGAACAGTCATCGCTGTGTCCCATGATCGCTATTTCCTTGATCGGATTGCGGAGCGATTGCTCGCTTTTGAAGACGGAGGACAGCTTCGTCTGTTTGCAGGCAGCTATAGTGCCTATCGTGAGGCACGCCAGCAGGCAGTAGTTAGTAAGCCTAGTAAGCCGCAAACGGCTGCTGCGCCGTCACCGCGCAAAAAGAAAAAGCTCTCCTATAACGAGCAGCAGGAATGGAATGGCATTGAAGAGAAAATTGGACAGCTGGAAGACGAGGTTCGCGCGCTCAAGCAAGCGATTGCCGATGCGGGCAGCGATGCGCTCAAGGTACAGGAACTTTATCAGCAGCAGCAGCAGGCAGAAGAAGCGCTCGATCAGGCAATGGAGCGCTGGACTGAATTATCGCTGAAAATTGAGGAGCTTGAAAGCGGGGAGTAACCCCTGCCAGTAACGGTCTGCTGAACTTCGCTGTTCAAACTTTTTGCAGACGCCAGATATAGCTTCTGAAATCGCCTTTTTTATCTGGCACAGTTAATCCCGATGTCATCAGTTCATCGCCGCCGAATACGCAATCGGTGGCGATATTTTTATAGCGCGCCGCAGGATCCAGTCCTCTGAAGTGGAAAATCTGCGGTCGGTGCGCGGGATCGGTGAGACGGATGAAGAAGAAGCCGATCGCCTGATCTTGATCGGCTGAGACGAAGCACCAAGCTGCCACGGGACCGCTGAACGGACTTGCAATCCGGTAAAAATTACCGAATTGAATCAGCGGACGGATTTGTTTGTAAAAGGCAATTTGCCGGGACACGATGGCGCGGTCTGCGGCTGTGAGCTTAGTCAGGTCGAGTTCATAGCCGAAGTTTCCGGACATGGCGACATGACCGCGGATCGTGAGCGATGTCTTTCGCCCGGTCTGGTGATTAGGACTGGCAGAGACATGGGCGCCGATCGTGATCGCCGGATAAACGAAACTGGTACCGTATTGAATGGTCAGTCGGCTGATAGCATCGGTATTATCGCTTGCCCATGTCTGCGGCATATAGTAGAGCATGCCCGGATCAAATCGCCCGCCGCCGCTTGAGCAGCTTTCAAACAGAATATCAGGGAAAGCCGCGGTTAGCTTTTCCAACACAGCATAAAGGCCAAGCATATAGCGATGTGCAGTTTCCGGCTGCCGCTTGGCGGGAAGGAGTGCGGAGCCAACTTCAGTCATATGCCGGTTCATATCCCATTTGACGTAAACAATCGGCGCACTGGCGAGGACGCGGCTGACCGATTGATAAATGAAGTCGCGCACATCAGCGCGCGAGAGATCGAGTACGAGCTGATGGCGCGAGAGGGAGCGGTGCCGCTCGGGGACATGCAGGCACCAATCAGGATGGGTGCGATATAAGTCGCTGTCCGGTGAAACCATCTCCGGTTCAAGCCACAGGCCGAAACCGAGTCCGAGTTGGTGCAGCTGCTTGGCCAGCCAATTGAGCCCGTGCGGCAATTTGCGCCGATCGACTGTCCAGTCACCGAGCGAACTTTTGTCATTGTCACGTTTGCCGAACCAGCCGTCGTCCAGCACGAATAGCTCCACGCCTAGTGCCGCAGCCTGGCGTGCGATGGCAAGCAGTTTCTCCTCACTCAGCTTGAAATACGTGGCCTCCCAATTATTGATTAAAATTGGCCGCGTCTTGTCGCGGTAACGGCCGCGAACGAGGCGTTGGCGATAGAGCGCGTGGTAGGTGTGCGAGAGCGCGCCAAGGCCATGGTCGGAGTAGGCGAGCACGACCTCCGGCGTCTGAAACCGTTCGCCCGGCGCGAGCAGCCATGAAAAATTAAATGGATTGATACCGAGCATCGCCCGCGTCGAATGATATTGATCGACTTCGATCTGTGCGGCGAAATTACCGCTGTAGACGAGACTGAATCCATAGGCGGTGCCAGAGGTTTCGGTGGTACCGAGGCGGGCGAGAATAAAAAAGGGATCGTGCTGTGGACTGCTCGCGCCGCGGGCGCTGTCGATCACGAAGCGGCCCATAGGCAGCGCCGTGCGTGCCAGTTGCCGCTCGTTATTATGAGTACCGTGAAAGCTGATGCAGTCGAACGAATCGTCGGCGAAATCCACTGACATGCTGAGTGCCCGAAGAAGACGGAGCGGATGTTTCCCACCATTTTCGAATCGAACGGAACGCGTTATCACCGGATACGCGCGAAAAATTGTGTAGGAAAGCACCGCGCGAAGGCCGGTTACTTTATCGACAAGCGTGACGTCAACCGAATCGGCTTCCTCGGGTCGCTCCACATACGTCGCTGGCAGACCGTCGAGCTTCTTTTTCCCCGAATAGAGTCTATGGGACGCGTAACGTAAATCGGTGACGGTCGTTCCGTTCTCTAATTGCAGCTGATACGCCGGTTGGCGAAAATCGCCGCGCCCGTAATCTGGATATTCGAACGGCAATGTGTCCGGTGAAAAATCCGGCCGTGCCGGATCGGCGTAGGGCGCAAAGGAGCGCCGGCCGGGAATGACGGAGCGGCTGCCTTCATATTTTTCCAAGCGATTTCCCCAATAGAGATGCAGCAGATAGCCGTCGTCAATTGAGAAGCAATAGCTCATATCCTGAGTGGAAAGATGAAAGACTCGGGAAGCATCATCATAAGTGATCATCGGCAATCTCTCCTTTATGAAAACAGCCAATTCCAAATAATCGCACCAAATTCTGAAAAATCGCACCAATATTGAGCGAGTCCTTTTGAGAACTCGATTTTTTCTTAAACGTATCAAAAAACGGCTTGCCCTAGTGCTCACCAGGACAAGCCGTCACATGCTAGAGTCAATCGGCCACTGGCCGCGCGGCTCGCAGAACAAGAATATTGATGGCGATGAATACGAGTGAGAAAGCGACGAGTGCGAGGCCGTCGAGCCACCAACCGGAGAAGTCGGTGCCGCGAATCATAATATTGCGCAGTGCGTCAGTTGAATAGTGGATGGGCATCAAATTTCCTAGCCATTGTACCCATTTCGGCAGCGTGTCGATCGGGAACAGCCCAGACAGGAAAACCTGAGGCACGATCACAAGTGGGATGAACTGAAACATTTGCAATTCATTCCGTGCAGCTGTCGAGAGCAGAATACTCAGGGATAGTGCGCTGAATGACAGGATGAAGACAATCAGCAAGATATCAAGCAGATGACCGATATTATAAATATGCAGGACATAAAGCAAATAGCACGTCAGAATAAACGATTGAACGATGACGAACAAGCCGAAGCCAATCATATAGCCCCAGATAATCTGATAATTCTTGATTGGTGAGGCCATCAATCGATCGAGAGTTCCTGTCGTCCGCTCGCGCAGGAAAGAGACACCGCCGATCATGAAAATAAATAGAAAGACGAAGATGCCTACCATGGCCGGACCGAACGCGTCGAAGGTATTCAAATTATCATTGCCATGTAAATAAGTGACGTGCAGCGACGCCTTGGCGGCCGCTTTTGGAGCAGCGGCTTTATGCGGCGCGCCCTGCTGTGGCAGCTGCGCCAAGGCAAGCGGCGCATTGCGGCGCAACAGCTCGGTCATCGCTTGCAGCGTTTTGCTCTGTGCCACAAGTGCTTTTTTCTGCTGCTTAATCGCGCCGGTCAGATTGTCCTTCAGCCGCGTCACCATAATCTTCTGTACCTTGACCATTGACTTTTGAATCTTAGCTAAAGCAAGGCCGTTGCGCTGCGGATTACTTCCTTCCAGATGGACATGTACCGGGTTCTTCAAATCGACGTACGCATCAAGCTGCTGATCGGCAAGTGCCTGCTGGGCTTCGAGCGAACTCATCCGCGTATAGTCACTTGCTTTGAATGCCGATAAATAATCGGATGAGGCATAGTTAACGACCGCAAGCTTTGGTTCCGGTGTCTTCGCGCCGAAGATATACCAGACAAGCGTGAGAATAAGAAGCGGTGCGACAATCAGCAGCGCGAGTGTGCGCCTGTCCTGCAAAATCTGGCGGATAATGCGGCGCGCCATAGCAAATAAATTGGTCATTTTTTCGCTCCCTCCTTGGCGAGAAAGACGTCTTCTACCGAATCGACACCATACTCTTCCATTAGCGCTTTAGGAGCGCCCTCGGCAATCAGATGCCCGTCACTGAGCAAGCCGACGCGGTCACATTGGGTCACTTCGTCCATAACATGTGTTGTGACGATAATCGTTGCTCCCTTGCTGCGCAAATAGTGAAAAAGCAGCCAGATATCCTTGCGAATCAGCGGATCGAGACCGACAGTTGGTTCATCGAGCAAATAAAGACGAGGCTCATGCACGAGGGCGGCAGCTAGAGACAGCCGGCGCTTCATGCCTCCAGAATACTGATCGATGTTTTTCTTCAAATGATCGGCAAGGCCTAAGTTTGCAGCAACTTCGTGTATGCGGGCTTTCTTCTGCTTGCCGCGAAGGCCTTGAATCGAAGCAAAAAAGTCGAGATTCTGATAGGCGCTTAATTCATTATATAGGGCATCAGATTGTGCCATATAGCCGAGCGAGCGAAACGCATTCAGAGTTGGCCGCTGTTCGAAAAGTTCAACGTCGCCGCTGTCGGCCTTTTCGAGACCGAGCAAAATGCGGACGAGCGTTGTTTTACCGGATCCGGAAGGGCCAATTAGCCCATAAATTTCTCCCTCATTTAATGTAAGCGAGACATCATCCAGAACGACTTGCTTTTTAAACTTTTTATAAAGATGTTCGCCTTTCACCGGATAGGTCATGTCTGTCACATCCTTTATCGGACTCATTTGCTGAACACTCTGTTCAATAACATGATAAAATGAGAAGCGTGATCAATCAATATTCAAATGAACAAAAAGTGATCGATAGTGAACAATATAAGGAAAATTGTCCGATAGAAGAGGAGTTGGCGGTCTGATGACAGAAGATTTGCGCGCACGGCGTACACGAGCGGAGATTAAAACTCATTTTATTGATTTATTGCTAGAGAAAAATTTTAATAACATTACAGTCAAGGATATTACGCAAAAAGCACAGATCGGTCGCGGCACGTTCTATCTTCATTACAAGGATAAATACGATCTGCTGCAAACGCTTATTGACGAGGCGGTGACAGCCATCACGAATAAATTTCAGCCAAAGCATCTATTTGAAAGTGGTAAAGTCAATCCGGCCTATGCTCGAACATTCGTCGTGGAAGCCTATGGTTATTTCCAAAGTCATGAACCACTTTATCGCGCACTTCTATTCAATGAGGGAACGCCATCCTTCCGTTACCGGCTGCAGCAGCAAATGATCAGTAAGTTCAGACAGGAACTCATGCCGATCTTGCAGCAGCAAAGCAATAATCAGGTAGCCTTTGAAATCATGCCGCAATTTGCATCCTCCGGCATGATTGGCCTCATCAGCTGGTGGTTTGAGAATGATTTCTGCGTACCGAAAGAGGCAATCGCCGAGAACGTTGTGCGGCTGCTGATACAGATTGCCTATCTTTAAAACCATTGTTTAGATGGACGATATTTTGATTCTTTTGAGGTGCTTGAATGACGAGTGTACACGAAAAACAATTGCATTGTCCTGAACTAGTTAAACCACTGCTTATTTCTAAACCGTTTCGCTTTTTATGGTTTGGCCATTCGCTGTCGACATTCGGATCGTCGATTACGAATGTTATTCTACCAATCATTGTCTATAATCTGACGCAGTCACCAATGGCCATGGGCATTATCATGACCGCCTATCTATTACCCGAAGTGTTAATCCTTCCTGTATCCGGTCTGATTGTCGATCGATTCAACCGAGCGAAATTGATGCGCGTCTCAGATATAAGCTGCTTTTTCCTATTAACGGCGGTCATGCTGCTCAGTCTGTCCGGGCATCTGACGCTTCATTGGCTCGTCGGAATCGTTGCTTTAATCGGTTTGATGAGTGGCCTTTTCGAGCCGGCGTTTTCCGCCTTGCGGGCAACCGTCTTTACCCCAGAGATACGTAATTCAGCGAACGCACTTAGTCAGTTTACGATTCAGCTGCTCCGCCTTGTCGGCCCGGCGGCTGGCGGTATGATCGTCACGCTTGCTACGGCGGCAGTGGGTTTCGGTTTCGACGGTGTGACGTATCTTATCTCCTATTTCTGTCTGCTGTTTCTGACGCGGCAGGGCGTGGTGCATAGCCAGCCGGAGAAGCAGCAATCCTTTTTCAAAGAATGCTTTGCCGGAGTCACTGTTGTGCGCCGCAAGACATGGCTTTGGGTGACGATTGTGTTCTTCGGCTTTGTCAACATCGGCAGTTCAGGCACTGTCGCCATTCTTGTTCCGTGGTTAATTAAAGTGCATCAGGGCATGCCCGCTTATGTCTACGGTCTAGTGATGTCCGGCTCGGCGATTGGCTCGATCGCCACCGCTTTTGTTTACGGCATGCGCAAGCGTTGGAAGCATCGCGGCATACTCGGCTATTGCGGGATTTCGTTTGGCGCGCTCGCGATGGTGCTGATGCCCTTTGTTCATCAAATCACTCTTTTAATCGTGTTGATGGCGTGCGAGGGTGCAGGTTCTATGCTGTTCGGCCTGATTTGGGAAACGAGCCTTCAAGAGCTTGTCGCCCCTGAGGCGTTCGGACGAGTGGCCAGTATTGATCTATTTGGTTCCTTCGCGCTTTTGCCGATCGGGTATCTATTCACCGGCTGGCTGGCTTCAGTGATTGGCGGTGTGGCGGCGATGGAACTGCTCAGCGGGATCGTTTGTCTGGCAAGTCTGATGATTCTTGCTGCGCCGGGTATTCGTCATTTCGACTGACTGATTCGGCGCGCAATGAAGTGTAAAAAAGCCTCCTGATCGTGAGAATGAGGAGGCAGAAAGCGTTAGTTCAATTCAATCGCAGCGGATCCGAGCAGCTCGTCCCCCCAGTACAGAGCCAGCGTATCATCCGCGGCTAATGGGCCGACGCCGGCGGGTGTTCCGGTATAGAGAATATCGCCCGCTTTGAGCCCGTAATGCGCCGCGCAGAAAGCAAGCAGCGCGTCAGGGGCGAAAATCATGTCGCCGATCGCGCCGCGCTGACATTCGTGGCCATTCTTTCGCATGGAAAACGCAAGCTGGGCGCAACTCTTGAGACCGGGGAAGGGGATGAACCGAGTCAACGCCGCCGAGTTGCGGAATCCCTTGGCGGCAAGCCATGGATAACCTTTTTTCTTAAGCTCGCTCTGCACGTCGCGAAGGGTGAAATCAAGTCCAAGCGCCATCGTGTCCACGAGGTCATCGGCAGTTAATCCCGGTTGATAATCGCGGCCAATATGCAGAACGAGTTCGCTCTCGTAATGGATAGCCCCTTGATTACGAGGTAAAGTGATGACTCCGCCATTCATCCATGCCACAGCGTGGGTCGGTTTAGTAAAAATCATCGGCTCGGTCGGAACAGCGTTGTGCAGTTCTTTGGCATGATCGACATAATTACGACCGACGCAAAAGATATTATTAATATTCATAACGAACGCTCCTCTCATCATTGGGATGGGCTGTTAAGCTGCCGCTTGTAAGCGGTATGGTCAGTCGGACCGGTGAACGCATTCAGACTGAACGAGTCATGAATTCCGGCAGTGACAAATGCTTTGGCAGTATGCACGGCTTCGGAGACTGATTTTCCTTGTGCCAGTCCAGCAGTAATGGCTGCGGCATATGTACAGCCGGCTCCGTGAATATTGGGCGTGTCTACTTTCTCCTCTGTAATCAACTCAAATGTCGTGCCATCATAAAGGACATCAATGGCTTTGTCCGTCCCTTGAAGCCGCGCGCCGCCCTTCACAAGCGCATAGCGGGCACCGAGATCGACAATCCGCGCTGCGGCTTCCTTCATTTCGTCAACCGATGTAATCCAGCCCGTTCCGGCAAGTTTAGCCGCTTCATAGAGATTCGGTGTTGTAACGAGCGCCTGCGGCAGGAGCAGGCGGCGATAAGCTTCGGTGTTTTCTGGCTGCAATTCTGGCTGCAGTTCTTCTTCAGCGCCTTTGCAGACCATCACCGGGTCAATGACGACATGTTTCAAATCATGTGCCTGAATCGCCTGCGCTGCGATTTCGATCACCTCAGGAGATCCAAGCATGCCTGTCTTCATGGCATCGACACCAATTCCGTCAAGGATGGTAGCCAATTGTTTGCGCAGCAATTGGCTGTCCAGCATTGTAATCGCGTGCGACCAACGATCCGGCGTCATCGTTACGACGCAAGTTAACGCGGTCATGCCATAGACACCCAGTTCTTGAAACGTCTTCAAGTCCGCCTGCATGCCAGCACCGCCGCTCGTGTCGGAACCGGCAATGGTTAATGCTTTAAAATGATTCATCTATATCGTCTCCCTTCAAAGATCCTGATTGGTTTCTTTTATCTATTATAGATGAGTGGCACGTGAGGACAACATTTACCGAATTTTTTAGCTGAATAATTGGTAGAAATGAAGCGATCCGGGGTATGCTTAACAGTAAATGAGGAGGGAGCGCTATGTCTGCGAGGTATGAGAAAGCGACGTTTGCCGGCGGCTGTTTCTGGTGTATGGTGCATCCGTTTGACGAGGAACCGGGAATCGTTCAGGTGCGCTCAGGCTACACGGGCGGGACGACCGAAAATCCGACTTATGGCGATGTGTGCACGGGCAAAACGGGCCATGCGGAAGCGGTTGAGATTACTTTTGATCCGGCTGTTTATCCGTATGAGAAATTATTGCAGCTGTTTTGGCAGCAGATTGATCCAACGGACAGCGGCGGTCAGTTTCATGATCGGGGCAGTCAGTATCGAACGGCTATTTTCTATCACAGTGAGCAACAGAAACAGCTCGCTGAATGGTCAAAGAAACAGCTTGAAGAAAGTGGCAGATTCCGTAAAAAAATCGTGACAGCAATTGTTCCCGCACGGCCATTTTATCCTGCCGAAACGGCTCATCAAGATTATTACCGCAAGGATCCGCTGAATTATGGCCGCTACCGTCAGAATTCTGGCAGAGATGCGTTTATCCAAAAGCACTGGCGACCGCAAAAAAACAAATTAGAATTGAAAAAGCAGCTGACTGCGCTGCAATATAATGTGACGCAGAAGAACGGAACCGAGCCGCCGTTTGATAATCCCTATTGGAATAATGACAAACAAGGCATCTATGTCGATATTGTATCCGGCGAACCGCTTTTCTCAACGTCCGACCAATACGATGCGGGCTGCGGCTGGCCCAGTTTTACACGTCCAATAAACGACGACCGCCTTGTGCGGCGATCAGACAATTCGCTTTTTATGTCTCGTGTGGAAGTGCGCAGCAAGCGCGCAGACTCGCATCTTGGCCATGTGTTTAACGATGGTCCAGCGCCGGGATTCCGCCGCTACTGCATTAACTCAGCAGCGCTTCGGTTCATCCCCAAGGAACAGCTGGAGAAGGCGGGCTACGGTGAGTATAAATCTTTATTCGATGAATAAGCGGATTAGTGGGCAGCTGATCTGAGTGCTACCCGTGCTAATCTTTTGACGCCAAGCCAGCTGGCAAGTTCATTTTGCGCATATCCGCAGTGAATTGTTCGGCAGTCAGATAGGTTTTCCGAATCCCCAATCGGCGTGTCATTTGCAGAATATGAGGGAGCTCAAGTGATGCATCACCTAAGCGAGCCGCCTGTGCAAAGACAGTTGCCGTTGTGTCATCCAATACAATTGTTCCATCCTGAAAAACGAGTGTCCGGGTAAATGTTTCTGCAACGAAATCCATATCATGAAGGATGGCAATGACAAGCCGGCCGCTTGCTTCCAATTGCTGAATCAGCCGTTTGAGCAATTGCCTCCCCGGTTCGTCTTGAGCCATCGTTGGTTCGTCGAGCAGAATAACAGTTGGCTGCATCGCTAGAACCGAGGCAAGACAGACGAGTTTGCGTTCCGGAAAAGAAAGATCATATGGATTGGCATCAATATGCTGCTCCATTCCGACGTCTTTTAATGCTGCGCGCATTGCCTGCTGCGCCTGATCGGCGGACATACCGATGTTCAGCGGTCCATAGAGAACCTCATCACGGACTCTGTTCTTGAAAATTTGCTCAGCGGGATTTTGAAAGACAAGACCAATATGCGCTGCCAGCTCAGACTGAGACATTGCGCCGATGTCCAGACCATTTAGTTTGATTATACCTGCTGAAGGTTTTAACAGACCCTTCAGCAATTTCATAAACGTTGTTTTACCAGCACCGTTCTGACCAATAATCGCCGTACTGCGCGAATCGAATTGGCAGCTTAATTGACGGAGCAGCGGCTGCTCGCTCGGATAGGCGAAAGTAAGATCCTGAACGTTAATTGCAGCCATGGCGTTTCACCTCACTGACCGCATCGTCAAGCGTCACTGGATACGTATCGGCTGCCCCAAATGAGAAGCCAAGTTCCCGGCAGACGGACGTATAGACTGGCGGGCGGATTCCCCGTTCAGTCAGCCTGTCCAAAGAAAAAATACGCTCAGGTGTATCCAATGCGGAAAGCCTTCCCTCTTCAAGCAGCATAATGCGATCGGCGTATTGAGCGAGTTCTTCACTCTTATGTTCAGCAAGAATAATTGTCATTCCTTGATTACTAAGTGTTTTTATAGCATCAAATACATCGCGCGTTCCTTCGGGATCAAGCTGCGACGTCGGTTCATCAAGAATAAGAATTTCCGGCTGCATGACAAGGATACTGGCGATCGCGACTCGCTGCATTTGGCCGCCGGAAAGGGTAAAGGGGCTTCTGTCCCGGAGCGAATGGATGTGGAGCAAATCGATGACACGATCAATACGCTGCTCCATTTCATATCTCTGAATCCCGAGATTTTCCAGTCCAAAAGCTAGTTCTTCAACGACAGTCTCTCTTGCTCCTGTAATCTGGTTAAAAGGATTTTGGAAGACCAGTCCGACTTTACGAACAATCAGTCCCATCTTGCTGTTTCGAATAGTTAGGTCGCCAATTTGAACTGAACCGCCATAGGCACCTTTAAAAAAATGGGGAACAAACCCGGACAAGGCGGCGCAAAGTGTTGACTTACCTGCACCATTACGTCCGACGATGCCAATGAATTCACCGGATTTAATCGTGAATGTCAGTCCTTTTAGCGCCAGTTGTTCTTGCAGGGGGTAGCGGTATTTTAATTGTTTCACGATAATATCAGGCATCAGTGCAGCCTCCAGTAGATAGAAAAGATCAGCACCGCAACGAGAAAGACGCGCACCGGAATGCGGTAGCGATAAATCGGTACAATATGGAAGAACGTTCGCTGTCCTTCGGCACTGAATCCTCTAGCTTCAAGCGCCATTGCCCGTTCTCGCGTATCAATCAGTGAACCGATCATGACAGGACCGATGAGCGGCAGGAATGCCCGTGCTCGGGTTAGTAGTCGACCGTCTGTTTTCAGCCCTCGAGAGCGCTGAGCATTCGCGATCCGTCTCATGGCAGCCGTCATTTGCGGTATGATTTGGAAGATGGACTGAATCACATAGGCAAAGCGGTAGGACAGGCCAATATGCTGCAGTGACACAACCATATCTATTGGCTTAGTTGTCAGAACAACAAGCGACGTAGGAAAAAGAATGTCAAGAAATCGGACAACGATTTCAAGGCCGTGAATAAGCCCCGTTTTGTAAAAAGTAACCGGCCCCAATGAAAAGAGAACGACCTGATAACCGGGGACAAAGGCACTTTGAACAATGACAACAGAAAATAGAACGAGCAGTGAAAGCAATAGAATTGGAATAAATCGCCGAAATGAATGGGCGACGACTATAAATAAGCTTGTCATCAGCACAGCAGCTAGTTCAAATACAGGCGATCCGGAAATGATCGGTGCCACAATAAAAACGACACAAAAAATGAGCTTTGTCATGAAATCGACATCGTGAACAAAGGATTCTCGGTCAACATAAAGCGAAATCGATGACAATAGATTCCCTCCCGGATAAAGATTTACAGCAGCGGTCACTTTCAGTCAAGGCTTTGCGTTTCTTGACTATTATCATATAAAACAGTTAATCTCTTTGGCAAAACCATGAAAACTGTATAAGCGACAATCGCACTGACAATTTTATCCGGTGCATCAACTGAGATATTATCCGCAAATGAAGCAATAAGTGCCGGGATATGATTGGTTTTTAATATTGCAAATAGCGCATCGCCCCAAACGTTTCCGGTTAATCCTTGGTAATAGACATAATTCAGTGGTACGGAAACAATTGATGAAACAAAGGCGATGATCAGTCCAGCAATCAAAACTTTCCAAAGCTTATTCATCATGCCGTAGTAAGACAGAATGCCAGCCGCCGCGCCGATCGCTAAACTGGCGATGCCATAAACGGCTGAAGCTGGGCTGATTGTCAATCCATAGATGATATTGTTAATGAATCCAGACAAGGCACCAAGTATCGGTCCACCGAGAATTCCCGCGAAAATGGTTCCAATTGAATCGAGCCAAAGCGGTAGGCGAAGAGTTTCCGCAAACAGCTTTCCGATATAATTAATTGCAACAGCTGCGGGTATAAGGGCAATTGAAGCTGTATTCAGTTTCATTGTCCACAGTTTTTTCCGTTTGTTCATCTTACTTGCTCCCTTATGCAGTAATTTTCTTAAGCGTTTATTTGTCCTAAAAAGTGAACATCTGACAATAGTATTTGAACAAAAACTATACATCTGTCTTGTCACTTATAATGTCATATTTGCTGAACGATAGCAAGTACAAAAAAATGGGTACTATTAAATGGACAATCTTTAGGAAGGATGTACTAGACTTGCATCATAACCGTTTGGGTCACACGACTTATTTCTCTATTTTGGCATATTTATTTTCCGATCCGACTTCAGAACCGTTATAATGGACATTGGATAGATCGTTTTATGACGGTACATAGTCTTTTATTCTCAATTTTTTTGCGTAAATTTATAGAATGAATTTGATATGTAAAGAATGGGAGGCGGGAATAGTGAAAAAATTAGTGGTTCCAGCGGCACTTGTTGGTGGTGTTGTTCTTTCGGCGACCGGTCAGCAGGCGTTCGCGGCAACGGGGCAAGATATCGTTTCGAAGGCAATGAATTATCAGGGCGTTGCCTATGCCTATGACTCACCGGCATTTTCGACGGCTAGTTTTGACTGCTCCTCGTTCACACAATATATTTTTAAGGAAGTTTATGGGATCACGCTGCCGCGAAGTTCTGCGGAGCAGGCGACACAAGGCGTCAGCGTGTCACAGAATGATTTGCAGCCAGGTGACTTGCTCTTTTTCGATACGGCGGGTGACGGCGGTATTCATCATGTCGGTATCTATACAGGTAATGGCCAAATGATCAGTGCGGAGTTGACGGTTGGGGTTCATGTCACGAATGTCTTTAGCGGCGGCGGTTCTCAGACCTATTGGCAGCCGCGGTTTATAACGGCCCGACGCATTGTAGCGGCTTCGGCGGCTCAGAATACGCAGTCAAGTCCTTCGGCACCGACTGCGTCCTCTGCTTCTGCCAGCCCCTCGCTCGCGGTGTCTTCGCCGGCTTCGGCAGTGTACACCGTAAAGAGCGGAGACACACTTTGGAAAATCGCTAATAAGTATGGGACAACGGTGTCTGCCATTCAATCGGCAAACGGTTTGAAGTCTGACCTCATTCTCATTGGACAGAAATTGACGATCGGCGCTAGTGCAGCGAAAACAACAAACATGGTGAGTCAGACCTCTGCGCCGGAGACGAATGCTTCGCTTTCGGCGTCGAGCACATCGGCATCAACCGCATCTTATCAAGTGAAAAGTGGGGACAGTCTTTGGAAAATTGCCAGAACGAATGGAACGACTGTTTCTGCGCTGAAATCATTGAACGGTCTGAAGTCAGACATGATTTATGTAGGCCAGTATCTTAAATTAGGGAGCTCGTCATCCTCCTCAAAGACGACCGTGGTTCAGGCGGATTTGCAGCGGACAGCAGCAAGTGATTCAGCAAGTTATACGGTAAAAAAAGGCGATAGCCTTTGGGAAATTTCAATGCTGCAGAATATTTCGGTGAACCAGCTGATGAAAGCCAATAATCTTTCCTCGACATTGATTTTCCCGGGAATGCGACTAATCATTCCTCAATAAAAAAAAAGAAGCAGTTCTCCGAACCAAGGGGGACTGTTTTCTTTTTTTTTTTTTTGCACAACATGCAAACGCTTTATATATAGCTGAACTTCTTCTATAATGTATATTGTGATCATCCTGTGACGTAAAGTCGTCTAATATGTGAATTAAATCCTATTTATATGAAAAATACATATTATGTCGAATTATGTCACTGTACAACTTATAATAATAGTTTATTATTATAAGTTTATGCTATAATGTGTGTGTTTTCATATTAGGCCTATGGACGAATGCCGTACTGAAACGAGAAAAGGAAAGGGGGAAGAGAGAATGAAAACCATAAGGATGAAACTGATGGCTGCTTTGGCGCCGTTAGCACTGCTTCTCGGCGGTTGTCAGGATAATACATCCGTACTGAATCCTCAAGGTCCGGTGGCAAGGGAGCAGTTCCATCTGATTGTCTGGTCCGTGATCATGATGAGCGTGGTTCTTGTTATTGTTCTCATTATATTTATTTATGTACTCGTCCGCTTTGGACGTAAAGACAGCAAAGGGTACGACCCGAATGATACTGGGAATAGAAAACTGGAAATGACATGGCTGCTTGTGCCGGTTGTTATTTGTGCGCTGCTCCTTGTTCCGGCAGTGAAGACGCTGTTCGTGCTCAATCATCCACCGAAAGCGACCGCCGCCGTGCCGCAGGCGGTGCACGGAAAGAGTGTGACAATCGATGTCACATCTGCTCAGTGGAAATGGTTTTTCCGCTATCCGGGGCAAAAGATTGAGACTGTCAATTATGTTGTTATTCCTGCGGGCGTGCCCGTCAAATTCCGCTTGCATGCCTACGACGCGATGAATACATTTTGGGTTCCTGAACTCGGCGGTATGCAGTATACAATGACGGATATGCCGATGCAGCTGTGGCTGCAGGCGGATAAACCTGGAAACTATCCGGGACGCAGCGGTAATTATTCAGGACGTGGTTTTGTCGATATGACCTTCAACGTGCTTGCTAAGTCCAATACGGATTATGATCAGTGGATTAGCAGCGTCAAAGCGAGTCAGCCGGCATTGACAATGGAGAAATACAAGAGTTTGTTGAAGCCCGATGTGATAAAAGGGACGCTGACGTTTTCTGACTATCCAAAACAAATTGAAAAGAATCTAAATCAGGCACAGATGAATGGTGAAGATAACCAGAAATCAAAGAGTATGGATAAGATGAAAGGCATGGATATGAGCAGCAACGGGAAAGGAGGAGGCAGTCAATGATCAATTCGTTTACTCACTTTTTACTTCATCGCTTCTTTGTTACTGGCGATCCAATGATCTATGGGGCCGATGCATCAATCGCGCTCGTATCAATCGGAATTGTTGCGGTTGTGACTTATCTGAAGAAATGGAAGTGGCTCTGGCGGGAATGGCTGACTTCTGTGGATCATAAGAAAATTGGTATTATGTATGTCATTGCAGCTTTATTGATGATGTTCCGTGGCGGCGTCGACGCCTTAATGATGCGCACGCAATTGGCATTGCCTAATATGCACTTTCTTGACGCGGAACATTATAATCAAGTATTCACGACACACGGAACGATAATGATCATTTTCGTGGCAATGCCGTTTATCTTCGGACTGATGAATATCGCCGTGCCGCTGCAAATTGGTGCACGAGATGTCGCTTTCCCATTTCTAAATGCACTCAGCTTCTGGCTGTTCTTCTTTGGAGCGATGCTGTTTAATATTTCCTTTGTCATTGGCGGATCGCCGGATGCTGGCTGGTCGAGTTATGCGCCTTATGCAGAACTGAGCATGAACCCTGGTGTCGGTCAAAACTATTATTTAATTGGCGTGCAAATCGCCGGAATCGGATCACTTGCTTCGGGAATTAATTTCCTAGTGACTATTCTAAAAATGCGGGCACCGGGTATGACGCTGTTTAAAATGCCGATGTTCACTTGGTCGATCCTGATCACTTCTGTCATCATCATTTTCGCTTTCCCGGCCTTTACGGTGGCCTTGGCACTGATGTCGATTGACCGCTTGTTCGGCGCTCATTTCTTTACAATTGCTAGCGGCGGCTCGCCAATGCTCTGGGCTAACTTATTCTGGTTCTGGGGGCATCCAGAGGTCTATATCGTTCTGCTTCCGGTTTTCGGAATATTTTCCGAAGTCATTGCGACCTTCTCACATAAAACGTTGTTCGGTTACGCGGTCATGGTTTGGTCGATGGTGGCCATTTCCATCATTGGCTTTGTGACCTGGCTGCATCACTTCTTTACAATGGGTAATACGGCGCCGGTTAACGCCTTTTTCTCCATCTCAACGGCGCTAATCGCGATTCCAACCGGTGTCAAAATATTTAACTGGCTATTCACGATGAATAAAGGGCGAATAAGATTTACAACGGCCATGCTATGGGCATTGGCATTCATCCCTAACTTCACCATTGGTGGGGTGACAGGCGTCATGCTGGCCATGGCTCCTGCGGACTATCAATACCATAATAGCTATTTTCTCGTCGCTCACTTCCATAGCGCACTGATCGCCGGTCCTGTTTTCGGTATTTTCTGCGGCCTGTATTATTGGTGGCCAAAAGTGTTCGGTTTTATGCTGAATGAAAAACAAGGGAAACTGGCCTTCTGGGTATTCATGATTTCATTCAATGTCTGCTTCATGCCAATGTATATTGTCGGTCTGATGGGCATGACTCGGCGGATGTATACGTATCCGGCAGGACTTGGCTGGACACCGTTCAACTTTATTGAAACGATTGGCGCATTTGGTATGGGCGCCGGCTTTCTGATTGTTGGCTATAATATTATTTGGAGTGCGCTTAAGGGCAAGCGCGATACGACAGGCGATCCGTGGAATGGCCGGACTTTAGAATGGTCAATTCCGTCGCCCGCTCCAGAATACAATTTCGCAACAATCCCGACTGTATCCGCGCGTGATCAGTTCGCAGTTGCCAAAATGCAGGGAAATGAAGAAATTCAGAGCAAGAAGCCAGACTTTCAGCCTATTCATATGCCGAATAATAGCGGGATACCGATCATTATGTCGCTGTTCATGTTCATCGCCGGGTTTGGATTAGTGTGGGAATGGTATTGGATGGTGATTCCGGGTGCTGTCGGTATTGTTGTTTGCATGATAACACGCTCATTCCAATACAATGACCATCACATTATCTCAATTGAAGAAATAGAGCGCACCGAACGTGCGGCGGGGAGGTTATCCTGATGGCACAATCGCTTAGTTTGCATGAGAACAGCAAAAGCAGTCTGCCTATTGAATATGCGGCCCCGGAAAATGACTTGAAGATTGTCGGTTTCTGGATTTTTCTAGCGGCCGAGCTTGTCCTGTTTGGTACGTTATTCGCCACCTATCTTGTGCTTAGAAGTCACACATCGGGCGGACCGGGGACGAGGGATTTATTTGAAGTCGGTCCGGTTATGATCGAAACCATTGTGCTGCTTGTCAGCAGCTTTACATGTGGTCTGAGTACAATTGAACTTCGCCGTCATAATAAAAAGGGCCTCATTTTCTGGCTTCTTGTCACTATTCTTCTCGGTCTCGTCTTTGTCGGTTTTGAAGCCAATGAATTTTACACCTATGCGGTACGTGATGGGGCCACGCTGTCAAGCAGCGCGTTCTTATCTGGTTTCTTCGTCCTGCTAGGTACGCACGGCTGCCACGTCTCGCTTGGCATCATTTGGATAGCCGGGTTGATTATTCAGATTGCCCGCCGCGGCGTGACACCGGTGACAGCAAGAAAGGCATTTATTGTTGGTCTGTACTGGCATTTCCTTGACGTCGTCTGGATCTTTATTTTCACAGCGGTTTATCTGACAGGGTGGGTGATATAAATGAGTGAAAAAGAAAACCAATTGGCGCACGCAGGCTTTCCTTGGAAACAGGTCATCGGACTATTGCTTTCATTGGCCCTGACTTTCCTGGCACTTTGGGTCGCAATCGGTCTCTCGCTTCCTGTCCAGCTGACACTGGCAATCATTGTTGGTTTGGCTATCGTGCAGGCGCTGATTCAATTGTTTATGTTCATGCACTTTACTGAAGGAACAGAGCCCGTGCATCAAATGCTTGGCATAGCCTTTGGCGTGTTTGTCACCGTTGTTATTGTTGCTTTTACAATTTGGATTCTCTACTACGAAATTTAAAAAAAGAAATAATATAGGACAGAGCGCGGTATTCAAACGTTCTGTCCCTTTTTTTTTTTTTTTTTTTGAGAAATTGGGGGGAGGAGAGTGCTTCGCAGAGCATCTCTAGATAGAGAGGGGATAAAAAATAAACATAAGGGGAATGTGTAACGATATACCGTTGATTAGAACATAGAACACTTGAATGGCTATTAATGACTAATTATGATTGAAAATGATGGATTTTAAATTTATAATACAAACAGAATCTATGATGCACACAGCGGGACTAAAGCGATACTAAATAATAGCCTAGGAGTTGTTCGATGATGATTTATACATGTACGTTGAATCCAGCAATTGATTATTTTGTTCAGGTCGATCATTTTGAAGCAGGGAAATTAAATAAAGTTAAATCAGACAGAAAGATGGCTGGTGGAAAGGGAATTAATGTCTCCCGAGTGCTCAAGCATCTTGGACAGTCGTCAAAATGCCTGGGTTTCATTGGTGGATTCACTGGTGATTTTATCATTAACGTCTTGAAAGAAGAGGGAATTGAGCCGAGCTTTGTTCCCGTAGATGGCGATACGCGAATTAATGTGAAGCTGAAGAGCGACAGTGAAACAGAAATTAATGGTGTGGCACCGGAAATTTCTGAGGAACAGTTAGGCGCGTTATTCGCTAAGCTGGATGCGCTGACTGCTGATGACATTCTCGTATTATCGGGAAGCGTCCCAGCGACGTTACCAGCGACTATTTATAGAGAAATGATGGAACGTGTTAGCAGCAGCGGGGCGAAGGTCGTGGCCGATACGAGTGGTGAGGCATTCAAAGAGGTCGTCAAAGCTAAGCCTTTTCTTGTGAAGCCGAATCATCTTGAACTAGGCGATTATTTCAATACCGACGTTAAAACAGTTGAAGATGTTAAGGTTTACGGCCGAAAACTTATCGACTTGGGCATTGAACACGTAATTGTGTCCATGGGCGGAAAGGGCGCGGTCTATATCGATAAGACCAATACGTTCTTTGCACCGCCTGCTAAGGGTAAATTGGTCAATTCAGTAGGCGCCGGTGATTCAATGGTTGGTGGATTTTTATCTGAATACAGCGTGAGCGGCGACTTTCGCAAAGCCTTTCGTAAAGGAGCGGCAGCAGGCGGGGCGACCGCCTTTTCTGTCGATTTGTGCGCTGAAGAAAAAGTTGAGGAATTACTGCCGACTATCGAAGTCAGTGATATTTAATCAATAAAAAGAGTTCAGATAATACGAAAATAATTTTGACAATTAATCAAACAGGTGTGTACTCGCTTTCAATTCGATGTAACTCTTGCTATAATGACAGATGACGTGTATTTACAAATGGTAAACTGGACAAGAAAGTGAAAGTATCAGGACAAATTGCTAAGACTGTTTGGACAGGCCTATAGAGTATTTATAAACGGTCAGCAGTCTCCAATCCGTACAAGGCAGTGTCACTGTTTGATAAGGGAAGGTTGGGTGAAAGATGTCAGAAACAATCAAGGGTATTGCTGCTTCGGCAGGCATTGCTATTGCTAAGACGTTTATTTTGAGAAATCCGGATTTGTCTTTTGAAAGAGGAACGGTGGATGATGTCGCCGCCGAGAAAGCTACGTTTAACGATGCGCTTGAAGTATCAAAAAAGGAATTGACGGCGATTAAAGAAACAGCGGAGAAGGAATTGGGTGCTGACAAAGCAGAAGTATTTGCTGCCCACCTAATGTTCCTCAGTGATCCGGAATTTGTCGGCGCCATTACCAATAAGATCGAGTCAGAGAAGCTCAATGCGGCATCGGCACTTCAGGACATATCTACGTTCTTTATTCAGACATTTGAGAGCATGAGTGATAATGCCTATATGAGGGAACGCGCGGCGGATGTCCGCGATGTGTCCAAGCGGCTGCTTGCTCATGTGCTTGGCGTTTCCTTTACGTCTCCGGCAACAATCGCTGAAGAAACAGTGATTATTGCGGAAGACTTAACACCGTCAGATACGGCTCAACTCAATCGCAAATATGTGAAGGGCTTCGCCACGAATATCGGCGGTCGGACATCACATTCAGCGATTATGTCGCGTTCAATGGAAATTCCTGCGGTTGTCGGGACACAAACGATCATGGATCAGGCAAAAGATGGCGAATTAGCGATCGTCGATGGCTTGAATGGTGTCGTTATTCTTGATCCATCTGAAGATGAAGTGGCCGATTACAAAGCGAAGGCTGCCGCCTTCAAAGCGCAGCAGGAAGAATGGAAGAAGCTCGTACATGAAACAACGAAAACGAGTGACGATGCGCATGTTACGCTTGGTGCCAATATCGGCAATCCGGGTGATGTGACCGGTGTTGTGAATAATGGCGGGGAAGCCGTTGGTCTATACCGTACCGAATTCCTTTATATGGGGCGTGACAAGCTGCCAACGGAAGATGAGCAGTTTGATGCGTATAAGGAAGTATTGGAGAAGATGGAAGGCAAGCCGGTTGTTATTCGGACACTCGATATCGGCGGTGACAAGAAGCTTAAATACTTGCCGCTCCCAGAAGAAATGAATCCGTTTCTTGGCTTCCGTGCGATCCGGCTCTGCTTGGAACGTCAGGATATTTTCCGTACTCAGCTGCGCGCACTGCTTCGCGCCAGTGCTTTCGGTAAACTGCGGATCATGTTCCCGATGATTGCGACGATCAACGAATTGCGTGAAGCGAAGAAAATCCTCTTTGAAGAAAAAGAAAAACTTGTCGCAGCGGGTACGGCTGTGTCCGACGATCTGCAAATCGGCATGATGATGGAAATCCCAGCGGCAGCTGTAGAAGCTGATCGTTTTGCCAAAGAAGCCGATTTCTTCAGCATCGGTACGAACGATTTGATTCAGTATACGATGGCGGCTGACCGAATGAATCAGCACGTGTCTTACCTGTACCAACCATGCAATCCAGCGATTCTTCGTCTTGTCAGCAAAATTATTGATGCGGCGCATGCTGAAGGGCATTGGGCTGGCATGTGTGGCGAAATGGCCGGCGATGCAACGGCCATTCCGCTGCTGCTTGCACTTGGTCTTGATGAATTCAGCATGAGTGCTACTTCTATTTTACCGGCCCGCAGCCAATTACTGAAATTGTCCAAGGCAGAACTTGCCAAGCACAAGGAAGCATTCCTTAACTTGGATACGGCAGACGAAGTGCTCGACTACGTTAAGACAAAAATGATTTAATAGAGAATCTGGTACGAAAAACAGGCCCAACTGAGGGCCTGTTTTTTTTGCTCTAAAATGAGAAGTGAAATAAAAAAACGGTTGTCATAACATAATGTTTTTTAAAAATCAATATGTGAATAAATTCACATTTGAACAATATGTGAACGTTGTCATTGTACTCAAGACAAAGTTAGATTTAGTTTCAGTTGTGACGACCATATACCGATCCTATAATTGATTTATAGAGAGATAAGCAATTCCAAAATGATGTAAGCGTTTTATTAACAAGGAGGCTAGAAGAGATGGCAAAAGAGAAAAGCGTAAAAGTAGGTATTCAAAAATTTGGAAATGCACTGAGCTCAATGATTTTGCCGAATATCGGTGCATTCCTCGCATTTGGTATTGTCACAGCGCTATTTATTCCGACAGGCTGGTTACCGAATAAGCATCTTGCTGAATTGGTCAGCCCGTTTATCACTTATTTACTTCCGCTATTGATTGGATACACAGGGGGTAAACTCGTTTATGGTCACCGTGGGGGCGTTGTGGGTGCCATTGCTACAGCAGGAATTATCGTTGGAACAGATGTGCCGATGTTCCTAGGTGCAATGATCATGGGACCACTCGGTGGTTATATCATTAAGAAGTTTGATCATCTAATTGAGGGTAAGATTAAAACAGGTTTTGAAATGTTAGTCGATAATTTCTCAGCTGGTATTTTAGGAGCCATTCTAGCCATTCTCGGATATTGGGCATTTGGTCCTATCTTTGATGTTGGCAGCGCGGCACTTGCCGGTGGCGTAGAATGGTTGATTCGTATGGGCATGCTTCCGCTTGCCAGTCTGTTTATTGAACCGGGCAAAGTGCTTTTCCTAAACAATGCGATCAATCATGGTGTGTTGACCCCAATTGGATTAGAGCAAGTCAAGCAGGTGGGTCATTCGATGCTATTTCTGCTTGAAGCTAATCCTGGACCTGGAATGGGCGTTTTGATGGCCTATTGCTTCTTTGGTAAGGGAAACGCAAAGAAGACGGCACCTGGTGCAGCAATCATACATTTTCTTGGCGGGATTCATGAAATCTATTTCCCGTATGTATTGATGAAGCCACAGCTGATCATTGCAACGATATTAGGTGGAATGAGCGGAGTGTTTACTCTTGTGACGCTACACGGTGGGCTGGTAGGTCCAGCTTCTCCGGGCAGTATCATTGCGATTTTACTTGTAACACCGAAGTCATTACCCATTTTCCTCGCAAATATGGCTGATGTAATTGTGGCGTTTATTGTATCTTTCCTCATATCAAGTTTTATTTTGAAGTTGGATAAGAGTGCTTCGGGTGATTTAGATGAAGCAACCAAGAAAATGGAAGCGCTTAAAGGAAAGAAGAGTTCAATTTCAAATGTGTTGACACAAAAGAATATCCTTGATTTGACGACTATAGATAAAATTGTTTTTGCCTGTGATGCAGGCATGGGATCAAGCGCTATGGGTGCCTCGCTGTTGAAGAAAAAGCTTAAGGCCTCAGGATTGAATATCTATGTCACAAACGTTGCTATTAGTTCAATACCAAGCGATGCGCAAATCGTAGTCACACAGGAGGGCTTGACAGGGCGGGCAAAGGAACGGGCACCGCAAGCCTATCATGTGAGCGTAGATAATTTTCTTAATAGTCCGAAATATGACGAATTAATCAATTTATTATTGACGAAAAAAGAGGCACATGAATTAAATCAATCCAAAGCGGAGATGGAACAAAACCCACAATTAGACACACTGGATTTGAAAGAAAAGGATATCTATTTGAATAAGAATTTTGCCACTAAAGAAGAGGCAATTCGCTTTGCCGGTCAGGCATTGGTTGACAGCGGTTATGTGAAACCTTCCTATATCGATGGTATGTTGGCACGTGATGCGGAAATGTCAACGTATATGGGTAATGAAGTGGCCATACCTCACGGCACCGAGGAAGCAAAGAAAGATGTGCTGAACTCAGGAGTTGTGATTATCCAAGTGCCTTCGGGTATCCAATTTGATGGAAACAAAGTATGCCTCATCTTTGGCATTGCTGGTAAAAATAATGGCCATTTATCAATTTTATCGAAAGTTGCGGTAGCCTGTGCAGAAATTAACAATGTACGAGCGATAGCCGCTGCTCAGACAAAAGAAGAAGTTGTGCAGTTAATTGAAGGAACAATTAAAGAAAAGGCTTGAACCATGTTCTATAATGAAGGCAAATTGTAACGGAGCATTGGGGAGACGAAGCGTGCTATGTTTTTAACGAATAGAGAAAAAGTAATTATCGAACTGTTAATTAAAACCGGAGGCAGGCATACAACATTATCTATCGCCTCTTATTTGCAAGTAAGTGTGCGTACGGTGACTCGTGATCTGAAAAAAATAAAAAGCATACTCCAATCGTTCGATTTGCAATTAGAGCAAGGCAAGGAAAATTGTTTACGCATTGCCGGCTCTGATCAATCGATTTATAAGCTTGCACAAAAACTCTCAACAATTAAGCCACTTGATCTATCGACAAAAGAACGGAATTTATTACTCCTCATTGAATTAATGGAGCAGACAGAACCACTTAAAACAGCTTGGCTGGCAAGGGTGCTTAACAGTTCAGCCACAACGCTTAGTTCCTATTTAAATGAACTTGAAGAATGGCTGAAAGATTTTGATATTTCTCTCATTCGTAAGCGTGGAGTCGGCATTGCTCTTGAAGGCACGGAAAGCAGTAAAAGAATAGCATTAGGCAATTTCTATTTGACTTACTTCAATGAAGAATTGATCGAAGCCATTTATAAGATCGATAATCCAGAGGTCGTTCATGAAGACGCTATCTTACATTACTTCAAACCGGATTATCTTAAGAAAATTGACCAAGTCATTAAGAAATATATTCGTGAAATGTATGCTGAGTTAGCGGACAGTGATTATATAGGTTTTTTATTGCAAGTATGTATTGCTTACCAACGCTATACATCCGGTTTTCGAATTGAGGAAACCGATCAAGTGGATGATCGTTCACCGGAGAAAGTGGAGGTTTATCCAATCGTCAAGCAAATGACGAATGTTCTCAGTGAACAGTTGGCAATTGATTTGAGCGAACATGAGAAAGCCTTTCTTGCCATTATTTTGCGAAGCTCACGCTTGCAAAGCGCAGAACCGCTTTACTATGATCGGGTGATTACAGGTCAAAAGGTGAAGCAATTAATTCAACATGTATCAAGTGATTTACGGATTGATTTAACAAAAGATTTCTCGCTATTCCAAGGACTACTGGCTCATTTGGAACCGTCAGTTTTCCGAATACGCAAGAATATGCTCTTACCTAATCCATTGACGAACCAAGTGAAAACACAATTTCCAATCTTATTTACCGTGGTCAGCGAAGAGCTTAAGCGAGTGTTCACAGATATTGTTTTTCCTGATGAAGAAACTGCTTATATTGTTTTTCATTTTGGAGCATCAATGGAACAAAAACGCCGGGTGACAAGGGTTCGACTATTGGTAGTGTGTCCAACGGGAATTGGCACGTCTAAAATGCTTGAAACACTGCTGAAAAGAGAGTTTCTGGAAACAATTACCGTGTCAATTTCTTCAATCAGCGATATGGGACGCATTCAGCTGCAAAATTTCGATTTGATATTGACTACAGTCCACTTACCGAAGCCAGCTATTCCTTGCATACTTGTCAATCCGATTCTGAGCAAAGAAAATATTAGAGATATTCGCTCTGCTATAAACGATTTTAGGAAACGTCAAACTTTGCCCACTCCGTTCTCGCGTGAGAAAACAATTAAGAAAAAGGAAATGGATCGTCCGCTTGAGACGCTCATGCACAAGACGGAAACACTCATTTCTTCAATTCGAGAAATTTTAAGCTCTTTTCAAGTGTATTCCATACAGCAAGCTGAAACGGTTGAAGACGTGCTGCGAGAAGTGATGAACAACCTAAAGAAAAAAGGAATGGTTGATGACCCGGACCAAGTGGTCGCTAAATTGTTAGCACGTGAGAAAGTCGCGGGTCTCGCTATCCCAGGAACACCGATGGCACTTTATCATTGTCTGTATCCAGCAGTCAATCCGATCATTTTTCAAATTGCGCATACTCGGAAACAGTTTAAGCTTCGTGGTATGGATGGAACTGATCAAATGAGTAATTGCATTATAATACTCATCGCACCTGAACCGATTGATCTGCTCAATCAGGAAATTGTCAGTACGGTCAGTGCATCACTCGTTGAAGATAGTGAAAGCACGTTAATTTTTTCTTCGGCAAATGAAAAATTAATTCGGGGGAAATTAGAGTCTGTTTTTTATCAATTACTGATAAATAAATTCTCAAAGGACTGATTAGAATGAAAAAAGTAATTCATTTTGGCGCGGGAAACATTGGAAGGGGTTTCATTGGTGCTCTGTTTGAACAATCTGGCTATGAAGTTATCTTTGTTGACATTGCTGCCGAAATTATTAACCATCTGAATACAGAGCATACGTATTATGTGCGTACTGCTTCGGAACCAGAACATGTTTATTCGATTACTCATTTTTCCGGAATTAATAATCAATTGAATCCAGAAAAAGTAATTAAAGCAATTAATGAAGTCGAATTCATTACGACGGCAATTGGTCCGAATGTGCTTCCTTATATTGCACCACTCATTGCACGAGGGCTCAAAGCACGTACAACGAATGACAATTTATATGTAATTGCTTGTGAAAATCAAATCAACGCAACAGATAGTTTAGAGAAAGAGATTTTAAAACATATTGATTCGAAACAGGTGGAAGAAATTCTGGCTCATGTTTTCTTTCTCAATTCAGCTGTTGATCGCATTGTGCCCGTGCAACATAATACATCACCGCTTGATGTGCTTGTCGAAGATTATCATGAATGGATCGTGGAAACAAGTGTCTCTATTCCGACGATTACCGGTATGCAGACGGTGCCAGCACTCTCTCCGTATATTGAAAGAAAACTATTTACCGTCAATACTGGGCACGCGGTCACTGCTTATCTCGGCTATCTTGCGGGTAAGCAAAAAATTCATGAGGCTTTACGTGATCCCATTATTTTTGAACGGGTGAAAGAGACATTAGAAGAAACAGGTGCTTATTTAATTAAGAAACATCATTTTGATTCTGCCGTTCATGAGCAATATATCGAAAAGATTATCCATCGCTTTCAGAATCCGAAATTGAATGATGACGTGACCCGTGTGGGCCGCGCACCGCTGCGCAAATTAGGCGGCGCAGATCGACTCATTAGACCGGCAGTCGAAGCGTATAGACTGGGCTTGCCTTACCAACACCTTACTGAAGCGATTGCTGCTTGTCTGCATTTTGACTATCAGAGCGACAGCGAGGCTGTTTCTTTGCAGAGGCAGATTCAAGAACAGGGAGTTTCTAATGCGCTGGCAGCTATCAGCGGTCTTCCTGAAAATCACCCGATCGTGCAGGCTGCGATTAGTGCCTTTTACAAGATGGAAAAAGTCGAGCACTGACTAATTTTGATACGTTTAATAAAGTATAAAGATTTCAGCGGAACCAAGTAAAAGAAAATTAGAGCTCAGTCTTCGCCTGCGGACTTATCTTTGCCAATTTTTTCTAATGACTAGAGACTATTAATAAAATGGGGCAGATTCCTTAGCTATGAAACCATAGCCTAGTGAATCTGTCCCAACGTTGTTATAAAACTATTTTTCCATCAGTAAGAATCGCTGATTATTTCATCAGCTTTTCAAAAACGGTTTTGACCTTTGGTATGAGATAGTGGCTGCCGCCATGCTTTTGTGTGTTCTCAATCATCATCGTTACAAGCAGTTTCGGATCTTTCGTATTATAGGCGATGAACCAGCCATTTTCACGGCCCGTTTGACCTTGCTTTTTCTTAAATTCCGGCGTACCAGTCTTTCCGGCGAGTGGAATGCCGCTGATTGCGGCATCATGAGCGGTGCCAGCCGGATTGGCAATCACCTGCGTCAAATCATCATTGAGCAGTTGAGCCGTCGATGGTGACATCACATCTTTCTTCCAAAAAGCAGGTGCTGCATCACTAAGGATCAGCCGCGGTCTGATCATACTGCCTTGATTGACAAGCGATGTGTAAATTAGCGACATCGCCAGTGGCGTCATGCTGACTTGACCTTGACCGTAGCCTGAGTTAGCAAGCAACAAATCGCTGGACAGCTTTCCGTCATTGGAGATAGTCGATGTCTGCATTGGATAAGGGAAAGGAAGCGTCTCGCCAATACCAAAGCGACGTGCCTCACTTGCAAACGTATCAGCACCAATTTTCAAAGCAGCCTGCGCGAAGTAAATATTGTCTGATAAATACAGAGCAGATTGAAGATTGACTTTAGGCGCGCTGTCCACACGCGTCACATGGTAATTGCCCCATGACTTGTTTTGCTGCCAGCTCTTTCCATTGATTGTGATCGTGTCATTAGGATTAATTGTTTTGTGCTCAAGCCCTGCCGCTGCTGTAAACACTTTAAAAACAGAACCTGGAGCGGACGCTTGGGTAAAGCGATTCATGAGCGGGTTGGACTTGTCCTGACTGAGTTTCTGATAGTCTGTTGCCGACAGGCCGAGTACGAACGTGTTCGGATCATACGAAGGCGTGCTGACGAGCGCCAGAACATCCCCAGTTTTTGGATCAAGCGCGACTGCCGCGCCTTGATCCGCAGTCATCTCTGCATACAAGGCATCTTGGGCATCCTTATCAATCGTAAGGTGCAGATTTTGACCATTTTGCGGGGCCTTTTGCGCAACGATTTTCTTCACCGTGCCGTCTTTCTTCATAATACGAATCACGGCACCGTCGCGGGCACGAAGTTTATTCTCATAGACTTGTTCCAGGCCGGTTTTGCCGATGATCGAGTTATCCGTATAGCCGGCATTCGGATGGGCTTTGAGCGTGTCAGCGGTGACTTGACCGACATAGCCTGTCAAGTGCCCGCTTGCTTTACCGTCCGGATAGACACGCGTCGCTATCATCGTCCGATAGACGCCGGGAAGTGACGTGACCTTTTTAATTAAATCGGTGTCGGAAGAAGCAAGTGTCTTGATCGGGACGAGGCTGTCGACTTGTACCCAGCTCTGCTTCAGCGCTTGATTAATTTGCGTTTCACTCACACCGAGCAATTTCGTGATTTTCTTGAGGTTTGCGTCCTTTGCTGCACCTGTTCCTAGTTTTCCGGGAACAAGGTCGATCCGAGCTGCTGTACCATTCATCGCCAGTGGCTTTCCCTTGCGATCGAATATATCGCCGCGTTTTCCGGGAAGCGTCTCCACAGCGATCGTTTCTCCCTTTTGCAGACCGGGAAGAATGAGTGCGGGAGTCCATTTAATCATCCATTTTTTTTCATTACCCTGTTTTTCCCGAACCATGTGTACAGTTTCTGAGAAATGTACAGGTCCGCCATCAGTAGGAAGCACAGCTTTAAATGAAACGGATGAGGCGTTGTTCTTACCCTTTTTCATCGTCATATGTAGCTTGCCGGCACCTACACCGCTATAAATGGCTGTATAGCGCGCGACAAATTGCTTTTTGGAGATTGATTTTTTGGAAGCATGTGACAGAAATTGATACATTGCAGTAAAGTCTTTTTTCTGCCAAGCTTTCGTGTAGTCTTGAAAACGATCGTTTGCAGTAGGCTGAGCGCCGCATCCTGTTAGGAGAACGGCACTTAAGATTAGGCAGAGCAATACAAGCAGACGTTTTGTATGAGTCACAACATTACCTCCGTCGGTCAATTTTCACAGGCAGTGAATTTGTTGAAAACGATGAATTTCTATTCATTAATTATAGGCCTTATAAGGGAACGATGCTGCTATTTGTACGAATTATTTAACGGCCCATAGATAATTTCAGCAGTCACAGAAAATTAGCAATTAGACTTGTCAAAGTGTCCAGTCAAGTATTTCAATTTGAATTGACTGAGAAGTTCCGATACTATTACTATAAGAATAGAAGAGGCTTGCAAATGGAGGAGGTGCATCTGTGATGATTTCAAGTGAGCAATTTTCATCTATTGATGTGGCGGGGAAAATGAACGAATGGTATCTTGCCATTCAAGACTACGACTTGCCGCGCGCGCATCAACTAAAAGCGGCAGTCGATGAGCAGCTGGCCCATATGGAGCAAAATCAGAATGTCCTTCTCTATTATTCATTACTTGAATTTCGGATGCAATTAAATGAAGAGAAGCCTTTAAATCATGAAAAGATGGAAGCAGCCCTTAACGAAATAGAAAATGGCGATTCGGAATTGACAGGCATGCTCGACTATTATTTCTGGCTATTTAAAGGAATGTATGAGCTGAAGCAGCAGCAATTCACAGCGGCACTTGCGTCTTATAGAAAAGCAGAGGAGCGCGTGGAACGGCTTGGTGACATGATCGAGGCAGCGCATTGTTATTATCACTTGGCGGAAGTTTATTTTTCGCTTAATTATAGCTTGATATCGATCCGTTATTCGCGAAAGGCACTTGCTATCTTTGCCAATAATCCGGATTATTATCACTATCGTTTCTTGTCTAAGAGTCTGATTGGCAGTAATTTTCTAAAGACTGAGCATTTGCAGGAAGCGCAGCACGTCTACGAGGAAGCCTATCGCATTGCTGAGGCCTTTCATAATCAATATTTGATTGCCATTGCGCGTTTTAATTGTGGTCTGATTGCGATGAAGGATGGGCAATATGATCAGGCCTATAAGTGGTTTGCTGAATCGGTGGCGATATTTCGGGAGAAGCAGTCGCATCATCTACCGAAAGCGCTGTGCAGCTGTTTGGAAGTGCGTGTTCTGCAGAACCGGAAGAAAGAGGCGGCGCAAATCTATCAAGACGTTCAGCGTATTTCGAAACAGTGGGAAAATGAAGAATATCTCGCGAAATCGACGATTATCTATGAACTGTTGCCGGACAGAAGAGACGCGGCTAATTTTCGCAAGGCTTTTCGTAAATTAATCTCACTTCATCTTGATACGTGGATTGAGGAATATGCGTTAGCAGTGGCACGTGCTTTAGTAGAAAACGAACACTATCAGGAAGCTGTTTATTATTTTGAACAGAATCAACAAGCGGCGAAGAATCGACTGCACGAGTCATGAGAAAAACGGCTCATTAATTCATGATCAATTTATGATTAAACAGAGGTGCACAGAACGTGAAACGCATTTTGAATAACGATTGGCAGCAGCTTCTGGAGACGGAGTTTGAAAAAGATTATTATCAGAAGCTGCGTTCTTTTCTGAAGGAGGAGTACACTCATCAGACGGTTTATCCGGATATGTACGATCTGTTCAATGCCTTGAAGTACACGCCCTATAGTCAAGTGAAGGTCGTCATTCTCGGTCAGGATCCGTATCATGAACCGGGGCAGGCGCATGGTCTTAGTTTCTCGGTGAAGCCGGGGGTGCGCCAGCCGCCGTCGCTGCAAAATATTTTCAAAGAATTGCAGGATGACCTCGGCTATCCCATTCCGCATCATGGGTGTCTCGTCGAATGGGCGCGTCAAGGTGTGCTGCTTTTGAACACGGTCTTATCGGTTCGGCGCGCCGCCGCGAATTCGCATAAAGGAATGGGCTGGGAACAGTTCACGGATGCCGTCATTCGTGACTTGAACGCGCGCGATCAGCCGATTGTTTTCATTCTCTGGGGCAGACATGCGCAGGCGAAAGAAGAATTAATCACGAACCCGCATCACGGTATTATCAAGTCGTCGCATCCAAGTCCGTTTTCCGCCCGCTACGGGTTCTTTGGCAGCCATCCCTTCTCGCGGGCCAATCAGTTTCTCGAAGCAGCGGGAGAAGAGCCGGTCAATTGGGCGATTTCCGTGGACGAACCAAGCGTTCCACTTTGAACATCGTATTAAAAAGGGATCCGGCTGTTTGCGGCCAGATCCCTTTTTGAAGCGTTCAATGTGCGGCTGCGCGCAGGAATGGTTTGAAGCGAAGCAGGGCTATAACGAGACCGGTGATACCAATCAGGACAAGCACGAGCAGACTCAGCCAGATGCCGGACACACCATAGCCGCGGATCATCACATCTTGAAGACTGGTCATCGCCCAATATTGCGGCGTAAAATAACCGATGTTCTGAGCGAAGGATGGAAGCATGTCGCTTGGGAACCAGAGTCCGGCGACAATTGCTCCGCCAAGAGTCAAGAGCTGCGTGATGCCAAGGCCTTGATTCTCACTGCGAACGACGAGTGCCAGACAAAGCCCAAGTCCGGTGCCACATAGCGCGAGACAAAGCACGATCAGCGTGACGGCTAGCGGACTGCCAAGATGCAGGTTATAGAAGAAATAGCCGGTGGCAAGTAAGACCGCGCATTGGATAATGACTGAGAGGAACGCGGGTACCCACATGCCAATTAGATACTTGAGCGACGAGAGCGGCGTGCTTTGCAGCCGGGCGATCATCCCTGATTCCTTTTCTTGGAAGAAGCGGCGAACCATCGAATTCATAATGAAGAAGACGAACATGACGGTATAGCCGGGGACAATCTGCGACATGAAATTGTCGTGTTTACTATTCTTTTGAACCGATTGGATATGAATAGGCGGCGCCAGTGTCTGCTTAATCTGCATGCCAGTCTCGCCATGTGCCTGCAGAACGCGCGCGAGTTTCTGCTGCTGATAGCTGGAAACAATATTCTCAAGTACTGCTTGAATGGGCGCCGTGCTGCTGGATTCAGCGGCATCGGAATAGAAATGCAGATTGGCGCTTCCTTTTTGCAGATTGGCGGCAAAGCCGTGATCGATGACAACGAGAGAGGACAATTTGCCCGCTTTAATTTGTTTGAGTTGTCCTTTGATGCCGGTTGAATTTTCCAGTTTGACTTTGAATCCTTTAATATCGTCAATTTGTTTAATTAAAGCCTTCGATGCCGCTGTTTGATCGGCATCGTGGACGGATACAGTCAAGGTTTGCGAACTGGCCTGATTGAAAATGGAGCCGAAGACAACGATGAAAATCAGTGGCATTAAGATTAGGAAGAAAAAGTTGCCCTTTTCTCGGATCATCAGTTTAAGTTCTTTTATAATCATTGCACCCATTGTACGCGTCACCTCGTTATCATTCGTCGCGCAGACGTGTCCCGGTCAGCGACAGGAATACGTCCTCCAGAGACGGTTTCATTAATTCAAGGGCATGGATGGTGCTAAGCGAGCCGGATGCCTCAGCATCAAGCAGCTGGCGCATCAAGGCAAACGGCTGATCACAGTCGAGGAGGAGGCCTTGGTGATGCGGCGATATCTTTTTAATCGACGGATAGTCCTCAATCCGCAGCGTGCTCGCGCTTTCGATATATACTGCCTTTCGTGAATAGCGGTCAAGGATGGCACTGAGCGTTCCTTGCGCGATCATTTTCCCATGATCGATGATCGCCAATTCGTCACAGAGTGCCTCCACCTCTTCCATATAATGTGTGGAGTAAATGATCGTCACCCCGGAATCCCGCAGGCGTCGAATCATTTCGAAAATATGGTTGCGCGACTGCGGATCGATGCCAACGGTTGGTTCGTCCAGAATCAGAATCTGCGGTTCATGCAGCAGCGCGCAGGCGATATTGATTCGCCGTTTCATACCGCCTGAGAACGTCTTCACGACATCTTTTCCTCGATCAAGCAGGCCAGTGTCGGTGAGCACGGCATGAATGCGATCTTTCAGCTTCTTGCCTGTCAGTCCGTAAAGGCCGCCGAAGAACATCAGATTGTCTTCCGCAGTTAATTTTTCATAGAGGGTAATTTCCTGCGGCACATAGCCAACCGTTCTTTGGACGACTGCCTTCGTTTTGGCGGCGTCATTGCCGAGTATCTTGACACTTCCTGTCGGTGCGCTGAGGATGCCGGTTAACAGCTTCATCGTTGTTGATTTCCCGGCACCGTTTGGACCAAGAAGCCCGAAGCACGATCCGCGCGGAATGGAGAAGCTGATCTGATCAAGCACCGTATGTGTGCCGAAGGTTTTCGTTAACTTAACGACTTCGAGAATAGGTTCCATCCGTATCCCTCCCGTTATGCTTCGGTCAGCGGTAAGTGCTGACGGCGGATCAATAATCCGTAATAAGCGATATAGTACGCGAATAAAATCAGCATCAGTCCGGCGGTCCATGAATTGCCGCCCAACGTTTGAAGGGCATTCGTCCCTTTTTCAGACCCATTCATATCGCTGCCGATTTGCAGCATGGCAATGATGCGAAAGCCGAAACGAAAGAGGAAAAGCAGCGTGACAACGCTGCCAATCCATGTATTCGGCCGATAGAGCGTTTCACCATTTACCGTTTTGAGAGTCGTGTAGAGCATGCCGATAAAGCCAAGAACGAGGCCGAGAACGATGCCGAGCACGTCCGACGCCAAACCAATCGGATAGCGTAGGTTCCCGTAGAGCAGCAGCAGGCTGATAATTGAACAAATCACAAGCCGTGATTCCATCTTGCGGCTCCTAAGCGGCTGCCAGCCGATATTGCGGCGAATCCGCCGATAGAGAATCAAACCGATGATTGCGATGAGATAAATTGAGAAATAACTGTTAGGCATGAAGCCTCTCTCCTTTCTATTAAAAAATTACCCAATATCCACCTTCGTCTTCAGCATCCAAGCCGAGAAAGTCAGCAATAGAAAGGCAACGATGAAGCTGCTGGCAATAATGAGAACGAGATAAAGTGGATTTTGAAGTAATGCCAATGACTTCCAGAAGCCCATGGAACCAAAGAAGAGCCAGAAAAGCCCCCATAGTATCCAAAATTTATTGATCGCCGAGCGCCAACGCGTCAGGGAAACCGTGCCAATCGTCAGCCCAACGCTAGCCATGAGCGGCAATGCCAGCAGGGTGAGCAGTACAGGAACGAAACCACTCTTCAGAAAACCAATCAAACCAATAATTGTGCTGCCGTGAGTGAATAGTAACGCAAGTGTAGCATAGCAAATAATTGCGATAAGAATTAGGCCAATAATTTGAATACCGCAAAGTAGCATTGCCCAAAATTTTGAACTAATTAGCGTCAGCCTGGAATAAGGCAGCGAGAGCCACCAGCCGATCGTATCTTGCCGTGATTCGTGCCGAATGACGCCAATCGACACACCGAAAACAATCCATGGCAATACCCAACACACATTCCATAAAGGGCTCAGATCACTTGCATCCTTGTTCAAGATGAGCAGAGCAGCTATGATGACAATGGCGTAAAAAAGCAGGTTAGTTGGACGCCAGAAGGAAGGTCGGTCCCCTTTGGCGTAACGTCGCCGGTTACCAAGTTCATGACGGATGAGCGGTATGAAGAATAATTCCTTTCCCTTGTCTGCGATCATAGCGGATCCTCCTCACTTAATTGGCGGGCCAGACGGTCTACGGAACCGAATTCAGCGCGCAAATCCTCGGCCGATCCGGAGAAACGGACGTGGCCGTCGCTGAGAAAGATGACGTCATCAAACAAGCCTTCCGCCTCGGCAATTTCATGCGTGCTGAGCAGTAAGGTTTGCTGTCGTTCACTGATCGCGTCAATTAAACCATCCATGATTGCTGCGCGAGAGGCGCCGTCGATGCCAGAAAATGGTTCGTCAAGAATGATCAGCGGCACATCGCGGCAAATGCAAAGAATCAACATCAGCCGGGCTTCCTGCCCCTTTGACATCCCGTGAACCGGCATATCCAACGGCAGGCGCATGTGCTTGGCCATTTGTTCCGCTTGTTTTTGATCGAAACCAGGCAGGAATTGTTCGCCGTAGCGCAGTGCCGTTTCCGTTGTATAGGATTTATACCAGCGGGCACAATCCGGCAGATAGGCGATTTGACGATTGGTCTGCCAGCCCGGCACGCCGCCAAGCACCGTCAATTCACCGCTGTCCGGCGCCACAAGGCCGGTCACCATGCGGAAGAATGTCGACTTTCCGGCGCCGTTTGCACCGAGCAGAGCTGTCACGGACCCGCGCGCGATCTGTACAGTTAACTGATCGATCGCCTGTTTCTTCCCATATCGTTTATTCAAATTAGTTGCCTGAATGATCGACTCACTCATTGCGCCTGCCCTCCTTCATTTTGCCCCTTGATATAGTCATTAATTTGATGCCGGTTAAACCCTAGTGCCTGCATTTTATCAAGATAGTCTGCGGTATAGTCCGCTGCAAATTGCTTGCGGAATTGCTGCACGCAGCTGCTTGATTGTGTGACAAAGGTGCCCTGTCCGCGCCGTTTCTCTGTCAGTCCATCACGTTCCAGTTCCTGATACGCATGCATCACGGTATTTGGATTTATTTTCAAATCATGTGCCATATCTCTGACCGATGGAATTTTCTCACCCAAACCAATCGCTCCTTTGGCAATTAAACTGCGCATTTGCATCAGGACTTGTTCATAGAGAGGCTGACTGAAATCAATCTGAAATGTCCAATTGTCAACCTGGTACTCCTCCAAGAGGCAGCCCTCCAATAAATAGGCTATTGATGATACAAGTGTATTATATCATATGATACACTTAGCGCAAGAGAAAGCTGCGGAAATAAGGAGCAAGGAAAATAGAGGAGGTTAGCCTTTGCTGAAAGGACTTTATTTTCTGAATTCTTTTAATGAAACACTGATTTTATAGCGTCCGAACGCCAATAATTCGCTGCAAAATGTGTTGAGCGTCTGCGGCGAGAAATGGGCGATTAAGAGGTAGCAGCCGTCACCGGATATTTTGTGAAAAGCTTCAATTTCAGATTGCACGGCCATTTTTTCTTCAAATTGACTGTATTGTCGCGTTGCCATATATACCGTAATAAATTGTGTGGCTTCATCAGTCACATCAATGGTGAATTTCCTAAGCACACCAGTTTCGATGAGGCGGTCTACTCGCAAACGGGTGGCCTGACCGGTCATATGGATTTTCTTGCCTAACTCCCTCCATGTCATTCGGCTATTCTCAGCCAAATAATGAATGATTCTCTTGTCTGTTTCGTCCAAATTTACCAGCCTTTCATTATGAAAGTTATTTGTTCTGAACGCTTTCACTAACGCCTTCCCTATGGTGAGAGCGATTCAGTACAATAAATTGTATAAAACTATTGGAGGTCAAACCCATGAAAGAAGCATTAGTTATTATCGATGTGCAAAATGATTATTTTGCAGATGGCGCGTATCCGCTTCATAAGCCGGATAACGCCTTGTCCCATTGCTGCCAGCTGGCACAGACGTTTGTGGAACGAGGTGAGACCATATACTTCATCAAGCATATTAGCCGTTCGCCGCAAAGTCATTTTTTTCTTCCCGGTACACGAGGAGCGGCGCTGCATTCGGCGTTCGATGCCTTCCTTACCTATGAACAAGCAACGATCATTGAAAAGGCGTATCCCAATAGCTTTCTGCGCACGACGCTAGGCGAAGACTTACAGAAACAGGCGATTGACCAATTAGTCGTCTGCGGCATGATGACCCATATGTGTATTGATTCGACGACGCGGCAGGCACGGGAACTTGGTTACCCGATTAAATTGATCGCCGATGCGTGTGCCACGCGTGATCTAGTCTATGGAGAGCAGAAAATGCGTGCCGATGACGTGCAGCGTGTATTTCTTGCCGCGCTGACAAGCTTTGCGGAAGTTATCGATACAGAGAACTATTTAAAACAATGACTGGCATCTGTTTGGTCACTTATTTTGCTCGAAACCAATGAAACAGCAGCGCGGCGTCATGGGTATCAATATGTCTGATTTGGCGTACGACGCGTCCACCCGCGCGAATCGTGACTTTGCAGCTGCAAAGGTTCAGCAAGCGCTGAATCCATGATTGTTCCCAGATAAAGGTTTGAATATGGTTTTTCGTTGTAATCCATGTTGTGCGGGCAATGATTCGCTCGCGGAAGATGAGCTTTTCGGACTGACTTGAGAAACCGGTGGAGCGGATGGCCACGCTCAGATACAAAAGGATGATGAGCACCACGGGCCAAGAGAAGCGCCCCCAAGGAAAGAAGAAATGCAGCGCCGCGCTGATAATGCTGAGAAAAATAGCAGGAAAGCAAAGCGCGTAAAGGACCCCGCGAAAGGGCAAGGGGCGTAATGCAAGCGGTACGGAAAATTCGGGACAGCGATCGGCAAGCCATTCGGCCGCTTTCTTTTTTTTAATAATCGGCATGACAAGCACAGAACCGTGCTCATTCGTCGGATCATCGACACGTCCAGAGCATTCGGCATAAATCGAACAATAGCCGAAAAGCTGTTGCAGGATATGTTCTTTAATATGCACCGCCTGAATACGGTCGGGTCGAATCGTTTTGTCGCTCGTCTGAATAATGCCTTTCTCAATACGCCATTTAGCGGCAGAGGCAGTCAACTTAAATCCGCCAATTTGCAGAAAGGTGGTAAGGATGGCAATAGCCCAAAAAATCAGTACAAGAATCAGAATAAGTTCGACCCAGACCGCGAGCGACACGTGCCGGGTGATCTGTTCGGGCAGGCGGAGCCAACGCTTCGGCACATAGTCGGCGATTTGCGACCAGATGGCGAAGGCGCCGACAATCACGATGCCGATATTCGACGAGAGCATGCCAGCGATTAAAATATCTTTCGCGGACAAGGTGTACGTTTTCGCTTGGCCAGTTGCCAAGTCTGAGGCGATTGATTCCACCAGCTGACGCTCGCCATGACCAAGAGCGTTTTTAATCCGCTCCGCTTCATGGAGACTCAGCACACGCAGCGTATGATCGCCTAATTTCGCCGGTTCGGCTGTATCGAACTTAAGCTGAACGAGACCGAATAGCCGCAAAATAATATTGGTTTCAATTTGTATCGATTGAATTCTAGATTTTTTGATATATTGATCCTTGCGGAATAAGACGCCGGATTCAAGATGAATTTGCGTGGCATCAATAGAATAGGTGAAGCGCAGCCACTTCAAGAAGCCATAGCCTATGACGACGAGCGTGAGCAGCAGATCAAGCAGGAGTTGATGGGAATCCGCATGCTGGCTGCCAAACCAAATGCCAAACAGGATCGGCAGGACGAACTGGCGAACGGTGCGCAATACTTCTGAAAAAATGGCGATCGGATGGAGGCGTCGCTTAGAGCTCACGATTTGCGCCCTCCTTAATAAGGACGGAAATTTGATCGCGCAAAGTTTCTGCTTCATGTTCATCCAATGCCGGAATTTCGTGGCTGCCGGCAGCTGTTGTAATCGCCACCGACAGCAATTGATGGCGGCGCAGCAGCGGTCCCTGTCCAGTGCTCACATTCTGCACGCGGCTGAACGGGATGACAATTTGGCGAACGACAAATACCCCTTCCTGAATCAGAATATCTTCGCTGCGGATCGTATAGAAGAATGTATGATACCGAATCTTAGGGATAATCCAGCAGGACAGAAGATAGGAAGGAAGACAGAGAAGAGCCAGACCAATGAGAAGCCAGCGCAGCCACGCATACCATGAAAATTGATCGGCGCAAAGGAAGGCGAGGGCAATCAATAGCGCAAGAATTAGATGCGTTATCGTCGCCCGCTGAAACCAGATTGTGACAACGGTCGAATTGAGCTGTTTTTTCTGCAAAAAGGTGTCCCCCGCTCAGAATTTATCGATGCTGAGAAAAGTATAGCATAAAACGAGCGGCCCCCCATCGGAAAATTAATGGCTGGGGCAGCTCGTTCGGCGGCAGGTCCGTATTATTTTTGCAACTCTGAAGACAAATTCGCTACACTGTAGACAACTGGTGCTACACTGTAGACAAACGCGGCTACACTGTAGACAACTGGCGCTACACTGAAGATAGACTGTGCTACTCTGTAGATAAACGCGCAACTCTGAAGGTAAATGCTGCTACACTGTAGACAAATGTGCGACTCTGTAGACAAACTGTGCTACTCTGTAGATAAACGCGCAACTCTGAAGACAAACTATCCTACACTGTAGATAAACGCACAACTCTGAAGACAACTGGCGCTACACTGTAGACAAATGTGCTACTCTGAAGACAAACTATCCTACACTGTAGATAAACGCGGCAACCCTGAAGACAAACGTTGCTACACTGAAGACAAATTCGCAACTCTGAATGCAACCGCTCCTACGCTGCAGATAAACCGCGCTATTTTCCACAAATTTGGTCAACCTTTAGCAGGCCGCAGAAGTCTCAGCTATGCTGCTGCATCCATTGTTCATAAAGCTTGAGGCGCAGCACTTTATGCGCCGCATTTTCCGGGAGCGCCGCGCAGACAATCACTTGTTTCGGGACTTTGTAACTGGCGAGCAGCCGGCGGCAGTGAGCCGTTAATTCATCAGCCAAGAAATGGGATGGATCGCGCAGCGTAACAAATGCGATAGGCACCTGTCCCCACTCGCGATCGGGAACGCCTATCACAGCGGCTCCGGTTATATTCGGGTTAAGCCGGAGCACGGCTTCGACTTCGGCGGGATAAATATTTTCACCACCGGAAATGATCAAATCCTTGCGGCGATCGAGAACAAATAAGAATCCGTCGCCATCGAGATAGCCGATGTCGCCTGTGTGGAACCAGCTAGCTGTGAATGCCTCGCGGGTCGCGTCACCGCGATTCAGATAGTGACTGAAGACGGTCGGCCCTTGAATCAGTATCTCGCCGGGTTCTTTGACCGCATCTGAGGAGTCGATACGCAATTGCAGCGGGAACAACGGTTTCCCAGCGGAACCCGCTTTCGCCTGCATATACTCCGGCGGCAAAGTTACGCATTGTGACGCGGTTTCGGTCATGCCGTAAGTTTGGTAGACGGGGATGCCGCGCTTCAAGCAGCGCTCAAGCAGCGCTGGCGGCACCGAGGCGCCGCCGAGCAGAACGCAGCGCAGCGTCTTCGGGAATGGCTGCTTGGACGGATCCGCATCAAGCAAACGCTGCAGCATCGAGGCGACAAGTGAGATATGGCTGATGGCACCTGCGCGCAGACAGCTGAGCACCTCATCCGGCTGAAAATGGCGGTATAAATGGACGGTCATACCGTAAATGATATTTTTCATAAAAATAGAAAGCCCGCTGACGTGAAACATCGGCACACAGCAGAGCCATGCATCCCTTTGCTGCAGACCGAGATTAAGCAGCGAGGCGTTGGCGTTCCACCAATGGTTGCCATAGGTCAGAACCACGCCCTTGGGCTGCCCGGTCGTGCCGGATGTATAAATAATTGTGCATGGATCGTCAAGACAGAGCGCATGGCGCAGCTGTATATGCTGCGCAGTGGGTGCAGATAGATTGTCCACGTTTAGGATCATGCATGTGCAGCCTGTTTCTCTAGCTTTTGCAAAAGTTGCCGAATCGGCAATCAGAGAAGCGGCCGCTGAATCCTCAAGCTGGAACGCGAGTTCGTGCGCCGTCAGCCGGCAATTGAGCGGCACCGCGACAGCGCCTAAATAGATTAAAGCATGCAGCGTGTAAACCATCTGCAATGTGTTCTCTTGCAGGATGGCGACGCGGCTGCTGGCAGCGATGCCCTGCGCGGCGAAGCATTCGGCAAGCCGGCGCGCGCGCTTGTCAAGTTCATAAAAAGTTATTCGAGTGTCCGCGAATTCATAAGCAATGCGTTCCGGCGTCAACTGCGCACGCTGATGCAGCCAAAGCGGCATAATAATGTCTGACATAGAGGTCACGGGAATTTCGGGAAACGGCTGAAATCCGGATCGCGTTTTTCCTTGAAAGCGTCGCGCCCTTCCTTGGCCTCATCCGTCGTATAGTAAAGCAGCGTCGCATCGCCGCCGAGTTGCGCGAGCCCCGCCAGTCCATCGGAATCGGCGTTAAACGACGCTTTCAGGAAGCGCAGCGCGGTGGCACTTTTAGACAGCATTTCCTGTGCCCACTTGACTGTCTCTTCTTCCAGCTGTTCGAGCGGCACAACTGTATTAACGAGTCCCATATCAAGCGCCTGCTGTGCATTATATTGGCGGCAGAGATACCAGATTTCACGGGCTTTCTTATGACCGACAATCCGCGCCAAATAACCGGCGCCATAACCAGCGTCAAAGCTGCCGACTTTCGGTCCAGTCTGTCCGAAAATGGCGTTATCTGCGGCGATCGTCAAATCACAGACGATTTGCAGCACATTACCACCGCCGATCGCGTAACCGGCAACCATGGCGATGACTGGTTTTGGAATCACGCGAATTAAATGCTGCAGGTCAAGGACGTTGAGACGCGGAATATTATCCTTGCCAACATAGCCGCCGTTCCCGCGTACTTTCTGATCGCCCCCGGAGCAGAACGCTTTCGTTCCCGCCCCCGTCAGAATGATCACGCCGATTGAACTGTCGTCGCGGGCACGGGCAAACGCATCAATCATCTCCATCACGGTATTCGGTGTAAAGGCATTGCGGACATGCGGACGGTTAATCGTAATCTTGGCAATGCCGTCATATGTTTCGAAAAAGATATCTTCATAGTCACGAACGGTCGTCCATTCAATAGATGACATAAGGTGCGCTTCCTTTCAAAAGTCACGAATTTGTCGAAAATGCATTTATATTGTAGCATAACACGCAGTTGTCTTCAGCCATTGCGCGTCCGAGTTAGGAACGGTACGGTATCGAGGCGCCGAGTAAATCTCCGCTGCGAATATCGAGCAGGCCGTTTGGCGTCAGGCGGAGGAAGGGCAGGTGCTTTTCTGTGAGAAAAAGAAGCGTAAAAAAAGGATCAGCAAACAGATAACCGTGGGCACGCATGGCATTCGCCCAATTTGCGCATTCGGGTGACAGCGCCGCTACGGGCTGATCGCTCATCACCCCCATAATTGGCAAGCGCACCTCAGCACAGCTGCCATCAGAGAAAGTGGATGATATGCCGCGAAACCCGCCCTGAATTTTTTGCATGAGCAGCTGCATCTGCGCACGCGCTGTTCCGATTATTAAAATGGCACCTGTTGCACTATATGTGCTGACGAGTGAGGTCAATCCGCGGGACAGCCCTTTAAGCCGGGTGCTAAGCATTCGTTTTGTCTGTGGATCAAAATAAAAAAGATATTGTTCATCTTTGCCGAGTGGTCGGCCTTTTTCAAACGCATATGCTTCTGTAATGACGGCGTCTTTTAGCGCCAATCCTGTCGCAATGCCATCAATAGCGGGGAGCGTGTTGGGCAAATCCGCTGGATCGGCGTGGGCGAAAGCCATTGACAGCGTGTCCGCCAGATCGACTGGCGTAGAGGCCTCAGTCCATTTCCCGGCGAACAGAGTGCGCACAGGTCGCGGTTCTGCCAGTGATTGCAGGACGTTGAGATGCGCCCAGCGCCCAGGTGCGATGACACCGGCTAGGTGATCGATATGGTAATAGGCGGCGGGGTTGACTGTAGCCATTCGGTAAGCGGATGCCGCGGGAACACCCGAGGCGATGGCGAGCTTGACCAATTCGGCCTGCGTCGCCTGCTCGAGAAATGGCAGGGTAGCTCCGTCGCTCGTCAACATTAGCTTGGACCAATCGACAGCAGGATAGCTGGCTAGTCCGCGCAGAATATCCGGTAAGTCGGGGCGGATCGGTGAGTAGCGCAACGCGGTATAGAAGCCGAGCTCCAGCCGATGGATAACATCTTCAGCCGTTATCGATTCGTGATCCGCGCTAATGCCCGCCGCGGCAAAAAGATTCAACGTACGGACGGACGATCCAGGAAGATGGCCTTCCATCCGTCCGAGATGACGGCGAACAAGGACGAGTTTTTCCGTTAAATCTGCTGATCCCATTTTAAACGGCAGCCATTGACTGAATTCGCCGCCCTGAACGACCTCGGGTTGATTCAGCCAGGTCGTAAACGACGCGTTGGATTGTGGACATTTTTCTTCAAAATAAGCCCACCACAGCCATTCATGACGATGGGTCCGCGCCAAATCATGAATGAACGCGGTCTGATCCTGAACAGACAAATAGCGCATCAGCGGTCCATTGTCATTCACGGAAATCATCGTACCCGATTGCGTCAGATAGACGCCGTGGGTATACGGATTATAAAGCTGAAACGGGTGGGCATGGGGCTCAATATAGGCGGGAACGACAATCTGTCCAGAGGCAAGCGTTGTTTCCTCGTCTGCGTGTTGCGGCAAATCAGGCCCCATATAGGCGATAAAATGGCCGCAAATCCATATATTCACTTTTGACAAACGCCCTGTGTAGGTATTCAGAACAGTGACAGCGCGGAGAAGCAGTGTCGGTGTCCGAAGTCCGCGTGCCGTGTCAATCAATTGTTGATGTTCCACTGCGGTAAGCGCAAGATGCACGTTGAAACGCCTTCCTCGATAAATTTTTTTCCATACGGAGGATGCTCTAGAAGGGGAACGAAGGAACTCTCTTTATTGTGCGCGATAACGCATTGAATGAAAACGTAAACGAGGGAGACGGCCGTTCCGCAGCAAATCAATAACGATCAGGAAAATGAGATAGCCGGCAGCGATGCCAACAATATACCATAGCGTCATCTGGATACCGAAACGGTCGATAGAAAATCCGGTGAACGCGGGGAAGACTGCTGATCCGAGACCGGACAGGCCGGAGATGATCGGCGTGACGGTACTCGCGCTGTCTGGAATGGAGTAATTCGCGAAAACGAGTGTGATTGAATAAATGCCGGACATCATCAGACCGAGAATAGCGACGAAGGCAAAGCCTAGCCAAGCGTTCTTTAACAGAATAAATAGCACAAGTGAGAGAATGGCTCCTGACATATTGATCCGCAAATAGAGGCTGTAGGTGACTTTGCGTATAATCCAACCGGTAATTGCACGGCCGATGACCATCGATCCCCAGAAAACGCCAACACTCAGTGAGGCAAACCAAGCCGCCTGGTGCAGAAAATGAATGAAAATAGAAGACATGAAATTGTTTAGGCTGCCCTCAAGACCGCCGTACAGGAAGATACTTAAGGCAAACAACGCGAGCACAATCAGCCTTTTTCGCGCGGACAGCGGTATCGGTTTTGTCGCACCCGACGCGTCCATAGCGGCATCAGCTGAACGCTGCTGTTTCGCGTACGGCACGCGCGTCCAGACGTAGGCCAAAAAGGCGGCAAGAACGGCATTAATCAAGAATAGAAAGCGCCAAATGCCGAGTGAGATGAAGCCGCTGGCGAGAAGCGGCATAAGAAAAGAGCCGAGACCGAAAGCAACTTCTAAGTAGCTCATTGCTACAGCCTGGCGGCCAATAAATACGTTGATAAACAGCGTGGCGACGACGATGCCAATTGAAGCTGAGCCGACACTGTTAATGAAGAATAAGGCGACGAAGACCGGGAAAGGCGGCAGGAACAGAAGCGAAAACTGAGCCACGGCAATGACCAGTGCGGACAGCGCGAGCAGCGGCCGCGGCGGAAAGCGGCGATTGAGCCATGACGTCAGCAGGACGCCAGAGAGAAACCCCATTGCGCCGATGAATATCATCTGTCCGCCAATTGTATAGGAAAGCTGATAATGCCTCAGTAACTCCGGCAAAACGGAACCGATAGAGATTGAGGTGAGACCTGTAAGAAAATAAAGGGCACAGGATGCCAGCGTAAATAGGCGCATTGAAAAACTCCTTCCATTGCCAAGGACTTGGTAAGCGCAAAGGCAAAACTCCATGGCCTTGCAACAGGTCAAATTGTAACAGGATTGACGAATAAGGGAAAGCGTTTTGCCGTTTTTTCTTACGTTTAAGAAAATTTGGAAGGATGACTCGGTCTGAGAACTGTGCGTCTCGGACCAATAGGCCGAATCATCCCGCAGAAATGAGAGGTGATCCCGCGGAAGAGAGGGGTGATCCCGCAGAAGAGAGGCGCGATCCCGCAGAAGAGAGTGTCGATCCCGCGGAAGAGAGTGTCGATCCCGCGGAA
>JBDNRH010000002.1:0-169805 GCA_047718535.1 Sporolactobacillus sp.
CGATGGCTGAGCCTTAGTTTTTCTTATACTTGGTTCTGCTGAAATCTATATACTTTCTTGACGTATTAAATATATCATGCGTTCTTAATTAAACAAGCCTCGTAGAGTCCATGCTGTTTAAGCGTCTTTTCCATCGTTATACCGATTGTTGCTGGTGTTTCAGCGACTGCCATTCCGTGTGCACGCAGCACGCGCATCTTCTCAGCAGCCGTTCCTTTACCGCCCGAGATAATTGCACCGGCATGTCCCATACGTTTACCAGGAGGCGCTGTCTGACCGCCAATAAAGCCAACAATCGGCTTTTTCATATAGTTTTCGGCCCATTCCGCCGCCTCTTCTTCACTTGTTCCCCCGATTTCACCAATCATAACAACCGCATACGTTTCCGGATCCTCATTAAACATCTGCAGGACATCGAGGAAACTCGTCCCATTGACTGGGTCGCCGCCAATCCCTACTGCAGTGGTCTGGCCAATAGATAATTCGCTTAGCTGATTCACTGCTTCATAAGTCAAAGTCCCTGAACGTGAAACAACGCCGACATGTCCTTTTTTATGAATATAACCGGGCATAATGCCAATTTTACTTTCGTCTGCGGACAAAACACCTGGACAGTTAGGACCAATCAGACGAACCGGTTTATCCGCCAAATAGCGTTTTACTTGAACCATATCAAGAATCGGTATGCCTTCTGTAATTGTAATAATTAACCGCACGCCCGCATCCGCTGCCTCCATAATTGCATCGGCGGCAAAAGCCGGCGGAACATAAATGACCGAGCAGTCTGCTCCCGTTTTCTCTACCGCTTCTTTAACCGTGTCAAAAACAGGAACCCCCTCAACGTTCATTCCACCCTTCCCCGGTGTTACCCCGCCGACAATCTGAGTACCATACTCACGCATCTGCTGGGTGTGGAATAAGCCTTGAGATCCAGTAATACCTTGGACGATAACTTTCGTATTTTTGTCGACTAGAATGCTCATTAGGCTACGCCTCCTGCCGCTTGTTTGACAAGCATCACAATTTTTTCGGCAGCATCCGCCATTGATTGAGCCGGCGTAATGGCCAGACCAGACTGCCGCAATATTTCCTTACCCTTTGCCACATTGGTCCCTTCGAGTCGAACCACAAGCGGCACATTGAGTGACACACTGCGCGTCGCCGCCACAATTCCTTCAGCAATGACGTCACATTTCATGATTCCACCAAAGATATTGACCAAAATACCTTTTACCTTCGGATCCGATAGAATCAAGCGGAAGGCTGCCTCTACCTTTTCTTTGCTCGCGCCGCCGCCAACGTCAAGAAAATTCGCCGGATCGCCATGATAAGCTTTAATAATATCCATCGTTGCCATGGCAAGACCCGCGCCATTCACCATGCAGCCAATATTGCCGTCAAGTGCAATATAATTCAAGCCATATTTTGAAGCTTCTATTTCTTTCTGATCTTCTTCATCCAAATCACGCAGTGCAACGATATCTTTATGACGATAAAGCGCATTATCATCAAAATTTAATTTGGCATCAAGCGCAACGACCTCACCTTTCTTTGTCACAACAAGTGGGTTAATTTCCGCGATTGAACAGTCCTTGTCGATAAATACCTTATAGAGTCCACGCATGAACGCCACCGCCTTATTAATCAAGGCATGCGGCATATGGATGGCAAAAGCAATTTGCCGCGCCTGAAAAGCGGTCAGCCCGATTAGCGGATCAACAGAGAGATGAATAATCTTTTCCGGTGAGCGATTGGCAACTTCTTCAATTTCCATGCCGCCTTCAGAAGAAGCAATGACCGATACACGTGATTGCTTGCGATCAAGAACCATTCCTAAATAATATTCCTTGTCGATAGCACTGCCTTCCTCAATCCAAAGACGTTTCACTTCCTTACCTTCAGGACCGGTCTGATGCGTGATCAGCACTTGACCAAGCAGCTCATCTGCTATCGAGCGTACCTGTTCCACTGAATGAGCGATTTTCACACCGCCTGCCTTGCCGCGTCCGCCTGCATGGATCTGCGCTTTAACAACGATAGTTTCAGAACCTAATTTGCTTGCTGCTTCTGCCGACTCATCAGGCGTAAAGGCCACATAGCCCTTGGGGACACTTACTCCATACTGACGCAGTATTTCTTTCCCCTGGTATTCATGGATATTCATTGACGCCCCTTCTTCCAAATTATTGAATAATTAATAAATTGAAAGCCCTTACTTAATTAGTATAAACAGGTGCATGCCGAAATGTCCACTGATTTGTCACAGATCCGTCGCTTGGTTTTCATATTTATTTATACCGTGAACCATGATATGCAGAAATAAGAAAGTTAATACACGATGGGCTATTAAAGAGGAAAAAAACGTCTAAGCCGCTGCCTAGGGGGGACTCACTGCGTCATTCTATAACGGCAGAGCCGCGCTGAGCACGCGAATTGCTTAATTGTCTTGTTTATGAGTCTTTGTATACGATCGATCCATTTGATAGACAAAAGCAAAGATTTCCGCAACCGCTCCATAAAGCTCCGGGGGTATCATTTCATTCACATCCAGCTGACTAAGCAGCGCTACAAGATCCGGATCTTCCTGAATCGGAATTTCATATTCTTTCGCTTTCTCAATTATTTTTCTAGCCAGTTCACCGTCGCCCTTCGCTTGAACAATAGGCGCTTGATCCATCCCGCGTGTATATTTCAAAGCTACAGCGCGCTCTTTGCGCAAATTCTCCTTACCGGTCATGCCAACACATCCAATCGATGGGTCAATGGCGTAAGCGGCTGCGTGGCTCGACGCACTAGCTGATCATCCAATTTCTCGACTTGAATAATAGACGTCAAATGATAGTTTAATTTGTTCAGCTGCTGATCCAAAACAGTTTCTCCAGCCTTCAAATAGTTTCTTAAATCCGCCAGATCATTTTGAACACGCAGTGACACGGCACGATTCTGAACACGCACACTAATCTGAGTCTCTTTCAAATGCTCGAGATTCAAACAGAGCAGCAACGTGCAGTAATCCGGATCAATTTTCCCTTGTTTATTTTTTTTACTTTCCCAATAAACAGTGACGTTTGTCAATTGATGCTGCAGTGGCAGCGGCAACTGCAAGGTGAACTGCGCCGCCACCGAATCAGAAGAGAGCATCTGCAGCTGCTGACCTGTAATCTGTCCAGCCAGTGCTTGCGCCATCTGTCGAATGGTATGCGGAGCGTCCTTGTCCTGAGCAACGGCCAAAAGCGCCTCTTTCACCGTACCTGAAGCAGCAAGCGGCTGATTGTCAAGAAGCTGCTGCCGAAGCTGATTCTCAAAGTCAAAACCAAGTTGCTTCATTATATCAGGGATAGGAATGAATTGCTGTCCCGAACGCAGATCAGCATTCTTCTCACTTATCTCGTTAACCGGTTGGGTGAATCGAGTGTCGTTAATCGACTCAGTCAATCGCTCAAGGTTTTTCTGTAACGCCTGGACAGTTGTGGTCTGTTTACCCTGCTCGATTAGCTGACTCAGCAGGTGAAGCTGATCTGTCAATGGTTGATCAGAACTGCTCAGCATTCGTGCTATATGCAAGAAGGATCTGGTAAGCGGCAATTGCCGCTGGATCATCCAGCGCACTGCATCGCTATCCTCTTTCGTTGGCGTGCGATTGCCAAAAAGCACGTGCACCTGACTCAACGTCTGACGTGTCAATGGCAGACCCTTATCGAGAAAGGTCTGCGCCCAGGATCGAAGGGCGGATTCATTGCCTAACCCAAGCGTCCGCAGCGCCTCTTCAACCGTCGACGATCCCCCTGATTCGGCAGATGCCTCTCGGGCAACCACTTTGGCTACAAGCGGGTTGGTATTTTGCTGGATTTGAAAGAGATAGTCCTGCCCCGTTTTCAGTGGTGGTTCAATGGCACCGACCTTGGCGACCACTTGTCTATTCCCAAGCTGCAATAACGCATTTCTATCCGGAAGAATTTCCAGAACCTTGCCGCGCAAAATCTGCTCAGGCATAAATGTACTAAGCAATTGACTTTGACTGATTGCATACGGCTGAAAGCTCATTGGTTTTCCTCCTCAATTAATGTAGCGGAGCAAAAGTCATTCGGTGTTCCGGGCATGGGCCGAGACGTTGGAGCGCTGCCAAATGAGCGGCTGTTCCATACCCCTTATGCGCTGAAAACTCATAACCGGGATACCGTGCATCGACTGCGATCATATACCGGTCACGCGTTACTTTGGCAAGTATCGATGCAGCGGCAATTGAATTGCTGCGCGCATCCCCTTTAATTAGACTTTGCTGTTCCATTTCCACGGGCAGGGTCATCGCGTCTACAAGCAAATAGTCAGGAGAAACAGTAAGCGCCTGAACAGCGCGGAGCATCGCCTGCCGGGCGGCCTGATAAATATTCAGCTGATCGATTTCCTGCGCGGTGGCCATGCCGATCCCGAAAGCCAAAGCATTTTCTTTAATTTGTACAAAAAGTCGATCGCGTGCTGACGCGCTGAGCTGCTTTGAGTCGTTCAACCCCAAAATCGTGCATTCAGGCTGCAAAACCACGCAGCCGGCCACAACCGGACCTGCCAGGGGTCCTCGGCCAGCTTCATCGATTCCAGCAATTGTCTTGTAGCCACTCGCTAAAAGGCGGCGTTCAAACTCATTCATCTCTTGAAACTTTAATTTGAGCGCCTTCTCTTTTGCTCTTTTTCTTTCCCACGAAGCGAGCAGATGCCGCACGCCCGCTCGCTGATCCTCTGCCAGCTGTTGACGCAGCGCTTCGTCAAGCTTCGGACAATTCGCCAAATAAGTCTTGATTTCCGCAATCGATTGCTGCTTCATTGCCATTCCCCTGCTCCTTTTATCGGATTCTTGACGCGCTTTTTTAAACCCGATTACCTTAAAAACTAATCAACTGGCCATTCGAGCGTCATCTTACCGAATTTCTGATGTCTATAATCACGCACAATCACTTCGGCTGTGCGATCATAATCAATTCTGCCGCCGCTCATCAAGCATCCACGCGCTTTCCCGATCTGATCAAAGAGAAAGGTCAGCGCGTCTGGGTCAAGCAGCTCGGTGTCAGGAAGGCGCTCAAGACGATAGCGATCGATCAACTGCTGCGGATAATGGGCAGCCATTACCTGCAGCAGAAAAACAGCAATTTCCTGAAAATCAAGCAATTCTTCTTTGATTGCGCCTGTTGCCGCCAGACAAAGCCCGACAGCTTGATCGTCAAACTTCGGCCAAAGAATGCCTGGTGTGTCCAAAAGCTCTAATGTGGTGCCCACCTTGATCCATTGCTGAGCTTTCGTCACACCTGGCCGATCACCGATTTTAGCGATCTTGCGTCCCGCCAAACGATTGATCAGCGTCGATTTACCGACATTGGGAATACCAAGAATCAGCGCTCGATCAGGATGCGCGGTGAAACCCTTGGCCTCTAATTTCTGCCTCCTTGGGCGTGTCAGCACGCGCACAGCTTCGGCTAAATTACCTGTTCCTTGTCCTGTTTGACTGTTGACTAAATGCACGGCAAGTCCTTGCGCCTGGAAATGGGCACGCCATTGCTCTGTGGCCTGCGCATCGGCCATATCCGTTTTATTAAGTAAAAGCAGCCGCGGCTTCCCTGAGGCAATCTCGGCAACAAGCGGATTGCGTGAAGCTTGTGGAATCCTGCTGTCTGTCAGTTCAATGATGACATCAATCTGTTTAATCTTTTCAAGCATTTCTCGTTTCGCCTTAGCCATATGGCCTGGGTACCATTGAATATTACTCATCTTCTATAACTCCTTTAATAACAAGGCTTCGCAAGCCCATTCATTTTATTTCTTCTATTTTTGGGCATTTTTAGGCAAAATCATTTATAAACCACGCTTTGGCTTATACCCATGCGTTCAATCGTTACCCATTGATTTTCAAAATCAATATCAGACTCAGTCAATGCAGAAGCTTCTCCAATACGACAACCAGTTCCAACAAGAAAAAGCGCTAAATCATAATAATTTTGATTCCTACGCTTCCTAAGTTCAGCAAGTAAGACCTTCACTTCACGCTCATCTAAAACCTTCATTTTCAAGTCTTTTTTCTTTGCTCGCTTTTCTTCGACAGTGGATTCATTCTTTACATTTCAGCAACGACATTTTTTAATTCTTTAATCGCTTTTTCATAATCGGGAATTCCAGCTAACACTTTTAAATTATCATCATCTATCAGTGACTCGATCATTTTTTTTCTTATTATCTTCTGTCCCTCTAGATTTACTTCCAAGTCATAATTCTCAAAATAAGGGTTGCTCTGATAGTCATAGGCTGAAGAGACCAGCCCTTCCACATATGTTTGGAACCATTTGGCCGCCTCCTGTTTCTTACCGGTTTCTATATGTAATTGACAGTAGTTGTATGCTGCTGAATGTAACCCTGTTCCGAATAGATTCTGCATCTTATAAACGGCTTCCAGATAAAAGAATGCCTTACCATAATTCTGTTCTGTTTTTGAAATGCTGGCCAGCGTAGTCAGTGTAAGATAATTTTGGTTTACGTACTGCATTAACATCCTACTGCAAACTATTATCGCCTCCTTTGTCTTCCCCTGCTTCAGAAGAAGGGTTGGGTACAAAGCCATTGGATTTATCGGTTGCTGTGGAAGTTTCTTAAGTGCTCTTTCGCTCTCTTCATAGTTCCCTAATGTCATCTGAATACTGGCAACGGAAAACAGCGCTAGTGGAGCATATTTCGAGTCTCTACTATCAACTACCTGTTGGAACAAAGCTAAGGAATAATGCATCTTTGTCTTAATATAGTCTTCCGAACAATCATTCGACATCATCAAATACACTTGGAGCAAACAGGCAACGGTAAATTTTAAATGAATACTGTTTGGATACTCATTTAGGTACTTTTGACATCTTGCCTCTCCAACAACATAACCTTCAAGCAGAAATACTTCCGTCAACTTCTGTTTAATATTGCTAACCTCTGTTTCCAAGAGTTCCTGCTGAAAGGACAATAAGATGTCTAGAGATGTATTTAATGCACGGGCCAAAGGAGCAAGTAATGAGATGTCTGGTGTTGAATTCCCCGTTTCCCATTTGCTGACTGCTCCTGCCGAAACACCAACCATAATGGCTAGTTGTTCTTGGGTAATGTTTTTCTCTTTTCTTAACTGTAAAATTGTTTTTCCAATATTTAATCTGTTCAATATTTTATCCCCCTTCCAGATATTCCAATTCAAAAAGCCTTTTGATAAATTCAATATAAACTGGATTGACCCCATGAACAATGGAGAGGAAGTTGGACTTAAGTTAATAAAACTTGAATGGTATTCGACTTATGTGACTTCAAATTTCTAGAATATTATATAAATTATAGATATTTGAGCCTATAGGATAGGAGCAAATCCAAATTCAACAATAAATTATAATTGGCCAGTCATTTATGATTGGTTTTCTTGTGCAAAATAGTACCGACTGCATCTTGTCGAAACTCTATTATTCACGTGAAAAAGAGGTCTGGTTGCCCAGACCTCCTCTCACGCGTTACGCGTTCTCTGTTCAAGAAACAAAAAACAAGCTTATCTGCTCTTAATACGTGCCTTTTTACCGCGCAGATTACGGAGATAATACAATTTCGCACGACGCACTTTACCACGGCGAACAACATCAATTTTATCAATTTTAGGCGAATGAACAGGGAAAGCACGTTCCACACCGACACCATAGGAAATCTTGCGAACAGTAAATGTCGCACTGATTCCGGCGCCATGACGTTTGATAACGACGCCTTCGAATACCTGAATACGCTCATGCGTACCTTCGATAATCTTCACATGCACTTTAACCGTATCGCCAGGCCTGAAGTCTGGAATATCGCTGCGCAGCTGTTCCTTGGTAATCTCATCAATCACATTGGTCATAATCAATCATGGCCTCCTTCCGCACAAATGCTCTTACCCATTCGAAGCAGGCAGCGGAACATCGTAGTCAAAACATAATTACCACAAGCTTTAATCATCTTAGCATATACAAGGTGGTGCTGCAAGCACTATTTTTCTCATCACAAACAGTCTGTCAATGGCTGGAGTTCATCTGTTCTCTCGCAAATTGCTCAATCCAGTGCTGTTCTTCCGCACTAAGCAAGCGATCAGCCAGCAAATCCGGACGACGCTCCCAAGTCCGACGCAGCGATTCTTTATGCCGCCATTGCCGTATGTCTTCATGGTTACCAGAAAGGAGCACATTGGGCACGGTCATGCCGCGAAAATCAGCCGGACGCGTATAATGCGGATGTTCCAGAAGTCCGTCTGAGAAAGAATCCGTCACCGCAGACGTTTCATTTCCCAATACACCGGGCAAAAGACGCACAATACTATCGATCATCGCCATCGCCGCCAATTCGCCGCCTGTCATGACGAAATCACCAATCGAATATTCATCGGTCACTAGATGTTCAGCAATTCGTTCATCAAAACCCTCGTAATGTCCGCAAATAAAGACAAGATGACTTTCGGATGAGAGCGCGACCGCATCCGCCTGTTGAAACGGCTTGCCTTGCGGCGACGTTAAAATGATCCGCGGCTTCTCCACTTCAGACTGACGTACGGAAGCAAGTGCGTCGAAGATCGGCTGCGGCATCAACACCATGCCGGCACCGCCGCCAAACGGATAATCATCGACTTTACGATGCTTATTCTCAGTGAAGTCACGAAAATTCGTAATCGAGTAGGAGACAATACCGTTCTCTGCAGCTTTGCCAAGGATCGATTCGCTCAAAACGCCTTGAAACATTTGCGGAAATAACGACAGAATATCAATTTTCATCATCAATCAATCCCGGAATCACATGGACAGTAATGATATGATTACCCACATCTACCTTCTGCACCACGTCTTTAATATAGGGCAGCAATATATCTTTGCCGCGCGTTTTCACGACCCACACATCGTTGGCGCCTGGCGACAGAATTTCTTTCACCGTGCCGAGTTCGCATCCCTCATCGGTGACGACACTAGCGCCAATGATTTCGTGATAATAAAATTCATCCGTGCCGAGTGCCTGCAGCTGGTCGCGGGGGATGAATAAGCCCCATCCCTTGACTTTTTCCGCTTCATTAATTGAGGCCACGCCATCAAATGTCAGGCAAACAAATGGCTTGTGATAATGAAATCCGGTCACCGTCAACGGATGATGGACAAGCGTTTTCGGATCCTCTGCATAGAGAACTGAGCCGCTGGCAAAGCGCTGCTCTGGGAAATCCGTTTCGCTAATCACTTTGACTTCGCCCTTAATTCCACGCGTGTTAACAATCTTTCCGACATAATGCCAGTCTTCCATCAGTCAGCCTCCTCTGTTCCCTGAAAAAAAGAGAAGGGCGGATCTCCCCCCTTCTCTTTCCAGATAATCGTCCGATGATCCTCCACTCGCGCGTGACGAGATTTAGTCACGAATAAGCAAACGAATCCGCTTACCGCCTTTATCGGACGCATAAAGCACGGTACGAATAGCCGAAGCGATCGTGCCATTTTTTCCTATTATTTTACCGATATCTGACTTACTGACCGTCAAAGTGTAAGTAATCATATCGGCCTTTTCCTCGCAAGAAAGTTCCATTTGATCGGGATGATCAATGAGCGGGACTACAATCGCCTTTATCAATTCGTCCATGCTCTAGTCGCTCCTCGATACTTATTTCTGCAGCTTCGAGTTGTGAAACTTCTCCATAATTCCCTTGTTTGAGAAGAGATTGCGCACGGTATCAGACGGCTGCGCACCTTTGCTGAGCCAGTCGAGTGCCTTTTCTTCATTCACTTCAAAAGCTTTCGGTGTAGACACTGGATTATACGTGCCAATTTCTTCGATGAAACGGCCATCACGCGGCGCGCGGGAATCAGCAACGACAACTCTGTAGAACGGACGCTTCTTGGCACCCATACGTTTTAGACGAATTTTAACAGACATTCAAAACACCTCATTAATAGTTAGTTTAATTTTTCCTTACATAAAAGGCAGATTAAAAGGATTCTTACGCTTCTTACCCTTGGTTTGACCCATAAACTGCTTCATCATTTTTTTCATGTCTTTAAATTGCTTCAGCAAGCGGTTCACGTCAGCAATCGATGTACCGCTGCCTAGAGCAATTCGTTTGCGGCGGCTGGCGTTGATCAGATCCGGATCGCTCTTTTCGGCTGGCGTCATCGAACGAATAATCGCTTCCACTTGATCGATTTTCTTCTCATCGACAGACATATTCTTCATGCCCTTAAGCTTACCCGCCCCCGGCATCATCGATAATAGATCGTCGAGCGGACCCATATTGCGCACTTGACCAATCTGTTCAAGAAAATCGTCAAGTGTGAAACTGACGTCACGCATCTTCTTCTCCATTTCGCGTGCCTTATCCTCGTCAAAGGATTCCTGTGCTTTTTCAATGAGAGAAAGCACATCACCCATGCCAAGAATACGAGAAGCCATTCGATCCGGATGAAAAGGTTCAAGCGCATCCATTTTTTCACCCATGCCGACGAATTTAATCGGTGTTCCCGTCACCGCGCGAATCGAAAGTGCCGCACCGCCCCGTGTATCACCGTCCAGCTTCGTCATAATAACTCCAGTCAATCCGAGCTGCGCGTGGAAACTGGACGCCACTTGAACTGCATCCTGACCAGTCATTGCGTCCACAACAAGAAAAATTTCATCGGGATGACTCAGTGTTTTGATCTGCTCAAGCTCTGCCATCAGCTTATCGTCGATATGCAGACGGCCCGCCGTGTCAATGATCACGAGATCATGATGATCAGCTGCTGCCTTGTCAAGACCTTGGCGGACAATATCAACAGGATTCACCTTGTCACCAAGTGAAAAAACAGGAATATTGAGTTGTGCACCAAGGGTTTCAAGCTGTTTGATCGCCGCAGGGCGATAAATATCGGCCGCTATCATCAATGGTTTTTTATTCTGTGATTTACGCAGATAATGTGCCAGCTTCGCCGCCGAAGTCGTCTTACCGGCACCTTGAAGACCAACAAAGAGAAGAACAGTAGGCGGTTTGGCAGCAAAATGAATCTTTGCTTCTGCGCCGCCCATCAAGGCCGTCAACTCTTCCTGAACAACCTTGATGACTTGTTGGCCCGGTGTCAGGCTTTTCAGCACTTCCTGCCCAACTGCGCGTGCCTCGACTGTCTTAACAAACGACTTAACCACTTTAAAATTAACGTCAGCTTCCAGAAGAGCGAGTCGAACTTCACGCGTCATCTGCTTCACATCAGCCTCGGAGACCTTGCCTTTGCCGCGAATCTTTTTCATCGCCTGCTGCAGCCTGTCTGCCAGACCTTCAAATGCCATAAGGCTCACTTCCTAATCCAGATTCTCAAGTTGCTCTAGCATTGAATCCAGTTTTTTCCAATCGCTACTCGCCCATTTTGCCGCATCGTTTCTGATCTGCATAATCAGCCTTTGCCTCGTCTGATATTTACGAAACAAACCAAGCTTCTCTTCAAACGATTCAAGCGTACTCTCCGCCCGCTTCAAATTGTCATAGACAGCCTGTCGTGACACATGGCACCTCTCGGCAATTTCACCAAGCGAATAGTCATTGAGATAGTATTGATCGAGATATTCCTGTTGTTTGGGGGTGAGAAGCGGCTGATAGAAATCATACAAGGCGTTGACTCTCAAAATCTTCTCAAGCATCGTAAAATCCCCTTAGCTGTAAAGGCCTTTTACTTTACTGAATCAGTTTAACGGATCAGTCATTGCCTGTCAAGTTGTTTCCTTAACGCCATTAGGCATCATGCGAGTCTGCTTCAGAAAAAAATTCGGCAAACAATCCATAGATAAACGCATCGGCGTTAAAAGGCTGCAAATCATTGATCTGTTCGCCAAGCCCAACAAATTTAACCGGGATATCCAATTCATGACGAATTCCAAGAACAATGCCGCCCTTAGCAGTTCCATCCAATTTTGTCAGAACAATGCCGGTCACATCTGATGTCTGGCGAAATAGCTTGGCCTGATTCAAAGCATTCTGTCCTGTCGTCGCATCGAGCACAAGCAGCACTTCCTGAGGGGCACCAGGGACTTCCCGCTCAATGACACGTTTAATCTTGCCGAGCTCATTCATTAGATTAACTTTATTCTGCAGGCGTCCTGCCGTGTCACAGAGCAATACATCGATGCCGCGCGATTTCGCCGCCTGCAAGGCGTCATAGATGACGGCAGCCGGATCCGAACCTTCCTGATGCCGAATCACATCGATGCCGCTGCGATCGCCCCAGACTTGAAGCTGCTCTATCGCACCCGCCCGAAATGTATCAGCAGCTGCCAGAAGTACCTTCTTGCCCTCATTTTTCAGCCGATTGGCCAGCTTGCCGATTGTCGTTGTCTTGCCGGCACCGTTGACTCCGACAAGCAAAATAACCGTTAATCCATCTGGATTCATATGCATTTCCGTGTCTTCTTCGCTCCTGGTCAAAAATCCCGACAGCACTTCAACAATTAAATCCTTAAGTTGCTCACTGTCCTTGATATTACGGCTGCGCGACTCATCCTTTAATTGTTCAACGAGATCGAGCACGGTTGTCACACCCACATCCGACTCAATCAAGACATCCTCCAGTTCTTCGAAGAATGCCTCATCCACCTTGCGATAGCGTTTAACTAAATGATTCAGCCGTTCGGAGAAAGAGGTTCGTGTACGCGTCATGCCCTCACGAAACTTGTCTGTTGTAGTATCGGTCTGCTTGGTCATTTTATTTTTGAGTTTACTGAAAAAATTCATAAGCACTCAATCCCCCCAGCCAAATAATTAACTTTCATCATGAAGCTCCAGCCGTATCCGTCTGCAGCAATGCCTCTGTTTCCTCGAGACGCACGGAAACAAGTCGAGAAATTCCAGATTCTTGCATCGTGACGCCGTAAAGCACATTGGCATGCTCCATCGTTCCGTGGCGGTGGGTCACGACGATAAATTGTGTATCCGCACTAAACTTCTGCAGGAATGCCGCATAGCGGTCGACATTGGCATCATCGAGCGCAGCCTCCACCTCATCAAGGACGCAGAAGGGAACCGGCCGCACCTTCAGTATGGCAAAAAGAAGTGCAGTTGCTGTCAAGGCGCGTTCACCGCCGGACAGAAGCGATAATTTCTGCAATTTTTTTCCCGGTGGCTCAGCAAGGATATCGATACCGCTAGTTAACAAATCTTCTGGATCAAGCAATTTGAGATCTGCTTGTCCGCCGCCAAATAACTCCGCAAAAACCGAGCGGAACTGCGTACGAATCTGTGCGAATGTTTTGGCAAAACGGCTGCTGACTTCCTCATCCATTTCCGTCATCACATTTTCAAGATTGGCCCGCGCCTGAAGCAAATCATCACGTTGTTCAGCAAGAAACTGCGCGCGCGTGCTCACTTGCTGATACTCGTCAATCGCTCCGAGGTTTACCGTCCCCAGCTCATCTATCGCCCGCTTGATCAATTTCACCTGCCTGCGCGCCGCTTCGGGATCAAGCGTCAGCGGATAGTGATCACGCGCCGCTTCCACGGTCAATTCGTAGTCTTCTCGCAATGCGGCAATCATATGATCGAGGGCGACGTCCAGGCGGTTGGCAGCGACCTCTTCACGTTCCAGCTCGCCCGCTGTCACATTCAGCTGCTGCCGCTGATTAGTCAACGCAGCGTCACATTCAGCCAACTGGCTCTGGAGTTGGTGACGTGCTGCCTTTGCCGCTTCCAGTTGGTTCGCCGCAGATTCTTTGCATCGCCGTGCTTGCTCTGTCTGCTTGTCCAGTGAGTCCGCAGACAGCGCATGATCGCCAATTGTTTCGCTCACATTGGCTACAGACTGTTCAAGAGCCTCGCGCGTCGCAGCAAGTTCAGCAAGCTTATCACTCGTCTGTTTACAAATTTCTTTCAAGCGGGCGCTGATTTGAGACTGATTGGCCACGTCTACTTTGATCATGGTTATTTCTTCTTGCAGGGAAGCTCTTGTTTGTTCACGGTTCTTCTGCTGATCAGCTAGCTGTGTTCGGTTACTTGTTAACTGTATAATCTGGCGTTTCGCCTGATCAAGCTGGCTGCTAATCTCATGAAGACGGCTCTGAATTTTCTCCTGTTCACTCGTGAAATCCGTATGCTCACGTGTAATAAGTTGATACGCATCCATGCCGCTTCGTTCTTCCGCACGTGACTGACCAAGCTGCGCTTCCAGTGTACGGCAGCGTTCTTCAGCTTCTGACTGCGCCTGGCGGAGCCTATCTGTATCCAGTTCTTCGGCGGCAATACGCATCTTCAATGCGGAAAAAGTTTTTTCGGCCGCGCTGCGTTTAGCTTGCATGTCATTTAATTGCTGCTTCAGCGTTTCGAGCTCCGTACTGCGGCTTAAGATACTGGAACGATTGGCTTTTGTACTGCCCCCTGTCATTGAACCGCCCGGCGCGACCACGTCGCCTTCAAGCGTCACGATCCGATAGCGATAATGCAGCGCTTTAGCCAATTGATTGGCCCCTTCAAGGGTCAACGCGATGATCACCGAACCGAGCAGATGGCTGATGATTGGCCGATAAAGCGCGTCACAACTGACAAGTGTGTCTGCGCAGCCTACAAATGCAGACGACTCTTCAAGCAAATGTCGATCGCTCGTGCTGATTTGCCGCGGCTTCATAATAGTTAACGGCAGGAAAGTCGCCCGGCCGGCCTGACTCTTGCGCAGGAAGCGAATGGCTTCCCGGCCGCTGGCCTCATCGGCAACAATAATACTTTGCGCCGAGCCGCCAAGTGCCGTCTCTATTGCCAGCTGATGCACAGCGGCGATATGGATTAACTCTGCTACCGCGCCATGCACACCTCTAAGCTCTCTCTTATGCTTCAAAATTTCGCGAACACCTTGAAAGAAGCCCGCATAATCCTCTTGAAGTGCCTCCAGCATTTCTTTTCGAGAAGCTGCCTGATCAATTAAACGATCAAGTTTATCGGTCGCCGCTTTTTGCTGAACATAGCGTGCCTTATCCTGATCGAGGGTATGCTGCTGCTCTTTATGGCGTAGCCGCAGTTCATCACATTCCTGCGTATGTTCAGCTAACTTCTCTTCAATTAATTGTCGTTTCGCCTGCGCGTCTTGAAGCTGCTGCCTGATCCCCTCGGCATCAGAGGCGGTGCGCTGCTTCTTCGTGCTCAGCGATTGGCTTTGTTCAGTTAAATAGCGCTGTTCATTGCGCAGTGCCGCCTGCTGGTTCAGCGTCTCAACATAATCCGTGTTCACTGATTCAATCTGCGCCGCTAGATTTTCAGAAAAATTAGTATAGAGCTGTTCCTTCTCAGTCAACTGCTGCTGAAGTGCATGCAATCGTTGCTTCTGCTGTTGATAATTCGTTTCCGAAGCTGCGTTTTCCCGCCGCAAATCTTCTAATTGCTGAGTCACCTGTCTCAGCCGATCATTCAAGTCCTCAGAGGTGCTTTCTGCATGACGTTTTCGTTCCGCAAGTAATTCTTTTTGACCAAGCAATTTTTCTAATCGTTCACCGTGTTCCGCCCATGCGTTTTGCAGCCCATCAATATCCTGTTCGAGCTTATCAAGTGCCTCGCGGTCAGTGGCTGATTGCCCTTCATTGTCCTCAATTTGCTTCGACAGCTCTTGTTTCCGCTGTTTCAATCGACTCGATTTCGCCTGAGCCTGCGACCAATCGCGATGCATCCTTTCAATATCATAGGCGAGCAGACCGACGTCAATCTGCTTGAGCGTCGCTTTCTTTTCCATATAGTCTTTAGCCAAAGCCGCCTGCTCTTCGAGTGGGCCAAGGCGTGCGTGCAGTTCGTGGAGGATATCCTCTACACGGCTTAGATTATCTTGCGATTCGTCGAGCTGCTTCTCCGCCGCCTGCTTCCTCAGCTTGTATTTGAGCACACCGGATGCTTCTTCGAAAATCCGCCGTTTATCCTCTGCCTTGCTGTTTAAAATTTCATCAATTTTCCCTTGGCCAATCACCGAATAGGCTTCCTTGCCGAGACCTGAATCAAGAAATAAATCAATAATATCCTTTAAACGGCAGCTTTGTCCATTGAGCAAAAACTCGCTATCTCCTGATCGAAACACACGGCGTGTCACACTCAGCTCGCTGAAGTCGAGATTCAAATAGTGATCATGATTATCTAGAATTAAGGTGACTTCCGCTAGATTTACAGCCTTACGGGCGTCACTGCCTGAGAAAATGATATCCTCCATTTTCGAACCGCGAAGTGATTTCGCCGACTGTTCACCAAGCACCCAGCGAATGGCTTCGGTAATATTGCTTTTCCCACTTCCATTCGGTCCGACAACTGCTGTCACTCCGGGTACAAACTCAATAGATGTTTTGTCCGCAAATGATTTAAATCCGGATACATCCAGTCGTTTGAGGTACATCCCGTCTTCCTCCATTTCCAACCCGCTTTGTTCCACTGATCGCGTAATACGCTTTTCACGTATAGTAGTAAAAACAGCCGAGCATCCCCGGCTGTTTCTGCTTATCAGGTCATCCTTTTCAAGGCTTCACGGGCAGCGCTTTGCTCCGAATCTTTTTTCGAATGTCCCTTGCCGCTGCCAATAATCTTTCCATCGAGCACCACGTGTGAGAGAAATTCACGCTGATGTGCTGAACCTTTTTCCGTTACTAATTCGTAATCCAGTTCACCGAGATTCTGCCGCTGCACCGTCTCCTGTAACTGGCTTTTAAAATCCATCACATGGGAAAAAGTACCATCTGCGATTCTCGGATAGACAACCGCTTCAAGAAAACGGCTGACTTCGCCCAGTCCTTGATCGAGATACAACGCGCCAACGAATGCTTCAAAGACATCACAGAGCAATCCCGGCCGTTCCCGACCTCCCGTTGCCTCTTCGCCGCGGCCAAGAAAGATATTCTGCTCGAAGTTCAGTGCATGTGCAAACTGCACGAGACCAGCTTCACAGACGATCGCCGCACGCAGCTTCGTCATATCTCCTTCAGATAAATTCGGATAATGTTTGAACAAATATTGTGAAACCATCAGTTCCATCACGGCATCACCAAGAAATTCAAGCCGCTCATAATCATCCGTCGAACCGCGGCGATGCTCATTCACATATGATGAATGGGTAAAAGCCTGACACAGCAATTTTTCATTAGTAAATTTAAACGAAAAATCATTAAGAAACTGATGAATTTGATCCAATGTATCGTTGGTTCTATCCTTTTTCTTTGCTTCTGACATATCGCTACCTCCGCTTACCCGCAACTCTTTTCCGCTTTCATGCAAATTATATATAAAAGGAAAAGTCCCGATTTCATAAAATAATTTTATAAAAACGGGACTTCATGAGTTAGGATGTCACGATTTGTGGCTTTGTATGTAAGTAATGACATCGCCAACACTTTGAATTTTTTCTGCATCTTCATCTGAAATTTCCAAATTAAATTCGTCTTCAAGCTCCATGACAAGTTCCACGATATCAAGAGAATCGGCGTCAAGGTCTTCTTTGAAGGAAGCTTCCGGTTTTACATCGGCCTCATCCACACCAAGTCGGTCAACAACGATTTTCTTTACGCGTTCAAGTACATCTGTTTCTGCCATGTCTTCACCTCCCCTCAAAGATACCCTAGATTAAAATAACAGGAAATGCCATAAGAGTCAAAAGTTTTTTCAAGCAACGTGCCTATGGCTTAACGCTCCGACTATTTTAGTGCATTGTCATGCCACCGTCAACACTGAGTGTCTGACCGGTGATATAAGCGGCTGCCTCAGACGCCAGAAAACAAGCGGCTTTCGCAACATCTTTCGGTTCACCGAGACGGCCAAGCGGAATATCTGCTTTCATTTTTTCCTTGATTTCTTCACTCAGTTTATCCGACATATCGGTCGCAATAAAACCTGGTGCAATCGCATTCACAGTGATGCCACGTGAAGCAACCTCACGCGCGGTTGTTTTCGTGAGTCCGATAACGCCTGCTTTCGCCGCTGAATAATTAGCCTGGCCCGCATTCCCGGCAATGCCGACAACCGAAGCGATATTAATTATTCTTCCCTTTTTCTGACGCATCATTGGTCTCAGAACCGCTTTCGTCATTAAAAAGACACCCTTGAGATTGGTGTTCAGCACCGCGTCCCAGTCCTCGGCCTTCATCCGCATGAGCAGTCCGTCGCGAGTAATCCCCGCATTATTGATCAGAATGTCAATATGTCCAAAATGATCCAATGCTCCCTGACAGACCGCAGCCACATCCTCTTCTCGGCTAACATCACCCTGACAGACCCACGCCTCTTGCCCAAGCGCGCGAATGGCTGCCGCCGTCTCTTCGGCGCGTGCCCTGTTGCCTGCATAATTGACAACAATCGATGCGCCTGCTTCAGCGAGTTCGATCGCGATCGCTCGTCCGATGCCCCGCGATGCACCGGTTACAAGCGCTACCTGTCCTTTTAACGTCATTTCGCTGCCTCCTTCAATTGTGCGATTGTGTCGTCTAAGGACGCCAAATCATGCACAGACAAAATCCGCGCGCCGCGGTGAATCTTTTTAATCAGCCCGCTGAGCACTCGGCCTGGACCGACCTCAATATACGTGTCAACACCCGCAGCCTTCAGCCGTTCAACAGATTCTACCCAGCGCACCGGCGAATAGAGCTGACTAATCAGATTATCGCAAATAATTGATGCCTCTGTCTCTTCATCGGCCGAGCAATTGGCGATCACAGGAATTTGCGCGTCATGAATCCTCAGATTCGCCAGAACAGCGCGCATCGCCTCAGCCGCAGGCTTCATTAATGACGAGTGAAAAGGACCGCTGACAGCCAGAGGCACAACGCGGCGCGCACCGGCCGCATTGGCTAATGCGGAAGCTTGAGACACGCCCGCAGCCGAGCCGGAAATGACAATCTGCCCGGGCGCATTCAAATTTGCCAGCTGCACCGCCTGACCCTCACTGCTCAGCTTCTGACAGATGGCCTCAAGTGCATCGGGAGCAAGGCCGAGCACAGCCGCCATCGTTCCTGCCCCAGCAGGAACAGCCTGCTCCATCAGCAGTCCACGCTGACGTACAGCAAAAATGGCGTCTTCAAACGAGAATACACCGGCCGCATAGAGCGCGCTGTACTCACCTAGACTATGCCCAGCTACATAATCCGGAGAGAGTCCGTGCAGACGTAGGGCATCATAAAGGATGCAGCTAACCGCAAGAATGGCCGGCTGCGTATTTTCCGTTAAGGTCAGCTGATCCTCCGGACCGTTCATGATTAAATCGGTTAAAGCATAGCCAAGCCGCGTATCAGCTGCACTAAATTTCTTCTTTGCTTCTGCAGATTGGGCAAGCAAATCACTGCCCATTCCAACTTGCTGCGCACCTTGTCCAGGAAACACACATGCAATCTTAACCACTATATCCCTGCCTCCTTAGAAATTCATATGAACTGAAACGCGCACATCCACCGTCTATTCTTCATACGTACTCGTGTGCGTGATACTTGCCTTGGCCTGTCCTGATGAGCGGAACATCGTGAACACCCCGCGAAAAACATGATCCTGTCCTGAATAACTATTGACTTCTACAACCGTGCGCACATGTTCCTTCTCAATAACAACTGCTTTGGCGACCACCCGTTCCCCGACTTTAACTGGGCGCATAAAATGAATCGTTGCCTTAGATGTCAATGCGAGTTCATCGTTGATCACTGCAACGGCAAGCGAGTTCGCCTGGGCGAACAGATGATGACCGCGCGCAATTCCCGTTCGCGAGAAGACATGTTCCTGATTAATTTCAAGCAAAGAAATAGCCCGCGTATCAAGCTGCAGATCAACGATTTCACCAATCACTTCATCTTCATGAAGCGCTTTAACATCGTCAAATTGCCGTTTAGCGACGTATTTAATCCGTTCACGTAATTCTGGAATCGATAATTCCATTCGATCAAGACGAATGGTTTGAATACTGACAGCAAATTTCCTTGCCAGTTCATCATCTGTAATAAATGGATTATCAGCAATGGTCAGCTTCACTAGCTCCTGTCGATCGCGCTTGCTCTTTCTCAAAATCAAGACACCTTCCTCTACTTCCATGTTCCGCATACGCACGCGCATATTAAGACTAGCTACTACAAGCAAGTATAACATACCAAAATGCGCGCGAATAGCTTTACATGTTTTCGAAGAAAGCAGCAAAATGCAGGCCCTATTAACTATTTGTTTACGCAGGCAGCTCTATCTAGGTTTCAAAATTCATTTAATCCAATCTATTATGATCCGCTACCCCCGGAAGATTGAGCGGCGCCCGCAGAAAACGATAGTCTGGATCCGACCAAAAAGCATCATTCGCTACCATTGCTGCCGCATCCTGACGGGCAACGACGAGTGTGCGAAAGTCATGAACAAGATCCGCCAGCTTAAAGTCTGGGAGCCCGCTTTGCTTTTTCCCAAAAAAATCGCCCGGACCCCGCATTTTCAAATCCAGTTCAGCAAGCTTAAAGCCATCGGTCGTTTCCGTCATCCACTTCATTTTTTCTCGGCTTCCCTCTGACTTTGCTTCGGCGATCAGAATGCAATAGGACTGGCTGCTGCCACGCCCGACACGGCCGCGTAATTGATGGAGCTGAGACAGGCCAAAGCGATCCGCATCATTAACAATCATTAATGTCGCATTTGGCACATCGACGCCGACTTCAATCACCGTCGTGGAGACGAGAACCGGCAACTCGTTATGTGCGAATGCCTGCATCACATCGCTCTTCTCTTCCGGACTCAGCCGTCCGTGCATCAGCCCAATCCGTATGCCGGTTAATGCCTGAGTCAGCTGACTGTGCATGTCCAGCGCATTTTGCATATCCAATTGCTCGGATTCCTCAATCAGCGGACAGATCACATAGACCTGCCGTCCCGCTTCCACCGCTTTGCGGATGAAGGCCACGACGCGCGGAAACAGATCATGCCGTACCCAATACGTCTTGATCGCTTTCCTGCCGCCGGGCAGTTCATCAATCGTGGAAATATCCATGTCCCCGAATACAGACAATGCCAGCGTGCGTGGAATCGGTGTCGCCGTCATATAAAGAACGTCCGGTGCATTCCCTTTCTCACGCAGTAAGCGGCGCTGAATCACACCAAAGCGATGCTGCTCATCAGTGATCACAAGACCGAGTCGATGATAGTCAACCCCCTCTTGGATGAGGGCATGTGTGCCGATGAGTATATCAATACCACCTGTCCGCAGTTCATCAAGCAGCACCTGCCTCTTCTTCCCGCGGACGCTGCCCGTGAGCAATGCTGTACGGATAGAAAAGGGCGTCATTAATTGTTCTAAAGCGTTCGCATGCTGCTGCGCGAGAATTTCTGTCGGGACCATGAGTGCACCTTGATAGCCCGCCTTTACGGCCGCAAATAATACAATCGCAGCAATGATTGTTTTCCCTGACCCAACATCTCCCTGCAGCAGCCGATTCATTGCCGCCGGCTGCCGCATATCGATAAAAATCTGTGCAAGAACGCGTTGCTGCGCCGCCGTTAATTGGAAAGGCAGCGCAGCAATGAATGGCCGAATCTTGTCGTCGTCAAAACTAAAGGCAATGCCCCGCTCTGCATTTTTTCTGTTCTTTTGATGGACCTGCATTTTCAGTTCATAAATCAGCAGTTCTTCGTAGACTAACCGGCGGCGCGCTTCTTTCAGCTGCTGCCCATTGGCAGGAAAATGAATGGCTGTCATGGCCTCTTTTCGCCCAATCAACCGGTAACGCTGGCAAAGCACAGACGGCAAATTTTCCTCGACTTGCCCGCCGAATTGGGCAAGCGCTTGACGCAGAACTGCTCGCATTTTCTTGACAGAGAGATCTTCCCTGACCGGATAGACCGGCAAAAACGTCTCTGCCTGGACATGGTCACCGCGATGAAATTCTCTGACAACGAGTGCGGCCCGGGATTTCTCCCATTTACCTGTGAGTGTGACTGTTTCACCAAGCCGAAGGGAGCGTTTCAAATACGGCCGATTAAAAACAATCGCTGTCAACAACGTTCGCCCAGCCAGCACACGCACAGAAAGCCGTGATCTTTTCTTGGCAAAATAAGAAAACAGCGGTTCACTTTGAATTTTGCCCGTAATCGTCGCATACTCACCATCAGAAACAGATGCAAGATCACGGACAGCATAATTTTCATAACGGTAAGGAAAATAACTGAATAGATCGGCCACGGACATAATGCCAAGCGCAGCAAGCTGGACAGCCAATGCCGAACCGACCCCTTTTACTTGCGTGACCGGCAGCTCGACTGTCATCATTTTCGGTCCGTGACGGATTTTTTCCCATCGTGTCCAAATAACTGCCGTTTTAACGCACGTCCGCGCGGCGTGTCGGCAAGGCCCCCCTGTGCGGTCTCACGAAAAGCAGCCGGCATCAAACGGCCGACACGATACATGGCCTCAATCACCTGATCACATGGAATTCGGCTCTCAATGCCGGCCAAAGCCATATCGGCCGCAACCAATGCAGTCGACGCACCGACTGCATTGCGCTTGACGCACGGCACCTCAACCAGACCGGCAACCGGATCACAGACAAGGCCGAGCATGTTGCCAAGCGCAATCGCCATCGCATCTGCTGATTGCGCTGCTGTGCCGCCGGCCAGCTCGACCGCAGCGGCGGCGGCCATTCCTGTCGCCGAACCAATCTCGGCTTGACAGCCGCCGGCCGCTCCAGAAATCGATGCATTATTCGCCACAATGAAACCAAACGCACCCGCTGTAAACAAAAAACGAACCATTTGTTCACGTGTTGGCACAGGCTTCATCCGCTCGCAAATGCCGAAAAGCGTTCCCGGAACGACCCCGGCTGAGCCGGCTGTCGGAGTGGCACAAATCACGCCCATTGCCGCATTCACTTCGTTGGTCGCCATCGCCTTGCTGACCGCGTCAAGCACAGACGCACCGGACAGTGTCTGCTTCTCATGGAGATAATGATTCAGCTTTCTAGCGTCACCACCTGTCAGCCCGGAATGTGAACGAACCACCTCGTTAATCCCGCGGCTGACTGCATTTTCCATGACTTTAAGATTTTCTTCCATTTTCTCAACGATAACCGAACGGGTGCATCCAGTCGTTTCTATCTCTGTCTCAATCATAATTTCAGATAATTGTTTCTGCCCCTTTTCCGCCAACTCAACAAGCTCTTTTACTGTGTGGAACATCAGTCATTCCTCCTTCCGACTGCTTCAATCTAGTATTAAGAAAGAACAGCGACATGAAGCATATTCGGCAGCAGGCCGACCTCTTCGGCCAATTTCGCGTTAATTTCTTCATCCGTCTGAATCACCATCAGCGCGAGGCTCCCTTTCACTTTACGTGACACTTCCATATAAGAAATATTCATTTCATACTTGGCAATTAACGAAGCCACTTCAGCAACCGCACCATACTTATCTAAATGAAGCACAAATAAGGCCGGGTTGCTGCCTGACAGCGAAATTTTAAAGCCGTCCACTTCTATAATTTCGATTTTGCCGCCACCTATCGACACACCGACGATTTCAATCTCATTCTGATCATCGGTCAGATGGAGGCGGACAGTATTGGGATGCGCCGTCTCTGTTTCCTTATCCGCTGTAAACGAAACCGCCATCTGCGCCGTCTTTGCCAAATCGAGTGCATTCGGAAGGCGCGGATCACTGGTCGCAAAGCCAAGCAGTCCGGCTACAAGTGCAACATCCGTACCGTGACCGCGATAGGTCTCAGCAAATGAACCATAGAGCGTCATTTCTACGTGACTTGGCTGTTTACCAAACAAATCTCGTGCCACGCGGCCTATGCGTACAGCACCTGCTGTGTGCGAACTAGATGGGCCGATCATAATCGGTCCGATAATATCAAAAACGCTGCGGTATTTCACCACAATCCGCCTCTCTTCGTCTTAGGCTTTCTGTCCATCCTCCACTGATACGAGACAAACACCCTGCACATAAATATTGATTTCTGCAGCCTGCAAACCTATCATCTCGATCAATGCGCTTTTCACTCGATGCTGCAATTGAATAGCAACATTCGATATTTGTGTACCATAGCTGACAAGAATATACATATCGATTAACAGCCGCTCCTGCTGATCAAAATGGACGACCACACCGCGGCTGGCCGTCTCTTTCTTCAGCCATTCATCGAAACCGTCTTTCAACTGATTTGTCGAAGCCATTCCAACGATGCCGTCACAGGAGGCTGCTACCGCGCCGACAATTTTAGCGATAACATCGGTTGAAATCTCAATCTGTCCATATTGATTGGTTAATGCGATCATTTTTTCCCCTCCATATTGAGGCCGTTTCATTTACTCAATATACTCATTTCAATTTTACACTAGCCAGCTCAAATTGAAAAGAAGGATGGGTATTGGCAAATGAGTGATAAGCGGTTGCTTGTTCATCAATCGCATGGTAATATGGAATTATTGCTTAATGAATGCATGTGCAGGGAGGGTATCCAGATGGGACGTAAATGTTTCGTTACAGGCAAAACAACTAAATTTGGTCAGAATCGTTCGTTTGCTGAAAATAAATCGAAACGTACTTTCAAAGCGAATTTGCAGAAGGTTCGTATTCTCGTTGATGGCAGTCCGAAGCGTGTCTATGTGTCAACAAAGGCACTGAAGGCCGGCCTAGTTGAACGCGTCTGAACCGAAAAACCGCTGATGTCAACGCATCGGCGGTTTTTTTCTTTTGAATGAGCAAATGTCTGTGTCTCCCATTAAAAAAGATGTCCGGTATCTGCTCTAGCTGCTGCCGGACATCTTTCTTATTTGCCGCATGTTTCCTGTTACCCTTTTCTGAAGGAGCCGAGGAGTGCCTTTACAATACTGCCTAGGAATCGCGGCAACTTAATCGTGTAGAATTTCATTGAAACACGCCTCCTTGAATCGTATGCCCGCAGCCATTTATCACGTGCTTCTAGAGTATATGAACGGACAGGTCAGTCTATGACCGAAGTCGTCCTGTTCTCTTAATCGCTGCAGCGCATCATGAGCAGAAGTCCTGAAGTAAAACAGACAGTAAACGTTTCCTCTGTCACCTCGTTGCTGATGCAAAGACTTGATTCTCGTATAATGGCAGCTTTATTCAGCGGATATTTCACGCCTCGAAGCGTCAGATCCGTGACTTCATCAGATAGGGCTAGAAAGGAAAGATAATGGTATTCAGGCTTCCTCTCTAATTGATATATGCCTGGTGTGAGCAATTGGATACAATTGGATTGGTCAATTATTTCCGCCAGTATACGCCTCTTTGTCAGCGCATGCAGCAAATGAACAGCGGCAAGTGCGTGATCCTGCCGACCCCCGGTCACGCCAAACAGAAATAGTACGTCTGGCTTCTGCGCACATGCCCAGTCCAAGGCAAGCTCAAGATCGGTTTTATCTTTTTCCGGGGGATAGACTACAGCAGACGTTCCACTGCCCTGAACGGTATGCCGTTCCTCGGGCGACAGCGAATCAAAGTCACCAAATGCTTTGATTGGCTGAATCCCCCGCCGCAGCAAGACATATGTGCCGCGATCAGCACCAATCCACTGCACATCTTGATAGGCCGGCTGAAGCAGATCGGGAATTAGGCTTTCCGGTCCTCCGGCAACAATCGCCAGTTTCAAGGCAGATTCCTCCGATTTAATAAATTTTCTTGCGTTGATCGATTTCTTGATAGAAAGCGCAGTAATGGGCATAGCGTGCGGCACTCACTTTCCCTTCTGCGCAGGCTGCTTTAACCGCACAATCCGGTTCGGCTATATGCGTGCAGCCCCTGAAACGGCAGTCATCGCGCAGCAAGCGAAACTCAGGGAAGCAGTCTTCAAGTTCCGATAAGTTAATTGTGGAAAATTCGAGCGAACTGAATCCCGGTGTATCGGCAATAAATCCGTCACGAATGGGCAGCAATTCAACATGACGGGTTGTATGCTTGCCGCGGCCAAGCGCGCGGGAAATCGCTTGGGTCTGGATCGTCAGCTTATCATCAAGCGCATTTAATAATGATGACTTGCCAACACCTGACTGACCGGTTACCACACTGATCCGCCGATCAATATGCGTGCGGATCTCGCGAAGTCCTTCGCGGGTCTGGCTTGACGTCATCAGGACGGAATAACCTGCCAATCTGTAAGGGGCGATCCGCTGGATAAGCTGTTCACGAGACGCCTCATCTAGCAAATCCATTTTTGTCAAACAAATAATCGATTCGATGTGATGGCTTTCCATATGAACAAGAAACCGATCAAGAAGGGTGTCATCTAAGTCAGGCTCAGTGACAGAAAACACAAGCAGCGCTTGATCAACATTAGCAATTGGCGGCCGGTTCAATACATTTCTCCGTGTGTGAATCGCCAAAATATAACCGTCCGTTGGATTTTCAGCTTCAAAAGAAACCGAATCCCCGACGAGCGGGCTGATTTTCTTCTTTCTGAAGACGCCACGCGCGCGGCATTGTACAACCTCTGCCCCGGATTTCACATAATAATAACCACTGAGTGCTTTGATGATTAGTCCTTCTGACATCGAATGTCTCCCTTGAATTTTTGCCACGTGATGGGCTTTCTTAATCGGTTAATTAATCTGGATAATCAACAGTTCCTGTTTTTTCCTGATTGCCGTCGATTATTATCCGGTAGCTTCCCGATGTCCCCGGTGCGAGCTGGAAGGGAATTGTATAGGTTTTTGTCGCTGTTATTTCCTCATCAGCAAATAATGAATCATGATGCGTCGCGTCAGTATAGTAAATCTGCACATGCGACGGCTGCGGACTTGATGCGTCACTTGAGCTGCTGTCCGAATCCGTCCCGTTATAGACGACCTTAATTGGCTGATCGACTTCTTCTGTCGTCTGCTTTTGACCCTTGGAGAATGAGACAACAATCTCAGTTCCCTTGGCCACCTGCTTACCAGCAGCCGGTTCCTGGCTGACTAGTTCACCTTTAGTCACGCTATCCGAATAATCACCGGGCATATATTCTGGACTGAGTCCGGCCGCCTTCAGCATTTGCTTAACTTCAGATTTCGTCTTACCGCTTAAATCGGGCACAGTGACTTGCGGTTGACCACCGCTATACGTCAGATTTAACACCGTCTTCGATGGAATGACGCGTTTCCCGGCCGCTGGACTCTGACTGATGACTTGTCCTTCAGGAATTGACGACGAGTCAACTTCGTGCCACGCCACGCGCTTATAGCCTTCATCTGGCAGGGTATTGAGTAAAGAATCGCGGTCATAGCCAATATAGTTATCCACCTTGATTGTACTTTGACCGGTGCTGACAAATAAAATAATCTGTGAGCCGGCTTTAACTTCAGTCCCCGCCTTCGGATTCTGATTAATGACCGCATTTTTCTGCACATTCTTGCTTGCCTGCTCAACGCGCTTCACTTTCAATTGATGGTCCTGCATTAATGCGTTTGCTTTGTCATATTTCATGCCTACCACTCTCGGCACTTGAACGTTTTCCACATAAAAAACTTTTGGCAGAATAACAAGACCTATGACGATTCCCGCAGCGATCAGCAAGGTTAAAATTGCAAGCGTTGTCAGCAGGCGTTTCACCCATGATCGTTTCTTTTTATCCTTCCCCTTTGCCGGAGCAATCGTTTTCTTAGCTGGATCAGATGCGGGCACGGAGTCGTCATCTGCTGTCAGCGGCGTCATCTTAATTGTTTTCTCAGCGTCTGACTCTTCGTCCCCCGCATCGGCAAAAATGACTCGCGGCTCCTCACTTCGTTCCGGTGACAATGCGGTAGCTAAGTCGGCGGACATATCTGCGACAGACGCGTAGCGGTCGTCAGGATCTTTAGCCAATGCCCGAAGGACGACGTTTTCCAAGCTTTGCGGAATTTCCGGACGAAAATCACGCGGAAAGGGAATGGGATCCTTTAGCTGCTTTAAAGCCACTGAAACAGGGGATGTGCCTGGAAAAGGCACACGGCTCGTCAGTAATTCAAACATAACAATACCGAGCGAATAAATATCAGACTTTATCGTTGCTTTCCCGCCTCTTGCCTGTTCTGGTGACAAATAATGGGCGGAACCCATAATCGAGTGCGTAAACGTAATCGTCGCACTGCTGACAGCCATCGCAATGCCAAAATCAGTCACTTTCACATGCTCAGATTCATCGATTAAAATATTATGCGGCTTAATATCACGATGAATAATACCATGAGCATGGGCATGAGCAATCGCTGCGTCAATCTGTTTCATAATGTGCACCGCTTCGCTGATTGTAAGCGGGGAATAGTCTTTGATGAATTCTTTCAGGCTCATGCCGTGCACATATTCCATGACTATGTAATAAATATCATCCTCTTCGCCAATATCATAAATGGCAACGATATTGGGATGGGACAGACTGGCGACCGATTCGGCCTCGCGATGAAAACGTTTGACAAACTCTTCATCACCAGCTAAATCAGTGCGAAGAATTTTAACGGAAACGAGGCGATCTAGAATTAAATCCTTAGCTTTATAGACAAGAGCCATGCCGCCTTCACCAAGGCGTGAGAGTATTTCATAGCGCCCGCCAATACGTCTTCCGATCATTTTCCATCACCATCCGGATCATGAGAAATGATAATCAGACTGATATTGTCCTCTCCGCCGGCTTCATTTGCCGCAGCAATCATTTTCTCAATTTTATCATCAAGGGTCCCAGAGCTCTCCATTATGCTGGCTATCATGGCATCAGAAAGCTTGTTGGTCAGTCCATCAGAACAAATGATGAGATGCGATGTCTCATTCCAGTCACGGGCAAACGTGTCCAGAGCAATTGCCGGTTCTGTACCCAGCGCGCGCATCAGCACATGTTTCTCTGGATGACTGTCGGCATCCGCGCGGCTTATCTGTCCACTCTTGACGAGCTCATTGACGAGCGTGTGGTCCTCAGTCATCTGGCGGATGCGAATGCCGCTGCACCAGGAATACACTCGGCTGTCACCGACTGTCGTCACCACCATAAATTGTTCACTGCAGAAAACCGCAGCAAAGGTCGTCCCCATCCCATGGCAATCCTCATGCACCTGAGAATAGTCATAAAGATGGACATTAACGGCCCGCACGAGGTGGTTCAGCCAATCGACTGCTTCCCCTTCAGTCAGTGCTCGATCCAGCGCTCTCCATTTCTCCGCAACGAATGCCAATGCCATGCCGCTCGCCACTTCGCCCGCCGCATGACCGCCCATCCCATCGGCAACGACACCTAGTAATTGGTGCTGATTATAAAAGACATTCACACTATCTTCATTATGCCTGCGCTGCTTGCCAACATCACTGCCAAACACAGCTTTCATCTCTATAGTCCCTCCGCTCTTTACCGCATGTTTAAACTCAGCCATTACTCCTGTCGGCGACGCAGACAGGCGATAAAAAAGCCGTCAGTCGCAAACATATACGGCATTAATTGAAGTGACGCCAGCTGCAAATTAATCAATGGCTGCACAGTCACGGGCATACGTGCCGCAAATTTAGAATCGGGTTCAAACTCCGGATGAGTCGCAAGAAAATCACGTATTTGCCGATCATTTTCCATTCGGCTTATCGTACACGTACTATAAACGAGCAAGCCGCCCATCCGTACAAGCGGCGCCGCTTCCCTAAGAATCGCTTTCTGAATACAGGCAAGCTGAGCAATATCGGCTTCCTGTTTCTCATAGCGAATTTCCGGTTTGCGGCGAATCACACCAAAACCGGAGCACGGCACATCCAGTAAGACGCGATCAAACGACTGGCTAGGGAAAATCGCACCCGCCTCGCGCGCATCACAAGTCTGCGTATGAATGCAGGCGGCAACGCCAAGCCGCTGCGCTGCTTGATCAATTAATTGGGTCTTATGCGGGTGTAGATCGAGTGCGGTAATCTGCCCTACTCCCGCCATCCGTTCAGCCAGATGTGTTGTTTTTCCCCCCGGTCCAGCACAGGCATCGAGCACGTGCTCATGCGGCTGCGGATCGACTGCATCGGCAACGAGCATCGAGCTTTGATCCTGAATCGTCAAATCGCCTGATATAAAAAAGGGTGACGCCGCAAGATTGCCGGCTGCGTGCTCAACAACAAGACAATCAGCAGATAATTCACCTGCCGCGGCGGTAAAACCTGCTTCATTCAACTTGCTGATTATGGTTTCCCGATCCGTGCGCAGCCGATTGACGCGTACATATGTCTGCGGCGGCTCGTTATCGGCTGCCGCAATGCGCCGCGCCGTCTGTGCATCCCATTGACCGCGCCACAGTCTCAGTAGCCACTGCGGATGGCTGCTGCAAATTGCTTCGCGGCGTTCTTCCGAAGTGATCGCATCGAGACTCGGCACACCTTCTCGAATCAGTCGGCGCAGGACGCCATTGACGAAATTACTAATTCCTCGGTGCCCTCTCCGTTTGGCAATCTCAACCGCCTCGTTCACGAGCGCGTGGTCAGGAATCCGATCGAGATACATTTTTTGATAAATAGACAGCAGGAGCAGGAGGTGTACCCAATTGTCCAGCCGCTTCTCCTTGGCAACGAAACAGCTGAGCACATAATCGAGCGTCATCTTTCGCTGCATGGTACCGTAGACAAGCGTCGTAATTAACGCGCGGTCAGCAGCCGACCACGTATTCTTAGACAGCGCGTCATTGAGGGCAAGCGGACTGTATGCCCCCTTCTCCAAAATAAGAAACAGAAGATCAAGCGCCTGCTCGCGCGCGTTAGGCCTGCTCATTGCCCGTCTCCGAAGCGCATGCCTACCTGCAGGCTGCGTCCGCTGCCATTCAGATAGCTGGCCGCGCTCATCCTTTTTTTGCCGGATGGTTGGCATTCCGTAATTCGCAGCACATCGCCAGCCCCGGCGGCGACAAAGATGCCCGTCTGATCCAAAGCAACAATACTGCCCGCTGCCGCTGCCGTATGCCGCTCAGTCAACTCCGCAGCAAATAATTTAAATCCGTTCCCGTCCAACCGCGTGAACGCGCCAGGAGAAGGATTCAGCCCGCGTACAAGATTGCGTATCGCTGATGCTCGTCTCGTCCAGTCGATCGCTTCATCCGCGTGCTGAATACTTGGGGCAAATGTAACACGCCCTTCATCCTGCTTGACCGGGTGAAGCGTGCCCGCCTCTATTGCCGGCAGCGTCTCAAGCAGCAAGCGGCTTCCGGCCGCACTCAGCTTGTCATGCAGCGTACCATACGTATCGTCCGCAGAAATAGCGACACGTACCTGAGCCAGCATATCTCCCGCATCGAGCTGCTTCACCATATACATGATTGTAATTCCTGTCTCTTCTTTGCCGTCAATAATCGCCTTTTGAATGGGTGCGGCCCCGCGATATTCCGGAAGCAATGAGCCGTGTACATTCACGCAGCCTAAGCGCGGACCATCTAATAAAGACTGCGGCAAAATCTGGCCGTAGGCCGCCGTCACGAGCAAATCCGGAGAATAGCCAAGAATTTCAGCCACAGCCTCGGGTTTCCGTATTTTTTCCGGCTGAAGCACGGGAAGTCCTCTCGCAAGTGCCGCCCGCTTAACCGGCGAGGCGCTCAATTCTCGATGACGTCCCTTCGGCCGATCCGGCTGCGTCACGACACACACGACGGAATATGCCGGGTTATCAAGCAGTTTTTCCAAGACGGGGACCGCAAAATCCGGTGTTCCCATAAAAACAATTTTCATAAATGCTCATCCTCTATTCCATTCACTATCACATAACTGCTTACATCAGAACGACAGGATTTAAATCAACGGACAGATGCAGCCCATTTTTCCCTGTTTCATGAAAATGACTGTTAATTTTCCGCAGAAGTGGCAAAAGTGCAGATTCTCTCTTGTATTTTACCATGCACTGATAGCGATATCTATCCTTAATCCGAGCAATCGAAGGAACAACCGGCCCATAGATCAATGCCTCGCGTGACAGATGGCGGCGAAGGACAGCGGCAATTCGTTCCGCAGCTTCAGCCGCTTTGGCCGCTTCAGGATGGGTCAGATTAATCAAAACGAGATAATAAAACGGCGGGTAGCCATGGCTGTGGCGCAGCTGCATCTCCTCCGTATAAAACCGTAGATAATCATGAGTGGAGGCATCGACTACAGCATAATGCTCAGGTGTATAGCTTTGGATAATGACCTCGCCCGGCAGCTCATGCCGTCCCGCTCGACCGGATACTTGGGTCAGCAGCTGAAATGTTTTCTCTGACGCCCGAAAGTCAGGGAGATGGAGCGTTGAATCGGCGGAAAGCACACCCACCAAGGTCACATTAGGAAAATCCAAACCCTTTGCAATCATTTGCGTGCCGAGCAAGATATCGGCCTCTTGCCTGCCAAATGCACGCAACAGACGTTCGTGGCCACCCTTTTGCCGCGTAGTATCCACATCCATGCGAATCACGCGCGCCTCGGGCAGAAGCCGGGTGAGCTCTGCCTCTACTTTCTGTGTACCCGCGCCAAAATAGCGCAGCGCGTCACTGCCGCAGACGGGGCATTGCTCCGGCAATTGCTGCTGAAAGCCGCAATAATGACATTTCAGCTGATTGCCCTGACGATGATACGTCAGGGAAATATCACAATGAGGACATTTAAGCACATCTCCGCAGGAACGGCACATGACAAAGGTTGAATAGCCGCGGCGGTTAAGAAACAGCACCGTTTGCTGCTTGCGATCAAGTCGCTGCTTCAACTTCTCAAGCAATAGTCTGGAAAACACGGTATGATTGCCCGCACGCATTTCCTCACGCATATCAATAATCGCGACTGGCGGTAACGGATGATGATTAAACCGTTCATTCAGCGTCAGCAATGTATAGACTTTCTTCTGCGCCCGGGCAAATGATTCAAGTGAGGGCGTGGCGCTGCCGAGCACAACGGGACAGTGCTGCTCGCCTGCCCGATGAATCGCCACATCGCGGGCATGATAGCGGGGCTGGTCTTCCTGCTTATAGCTGCCTTCATGCTCTTCGTCGATGACAATTAAACCGAGTCGCTGAAAGGGGGCAAATACTGCGGAACGCGCCCCGACGACGACCGATACTTGTTCGTCCCGTATTTTACGCCATTCATCATATTTTTCTCCCTTGCTGAGGCCGCTGTGCAGCACGGCAACCGCGTCACCGAAGCGTCGTTTAAAGCGCTCGGCCATCTGCGGAGTCAGTGAAATCTCGGGGACGAGCACTATCGCTTGTCGGCCAAGCGTCAGCACATGATCAATGGCCTGCAGATAGAGCTCTGTTTTCCCGCTTCCGGTCACACCGCGGCAGAGAAAAACTTCGTCCCTCTGATCTATGATGGCCGCTTTAATCGGCGTCAACGCCGCCTGCTGCTCTTCAGTAAGCGGCAATTTCTGCGAACGCTGCATCACCTTCCCGGCATAAGGATCCCGCCGCTGCTCAACCTGTCCGGCAACAAGCCATCCTTTTTCACAGAGGCGCAGAATTGCCGCTCGGCTGAGCTGATGGTCCTTTGTCAGTTCGCTGACCGAAATAAACCGTGCGTCTTCCTGAGCAGCAAAAAAATCGAGGACATCCTTCTGCCTTCCTGCACGTGAGTCCAGTGCTTCCCTTGCCTGAATGAGCTGTGGCTGCGCAATAGCCGCCCGGTAAGCGGGTACTTTTTTTAGCGTTGCTTGATTATTTATTTGCTGATAGCTACGAATGACGCCGGCACTCATCGCTTTCTGAATCTGCTTCAAGAACTCCGGCGCCTTCTTCACTAAATCTTCCCAATCGGGAGTCTTCTGATTGGCAAAGAATGGGGTCAGCTGAGCAAATTCAGCGGCCAAGGCTTCTTTGTCCTGCGCAATCAATCGCTTGCGATAAGCCGCTTTCATCACAGCAGGAAGCATCGCCTGATAAGCGGCAATGGTCGGGCAGAGAGTCGTTTCCGATAACCAGCGACCAAGTTCAAGCAATTCCTTGGTCAGCACGGGCTGAGGATCAATCAGCCCGTCCAATGCTTTCAGTTCGTCAAAATCTGACTGTTCTTTCAACCGTGTGACAAAACCTAGCCGCCGCGTGGCACCAAACGGTACAGTGACACGCATGCCTTGATGCACAATTCCCTGCCATTTCTCCGGTATACGATAATCAAATGCGCGATCAATGGCTGTGGCTGGAATGTCGACATACACTTCAGCAATCACTGATTTCCGCTCTTTTCAAACAAACTGGCAAGCGTGCAGCAGATTGTCTTAGCCACTTCCCGCTTCGCCATTCGCTCATGGGCCTGAACTTGACCATCGGAAAAATAGAAAGTGACTTTATTTGTGTCTGCTGCAAACCCATCGGAGGCTAGATTAGCCACTAATAAATCAAGATTTTTTTCTTTCAGTTTTCGCTTTGCGTTAGCCTCTAGATCAGCCGTCTCGGCGGCAAACCCGATTAAAATCTGTCCGCGTTTAGTCTCGCCAAGCTGCCTGAGAATATCTGGATTGCGAACAAGTTTGACGGTGAGTGATCCCTCTGTTTTTTTCAGCTTCTGCGTGTACCGCTGTTCCGGGCGATAGTCAGCAACCGCTGCCGCCTGGATCACGGCATCAGCAGCCGAATACTCGCTCAGCACCGCATCATGCATCTCAAGTGCCGTTGTCACATGAACGATATGCACATTTTTCGGTTCTCGCAGCGATACAGGGCCGGCAATCAAGGTCACCTCTGCACCAAGATCCGCTGCTTGTTCAGCCAGTGCAAAGCCCATTTTCCCCGTTGATTGATTGCTGAAGAAACGAATCGGATCAAAAGCTTCACGTGTCGGTCCGGCCGTAATGAGAATTTTCTTACCGCTGAGCGGCAGACTCGATTGCGCCTTCTCAGAAAAAAAATCTGCCGCGCGGGCTGCAATAGCCTGCGGCGCGACTAGACGCCCTGCGCCTGTCCAGCCGCAAGCAAGTTCACCGCTGTCCGGTCCAATAAATTGATAGCCATAGTCCGCGAGTATCTTCAAATTGCGCGCGACCGCCGGATGATGGTACATATTGCTGTTCATTGCCGGTGCCAGCAGCACCGGACAGCGGGCAGCCAAAGCGACGGCGGTCAGCATATCATCCGCTCGTCCGCAGGCAAGACGGGCCAATGTATCCGCTGTTGCCGGCGCAATGATTATTAAATCAGCCTTATCGGCGAGATCAATATGGGCAATCTGTCCGTCCTTCTCCTCTGCAAACACCGAATGCTGCACCGGATGATGGGTTAACGCTTGAAACGTCGTGGCACCGATGAAATGTTCCGCTGCCTTGGTCATCACTACATAGACCGACGCACCCTCTTTTCCAAGCAATCGGACAAGTTCGGCAGCTTTATACGCAGCAATGCCGCCAGTGACGCCAACAATGATCGATTTTCCTGTCAAGGCCAAGATAAATTCCTCCTATTCTCTATGTATTCAGGCGTTCTTTCTGCACGTCGACTCGTGCAAAAAAGCAACAACCAAATAATGGCTGTTGCTTAGCCGATCCTCATCTTATTTACTGACCTTAAACGTCAAAAGGCCGGCACCAATTTCTTCAAGTGCCTGACCAACCAGCTTTGACGAACGCGGATGCTGCAGCATCAACTGCGCCGAGCCGTCCTGAAGCTGGCGGGCCCGCTTTGCCGAAAGCGATACGAGTGTATAGGTTGAATTTACTTTCTCTAGCAAGCTGTCAATAGGGGGATAAATCATCATTTTCAATCAGCTCCTTCACTGTTTTTATATTTCTCAATGATCCGCTCAACACGGCAATGCTCCGCGACGACGATCGACTCAATCCGCTCACAGGCATTTTCCACTTGATCATTTTCCACGACGTAATTATAGTTCTCCATCAGTTCCATCTCCGAACGAGCCACAGACATTCGACTCTCAATCAGCTCCGCAGTCTCGGTACCGCGTCCAATGATGCGCTTCTTCAACTCGCCAAGTGTTGGCGGGGCGAGAAAAATAAAGGTTGCCTCAGGAAACCGGCGCTTGATTTGCAAAGCCCCTTGAACTTCTATTTCAAGGATCACGTCCTGGCCACCATTGAGCGAATCACGCACATAATCAATCGGTGTTCCGTAGAAATTGCCCACATACTCCGCCCATTCAAGCAGCTTCTGCTCACGAATCATTTGCTGAAACTGCTCGCGGCTTCGAAAAAAATAATGGACACCATCCACTTCACCCGCGCGCGGTTTGCGCGTCGTCACCGAAATGGAATAGTGCAGCCGCGTGTCGCGCGCACGGAGCGCCTTACAGACGGTTCCTTTACCTACTCCGGAAGGACCGGATAAGACGACGAGCAGTCCCTTTTCTTTAAAGCTCATTATTCCCATACTCCCATCTGCACATTATGTCGGGTCGCTTGTCTGCGTCATCATCACCCGCTGCGATACCGTTTCGGGCTGGACAGACGAAAGCAGCACATGGTCACTGTCCATAATCACGACGGCTCGTGTCCGCCTGCCATATGTCGCATCAATCAGCTTATTGCTCTCTTTGGCCATTCTAATCAGTCGTTTCACCGGCTGTGACTCGGGGCTCACTATCGACACAATACGGTTAGCTGCAGCCATATTGCCAAAACCGATATTGACTAATTTGATCATGCGGCATTCCCCCGAATTCCGTCATTCTACATTTTGTATCTGTTCACGGATTTTTTCAAGCTCATTTTTGAGTCGCACCACCAATTGGCTGATCGCCGTATCGTTCCCCTTAGCACCAATCGTATTGATTTCACGATTCATTTCCTGAATCAGAAAGTCCAATCGGCGTCCAACCGGTTCTGCTCCGGATAGGGTGAGGAAGTCATCCATTTGCTGCAGATGGCTGTCCAGCCTCAATACCTCCTCATCGATTGACGACTTATCGGCAAATACCGCTACCTCATTGAGCAGACGCGCTTCGTCAAGCATCGCCTGATGATTTAAAAAACGGTCAATATGCTCTCGAAGCCGTGCTTCGTGCGCCGTTTGCACCGCCGGAGCGAGCTGATGAAGCCGGGTCAACTCTTCCTTAAGACGTTTTGTTTTCTTAAGTAAATCAGCCTGCAAATGTTCTCCCTCGGCTGCACGCATCGTCAGAAGATGCGCGCAGGCTTCCTCGACCGTCTTCAGTATCAGTGGCTTTTCCTGAACGACGTCATTTGTAACAGCCTCTTCAAGCGTATAAACACCGGGCAAAAGCGGCAAAGTATTAAAAACTGCCGCATCTGCGCCTGATCGCTGCTGAATTCTTCGCAGTGATTCAATATATTGATCGACTACTGACCAATCTGTCCGCACCCGCGTTCGCGAGGATGCCGCCCCCTCCACATTTAGTTGAAGCGTTACAGCCCCGCGCGAAATATGTGAATGAATACAAGCTCGAATCGCTCCTTCAAGAAAGGAAAAAGCGTGGGGAAGCGTCATTGATAAATCGAAAAATCGATGATTCACCGATTTCAATTCAACGCGAACGATCACTTGATCTGTCATGCCTTCGGCGCTACCAAAACCGGTCATACTGTTCAAGACAACCACTTCCACTTTCCATTTTATACAAAATAAGCCGGATCAGGCAAGCCGCGTTGAAAAAATAACGAATCAGCGCGTCTTATCTGATTGTATGGCCTTATTTTTCATCTTGAGCACACGCGCTTCATTCGGTGTCACATAAATCGTCCGATTATCCGTATAGATGACGAAGCCGGGCCGTGCACCGCTCGGCTTTCGAACAAAGCGCACCTTCGTATAGTCAACCGGCACACCGCTGCCTAGCCGCGCTTTGCTGAAAAAAGCAGCAAGAGCGGCGGCCTCCTCAAGTGTCGCTGCACTCGGTTCATTCGACTGAATGACGACATGTGATCCCGGACTATTCTTCGTATGCAGCCAAATTTGATCACGGCCTGCGAGCTTAGTCGTTAAATAATCATTTTGTTTATTATTCTTGCCGACAAGAATGACCGTCCCATCACTGGAATAATATTCATCAAGCTCCGGCTTCCCCTTCTTATTTCTCAGACTGTGCCGTGATTTCTTCTTTAAATAGCCGCCCTCTTCCAGTTCTTCACGTATTTCCTGGATGTCCTTTAGCGAGGCACTGTCAATCTGCTGCGTCAATTCGTCGAAATAACGAATTTCTTCCTTCGTCTCAGCAATTTGCTGCTGAACAACAACTTTCGCTCTTTTTGCTTTTGTATATTTTTTAAAATAAGCCTGTGCGTTCTCTGAAGGCGTGCGATTCGGGTTTAGCGCAACAGTCACTTCCGCCTGTGACGGATCATAGTAATTGACGACATCAATCGTGCGCATTCCCCGTTTCAGCACATGCATATTCGCTGTCAGTAATTCACCAAATAGTCGGTATTGATCGGCTTTATCAGCATCCTTTATTGTCCGCTGCAATTTCATAAGCTTTGTTTTGTTCTTTTTCAGCTCCAAATCAATGAAGTGATGCAGATCGCCCGCCTTCTGCCGAACCGCGTCACTCTCCGCTTTGACGGCATAGAAATGATCAAGCATCTCATGAACATTGGTGAACGCCTGCGTGTCCGCCACTAGATGAGTCATCGATAGCACATGGAATTCATCTTTGCCACTGGTCACCCGGTAAATCATCGGACGAAATTCTTGGTTACGCAGCTCTTGCTGCAGCTCAGAGAACGACGCAGCAATGGCATCCGCTGTCGGCAATCCAGCACGAGCGACCGTTTCCTCACCTAGAAGCGGGGAAAAGCCGCTGACCGCCGCCACAATTTGTCGGTCAATGCGACCTGAATTCCACTCGATACGCCGCAGCAAATCGCCTGTGGTCATCTCAAGCGGGTCGAGTTTTCCTTGACTTGGCGGCGCAATATACGTCTCTCCAGGAAGGACAAGCCGGTAGCGGTTAACTGCCGCCGTCAGATGCTTCATGCAGTCAATAATCCGACCCGTCGATTGATCAATCAGAATGACATTGCTGTGTCGGCCCATGAGTTCAATAATCAGCCGCTTCTGCGTCAAATCACCAAATTCATTGCGGGCACGCAAATCGATAAAAACGATACGCTCAAAACCCGGCTGGCTGATTGCCTCAATGACACTGCCTTCCAGATGCTTGCGCAGCAGCATACAGAACATCGGCGGCTGCTGTGGATTGCCTTCGACAAGTTCTGTCAGATGCAGACGGGCAAACACCGCATTAATTGAGACGAGCAGACGTCCGCGTGCGCTCCGCGACCGCATATGAATCACAAGATCCGTTGCCGTCGGCTGATAGATTTTCGTGAAACGGCCGCCTACAAATCCTTGAAGCTGCCGCACGACCACGTGGGTGACGACTCCGTCAAAAGCCATTATTTATCCCTGCTTTCAAAAAAACGGGCAAATTCTCACCCGTTCAAGACCGTAATTATTTAGATCATTATTGTCTCACTTGGCGTAGCCGTCCGTCAAGAAGCCCTGCCTTTTTTGCCCAGTTACATAGCAAGCGGTAAGTAAAATTGGATTTTGAATAAATCTCCGTCCAAATTGATCGTGAAACGGCCACCGTGACGCTCAATAATTGACTGGGCAATCGCCAGACCCAGCCCTGAGCCCTCGGTATGCCGTGAGGCGTCACCACGCTTGAAACGATCAAATAATTCGTCCAGCGTACCACCCAGTTCATATTTTGTTATATTTTTAAAAATAGCGATCGCTTGCCCGTTTCGTTCTACAAGCTGAATATAGACGCGTGTGCCCTCAAGCGTGTATTTAAGTATATTGCCGATTAAATTGTCGATGACCCGCCAGATTTTCGCCCCGTCCGCAGAGACGATGACAGATTTTTCCGGAAGCGCCATGCGAAAATCAAAGGGTGCCGCCTGCATCGTCTCTTCATATTCGGCTAACGCCTGGGTAAATAATTGCCTTAGATCCGTGCGCGCGCAATGCAAGTCGATCGAACCGCTTGCCATTTTCGATGCTTCGAACAAATCATCAATTAAGCGTTTCAGCCGCAATGATTTCCGTTGAATGATCGCCGCATAAGCGAGCTGATCCTCGCGGGTAACATCTGACTTTTGCAATAAATCGCTATAAGAGAGTATCGACGTCAGTGGCGTGCGCAGATCGTGACTGACGTTTGTAATTAATTCTGTTTTCAGCCGTTCACTTTTTAATTGCGCGCTCTGCGAACTGAGCATCCCTTGCTGCAGATGATTGATCGCCCGCGCGAGACGACCAAGCAGGCCGCTTGGCAACTCAAGCAATGTATTTCGTTCCTCGCTGACCAATTGTTCTGCGCCGCACAGTAGCCGATTGAATTTGGCGGCACGGTCAAGCGTGAAGTAAAGAAGCGGCAGCGCCGTCAGGCAGAGAATAAAGAAAGGAATCGCGAAAGCCATCGAAACGCTATGATAGAGTTGATATACCAAGACTGCGATGCAAGGCGTCAGCAAGCCGAGTACGAAAATAGCGGCAAGAAGGCCAAAGGCTCCAACCCCAGTCACCGTCTGTCCGAACGCGTCATGGACGACATGTCCGAAACGACTGATCATGCTATTTTCCCTGCATTTAATGAACTGCTCCCGATGACGCAGCGCGCCGATCCACCATTGCAGCTGATAGATATAAACCATTAGAAAAACAACGGATAAACCGTATAACAACGGTGTTCCTATCGGATGAATTCCCTCGTAAGGCAGGTAAACGGTCAACGTCTGGTGAATCCACGTGAGAACAATCAGGCATTCGATGAAAAACAAGCCCGCATGAATGTCAACCGGCAACCTGTTCAGCAGATGGCGCAGCCGATCCATACCCTCTATTCGGCGAATTTTATCGGTGACAATGAAAAATAAGGTGACAGCAAAGATTGCTAATGTGCCGATAAGAATGATCCATGCGACCGTCTTTTTAATCAGATAGCCTTTATAATCGGCCGCGAGGCGTCCCGATAGTCGCTGTTTCGAGACCGTGATTTCGCCGCTATAATGACGTCCGGAAAGCTGCAGGAGCTCGGCCACCTGTTTCGGCTTGCTACCTCCAAACGTGTCGCCTGCGTTCGTGAAATGGGCGCGATACAATAAATCTTTATCTGCACGCTGGGTATTTTTCAGGCTGTCCGCGCTTAAATTCGTGATTACGTCACCTGTTTTCGCATCGGTAAAATAGTAGCTGAATCCTGCGGCCATTTGCTGCCCATATTGATAATTCTGTGCATTCTTCCGAACGTACGCATCCATCGCCCGCACGCGCGCGGCGCGCAGCTGCTTGGCGGCATAGACGTCGCTCGTGAACAGATGCTGCAGCGCCTTCATCTGAGTCGCTTGTTCTTGTTTATAAAGTGCTGCTTGTCGCGTATTCTTAAGTTTCGCCGCGCGATCCAGTTTTGCCGCATAACGCAGCCGAAGCATCATTTGCTGTTGTTTCAAACTGCCATTCTGAACACGGAAGTCGGCAAGTGCCTGTTTCGAAACCGGCAATGCTTTAATCTGCGCATCACTCAAATGCTGCAATTTACTGAACGCGAGATACCCTTGAAAGGATTCCAAATCACCTTGGAAGGCAACCGTTTGGTCAAACGGCAAAAAGGCCATTCGAAAGAAATGCAGACCAAACATCATATTTGACAGACTTACGCTTATACAGATAAGTACGATCAGACTACTGAATTTCTTTTTCAATTTTGTAGCCAATGCCCCACACCACCTTTACGTATCGCGGATTACGCGGATCAATCTCAATTTTTTCACGAATCTTGCGGATATGCACGGCGACCGTATTCTCCGCATTGATGCAAGGCTCTTCCCAGACGCGTTCATAGATTTCATGAATGGAAAAGACACGCCCCGGATGACGCATAAACAATTCCAAGATGCGGTACTCCTTGGCAGTCAGACGCGCCGGTTCACCGTTCACGACTACCGACTTCTCTGCGGGATTAACGACAAGACCACGCAGTTCCAGCACCTGATCCTTCTTCTCATACGTACCAAGCGTTACATAGCGCCGCAGCTGTGATTTCACCCGGGCAATGAGCTCAAGTGGATTAAATGGCTTGGTGATATAATCGTCGGCGCCAACTTGTAAACCAAGAATCTTATCCATATCCTCACTCTTGGCACTGATAATGATGATCGGGATATTCTTCTGCTCGCGAATCCGCATCGTCGTCTGAATGCCGTCCAGTTTCGGCATCATCACATCAAGCAGGATCAGGTGAATCGTATGCGTCTGCAGGAAGTCAAGCGCCTCCAGTCCATCCTTCGCCTGATAGACGTGCAGGCCCTCGTTCTTTAAATAAATAGCAATGGCGGCGCTGATCGCTTGATCATCATCGACGACCAATAGTGAATACTCTTCCATTCGCCTGTCCCCCCTATCGATAGATTTATTATACTCGTGAACTTTGAACGAAAACGGAGGGAAAGACTGAAGAATTTCTTAAGTAACATTTAATTATCCGAAAAAAAAGCTCCCACTAGTGGGAGCTTTAGAAATTAAGGTTCAAACGCGCCAAGCTTCGGAACTCGGATCAGCATACCATTTTTTCAGCTGATCAAGCTGACCCGATGAAATCGTGCCTTCTTCAACAGCGAGCTGAATCAGCGTCTCAAAATCAGTCAATGTATGTAAGTCCACGCCCGCTTCGTAAAAATTCACGTCTGCTTTCGGCAGCAGATACGTGAAAATCGCGGCGACGCCAAGCACTTTCGCGCCAACGTCTTCAAGTGCATGCACTGCAGTCAGCACGCTGCCACCGGTTGAAATCAGATCATCGATCACAACCACCTTTTGATCAGGATTGACAATACCTTCGATCTGTTTTTTCCGCCCGTGTGATTTGGCCGACGAGCGTACGTAAGCCATCGGCAGATGCATCGCTTCGGCAATCAGCGCCGCATGCGGGATACCGGCTGTTGCCGTGCCGGCGATGACTTCTGCCTCCGGATATTCCGTCCGGATTAAATTGACGAAGGCATTGACGACATCAGCCCGCACCTCTGGATACGCGAGAATCAATCGATTATCGCAATAGACCGGCGAGTGAATGCCAGATGCCCATGTGAACGGTTCATTCGGACTGAGAACGACCGCCTCAATATCAAGAAGATGCTTAGCAATTACTTGTTTGCTGTCCATTCACTTTTCCCCCATTCTTCAACGACTTGGTGATAAGCGGCGGCCGGATCCGGCGCCGCCGTGATGCTCCGCCCGACTACGATATAGTCACTGCCAAGCGCTTTCGCCCGGCCTGGCGTCGCGACGCGTCTCTGATCACCGGCGTCGTCCGCAGCCAGACGAATACCCGGCGTTACGGCTAGAAAATCGGCACGCGTCCGCGCCTTAATCGCTTCAGCTTCCCACGCGCTGCAGACAACACCGTCCATGCCGGCGTCCGCAGCAAGCGACGCGTATGATTCAATCACCGTCAGCATCGATTGCTGAATGAGCAGCTCGGATTCAAGCATCTCCTGACTAGTGCTCGTCAGCTGCGTGACCGCCAGACAAATAGGCCGCTTCCCGGCCGCACCCTCGGAAAGTCCTTCAATTGCCGCCCGCATCATCTCCTTGCCGCCGGCGGCATGCACATTAATCATATCCGCGCCGAGCCGCGCGAGGCCGCGCATCGCCCGGTGCACCGTGTTCGGAATGTCGTGCAGCTTCAAATCCAGAAAGACGCGGTAGCCATTCTCTTTTAGCGCGCGAACAACGTCCGCACCCTCCTGATAATACAGTTCCATCCCTACCTTGACATAGCAGCCCGGCGCTTGAATTCGGTCAAGCAGCCGCAGCATTTCTTCTTTTCCAGGCACATCGAGCGCAAGGATGACGCCGCCCTCATTATTCATCATTTCCAGCTCCTTCCGACCAAATCGTTGATGTCCCGTACGCCAAGTCGTTCCAGCCGCTCAGGGAGCGCCGCGATAATTTCCGGGCAGACATAGGGATTGACAAAATTTTCCGTTCCAATTTGGACGGCACTCGCACCCGCAAGTAAAAATTCAATCACATCATCAACCGTCTGCACACCGCCGATGCCGATAATCGGGATCGACACGTGCTGGCTAACTTCATATACCATCCGAATAGCCACCGGACGAATGGCCGGACCACTTAAACCACCTGTCAAATTGGCCAAAATAGGGCGCTGCGTCGTCAAATCAATGCGCATCCCAAGCAACGTATTAATCAATGACAGTCCATCCGCTCCGGCCTGCTCAACCGCCACCGCCATCGCCACGATGTCTGTGACATTCGGTGACAGCTTCACATAGACGGGCTTTTCCGATACGGCCTTCACCCGTGCGGTCAATTCAGCGGCCACTTCCGGCACCGTACCGAACGCCATACCGCCATGTTTGACGTTCGGACAGCTGATATTGAGTTCGAGCGCCGCAATTTCCGGCTGTGCAGACATTTTGGCCGACGTGCGGACATAATCATCGACCTCACTGCCAGCAATATTGGCAATGAGCGGCACATCATAGGCGGCAAGACGCGGCAATTCGTCTGCGATGATCCGTTCGACGCCGGGATTTTGCAGCCCAATCGCATTAAGCATGCCGCCGGGCACTTCCGCCACGCGCGGTGTCTGGTTACCGAAACGAGGTTCCAATGTTGCAGCCTTCATGACGAGCGCGCCTAGCACATTCAAATCATAGAGTTCACCGTATTCCTTGCCAAAAGCAAAACAGCCGGAAGCGGGCATGATCGGATTTTTCAAATCAAGACCGGGCAAATGAACGTCGAGACTCATAACTCCACCTCCCCGCTTGGAAAAACCGGACCGTCGCAGCAGACGCGGCGATAGCCTTTCGAATCATTCGCATCCACCGTATGAACGACGCAGGCAAGACACGCCCCAACCCCGCAGCCCATCCGCTGTTCAAGCGATAGATAAAGAGGCTTGCCCGTAATCTTTGTTTGCAGTGCCCGCAGCATCGGCAGCGGACCGCAGGCATAAGCCACATCAAACGCCACCTCGCCGAGCGCCTCCGTCACCAATCCTTGACGGCCTAAACTGCCATCCTCAGTGAAAACAACCGTATTGCCGAGCGCAGAGAATTCATCTGTATAGAAAACGTCTTTCGCCGAGCGAAAGCCAAGCACATGCGTGACCGAAATACCACGGGCGACGAGTGCCTGAGACAAGCCGTAAAGCGGCGGCACGCCGACACCGCCGCCAATCAATACCGCCGAGCCACCGGAAGGAACAGCATCCACTGGGAAGCCGTGACCAAGCGGGCCAAGCACATCAAGTCGTTCACCTTGAATTTTACTGGCAATCTGCGCCGTGCCTGCGCCGGTATGACGGAAAATCAGCGTCAATTCATCTGTTTCCTGATCCACCGCGCAGATGCTGATCGGACGGCGCAATAAGGTCAAGCTTCCAGAAGGTTCTAAGTTCGGCCGGATGTGGACAAATTGCCCCGGTTCGCGCACGTCTTCAGCCAACACCCCGCTTAATTTCATTTCCAGTACGTGATCAGCGATCGCACGCGTCGCCGTGACCGTCATTTTCTCTTGCCTCATCGCGCCGCACCCGTGCTGCCGATTAGTCCGGACGAGGTGCGATCATCCATCTGCGCCATACACTCCGTCTGGAAAGCCAATGATTCCAGCACTTTAAGCAGCGCCTCCGTCGTGTCCAGCGAGGTTAGGCAGACGACCCCATTTTCCACCGACTCGCGGCGGATGCGGAACCCATCACGAGCTGGTCGCTGACCGCGTGTCAGCGTGTTGACAACAAACTGTGCACCGCCATGGCGAATCACATCAAGTAAGTTCGGCGCGGCACCGCCAATTTTATTGACCGTCGTAACCGGAATCTTGCGTTCGGCAATTAACTGCGCCGTTCCTTCCGTTGCCAAAATCGTATAGCCAATCTCGTAGAACCGTTTGACGAGGTCAAGCGCCTCTTCTTTGTCTTTATCGGCAATCGTGAACAGCGCCGATCCATGTGACGGAATCATCATGCCGCTCGCAAGCAAGCCCTTGTATAAAGCTTTCTCTAATGTAGTATCTTTACCCATGACCTCGCCGGTTGATTTCATTTCAGGGCCAAGCGTGACATCGACGCGGCGCAGCTTAGCAAACGAGAAGACCGGCACTTTGACGTAGACACCGCGCTGCGGCTCGGAGTGCATCCCTGTTTCGTAACCGAATTCGGCAAGTTTATGACCGAGAATCAGCTGTGTAGCAACCTTCGCCATCGGCACACCTGTGATTTTACTCAGGAAAGGCACGGTACGGCTGGCGCGCGGATTAACTTCAATGACATAGACATGACCGTGCTGAATGACATACTGGATATTCAGCAAACCGACCACACCAAGTCCGCGGGCGATTTTCACCGCTGTCTCAACGACCTCCGCTTTAATTGCCTCACTCAGCTTCTGCGGCGGATAGACAGCGATCGAGTCGCCGGAGTGCACCCCTGCGCGCTCGATATGTTCCATGATGCCCGGAATATAAACGTCTTGACCATCGGACAATGCATCGAGTTCAATTTCACTGCCGACAAGATAGCGGTCGACGAGCACCGGATGCTGCGGATTTATCTGCACTGCGTTAGCCATATAGTGACGCAGTGCCTCTTCGTGGTAGACAATTTCCATCGCCCGGCCGCCAAGCACATAAGAAGGCCGGACGAGTACCGGATAACCGAGTTTATTGGCGATTTTCACCGCTTCTTCTGTTGAGAATGCCGTGCTGCCCGCCGGCCGATCAACTTCCAGTTTATTCAAAAGCTGTTCAAAACGGTCACGGTCTTCAGCTTGGTCCATCGCGTCGAGTGTCGTTCCGAGAATCGGCACACCGCGTGCGGCAAGCCCGGCCGCAAGATTAATTGCCGTCTGTCCGCCAAATTGAACAACGACGCCTTTCGGCTGCTCCAAATCAATAACATTGAGTACATCCTCGAGCGTCAGCGGTTCGACATAGAGTTTGTCAGAAACGCTGAAATCCGTCGACACGGTTTCTGGGTTATTATTAATCATAATCGCCTCATAACCCATTTCCTTAATCGCCCAGACGGCGTGAACGGTCGCATAATCGAATTCCACACCCTGACCAATACGAATGGGGCCGGAGCCAAGGACAATGACGCTCTCCTTCTCGGTCACAACAGACTCGTTTTCTTCATCATAGGCGCTGTAATAATAGGGCGTTTCCGATTCGAATTCACTCGCGCACGTATCGACCATTTTGTAGACTGGCTGGATGTTTTGCGCCTTGCGCCAATCCCTGATTTCACGCGCCGATTGGCCCCAGCAGTCGGCAATTTTCCAGTCCGAGAAGCCAAGCTTCTTGGCCGCGCGTAGGACAGCCGGGTCATTAGGATGCGCGCTCAGCTGCTTTTCCATAGCGACGATTTTGGCAATTTTATCAATAAAGAATGGATTAATCTTCGTCTGTTGCCAGAGCGCGTCAATTGTGTCTCCTTTGCGCAGCGCTTCGGCAATAAAATAGAGGCGGCGATCATCTTGCTGATCAATCGCGGCGTGCAACGCATCGAGATCCATCGTTGCGGCTTCTTTTAATTCAAGATGATGGGTTCCGTTTTCCAAGGATCGAACTGCTTTGAGCAATGACTCTTCGAAACTGCGTCCAATTGCCAGCACCTCGCCTGTCGCCTTCATCTGCGTACCGAGCGTCCGCTTAGCTGTATCGAATTTATCAAACGGCCAGCGCGGAATCTTCGTCACGACATAGTCGACCGTTGGTTCAAAGCTGGCAAACGTCGTGCCGGTTACCGCGTTCTTAATTTCATCGAGATGGTAGCCAACCGCAATTTTGGCCGCAACTTTGGCGATCGGGTAGCCGGTTGCTTTCGAGGCCAGCGCCGACGAGCGGCTGACACGCGGATTAACTTCAATAATATAGTATTGGTCGCTTGCTGTATCAAGGGCGAGCTGCACGTTGCAGCCGCCTTCGATTTTCAGCGCACGGACAATTCTTAGGGATACACTGCGCAAATGCTGCAAATCGCGATCACTCAATGTCTGGCACGGCGCGGTGACGATCGAGTCACCGGTATGAATGCCGACTGGATCAATATTTTCCATTGGACAGACAGCGATCGCGCCGTCGTTGGCGTCGCGCATCACTTCGAATTCAATTTCTTTAAATCCAGCAATGCTCTTCTCGAGCAAGACTTGATGCACGGGGCTGAGTTTCAGTCCGTTTTCCGTAATCGTTTCAAATTCTTCCTCCGTCGTCGCGATGCCGCCGCCTGTCCCGCCAAGCGTAAATGCGGGGCGAATAATGACGGGCAGATGAATCTTTTCGACAAAAGCACGTGCTTCTCCAAGATTGGTAACTGTCTCGCTTGGCGGTACCGGTTCACCGAGATCAATCATTAATTCACGGAATTTTTCACGATCCTCGGCTTTTTCAATCGTATCGAGATTCGTGCCGAGGAATTGCACATGCATTTCCTCTAATATTCCGCTTTGATGGAGCTGCACCGCCAGATTGAGTCCGGTCTGCCCACCGAGTGTCGCGAGCAGGCCATCCGGATGCTCTTTGCGAATGATTTTGCTCACAAAGTCAACCGTGAGCGGTTCAATATAGACGTGATCAGCGATATCGGTATCGGTCATAATCGTCGCCGGGTTGGAATTCACAAGCACAACCTCATAACCTTCTTCACGCAAAGACTGGCAGGCCTGCGTGCCGGAATAATCAAATTCCGCAGCCTGTCCAATGATAATCGGTCCGGAACCGATTACTAGAATTTTTTTAATATCGGTACGTTTAGGCAAGGTGCGCACCTTCCTTTCTCGTTTCCTTGACGAGCTGAATAAATTCATCGAATAGTCCTTGGCTGTCATCAGGACCCGGAGACGCTTCCGGATGGTATTGCACGCTGAACGCCGGATAGATCTTGTGGCGCAGGCCTTCAATCGTGCCATCGTTGATTGCCAAGTGTGTGACTTCTAGGTCCGTGCCTTCAAGTGAGTCTTTTTCGACAGTGAAGCCATGATTCTGTGACGTAATCGCAAAGCGGCCGGTGCGCAGCTCTTTGACCGGATGATTGACGCCGCGATGACCGAAGCGCATCTTCACCGTATTCGCGCCTGCGGCGAGGGCAAATAATTGATGGCCGAGACAAACGCCGAAAATCGGCAGCTGACCGAGCAGCGCGCGGACCGTTTCAATCGCTTCCGGCACCGATTTCGGATCTCCTGGGCCATTGCTGAGCAGGACACCGTCGGGATGCAGCTTCATAATATCTTCAGCAGTCGTCTGATAAGGTACGGTGACAACGTCGCAGCCGAGCCGGATGCACTCACGAAGAATGCCTTGTTTGGCACCGAAATCAACGAGCACGATGCGCGGACCGGCACCCGGGGTTACATAGACCGATTTTGTGGAAACATGGCTGATTTGATCGGTGGGCAGCGGCCACTGCTGCAATTCTGCGGCAATTTTCTCCGCATCGGCAGCCGCGTCAACAATTTTCCCGCGCAGCGTACCGTATTGACGAATGACTTTCGTCAGACGTCGCGTATCAATCCCGCAAATTCCAGGAATATCATACTCTTTGAGCCAGTCACTTAAGGTTTTATCCTTCTGCCAATGTGACGGGGCATCAGCGACTTCACGAACAATCAGGCCGGAAATGCTCGGCCGTCCCGATTCATTATCTGAACGGTTGATTCCGTAATTACCGATTAGCGGATAGGTGAGCGTCACGATTTGACCGTAATAAGATGGATCGGTGATGACTTCCTGATAGCCGGTCATACCTGTATTGAACACGACTTCTCCCTTTGAATCCCGAATGCTGCCGAAGCTCTCTCCGCTGAACACCGCGCCATTTTCCAAAACAAGCTGTTTCTTCACGTTATTCGCTCTCCTTTAATTCAGCGACGCCGCCGCCAAATGATTGCCGATTAGATTATCTGTGGTTTTCTTCCACCTTGAAGGGCCCATTGCAAGCCTGCCATCCGCACCGCCACACCATTATGAATTTGTTTGAAATAGCGGGAACGGGTACATTCAACGAGTGCATCATCCATCTCCACACCGCGGTTGATCGGCCCCGGATGCATAATAATGCTTTCCGGTTTCATTTGCGCCGCACGCTCGAGCGTCAAACCATACTGCTGGTGATAGACTTCTTTTGTCATCGGCATCGCAGAAGTATGACGTTCATGCTGTATGCGCAGCATAATCACTGCGTCCGCGCGGGTGATCGCTTCGTCCACAGATACCCGTTCGCCAGGCAGCGCGTCATTGCGCCATTCCTCCGGACCAGATAGAAGCACATGTGCGCCAAGGCGCGTCAGAATCTCGGCATCCGTCCGTGCGACCCGGCTATAGCGCAAGTCGCCGATGATGGCCACCGTCAGTCCTTCGAAAAGCAGAAATTCCTGCTGCAGCGTCAAGAGGTCAAGCAATCCCTGCGTCGGATGATCGCCTGCGCCGTCGCCGGCATTGAGGACGGCAATGTCTTCAATGCCGGCGATTTGATGGTAATAACCATCCTCTGGATGACGAATCACAACCGCCTGACAGCCGAGCGCTTTCATCGTCATTACCGTGTCATAGAGCGTTTCACCTTTTTTCGCGCTTGACGTCTGGCTACTGAAGTTCAGCACTTGATAGCCGAGCCTTTTTTCCGCCGTTTCAAAGCTAAACCGCGTGCGTGTGCTTGGTTCATAAAATAAATTAGCGACCAGCACTGAATTTGCTGGCTGCTGCAAGTCAGATGCCGGTTGCTGCAGAAAATGAGCGGCTTGATCAAGTAGTGCATAAATTTCCGCGTCTGAAAGATCCGTTAAACGAAGTAAATGGCTCATCCGAATACCCCCTTAGTTTTAATCTGCACCTGAATCCTTAAACCCTTCCAACAAACATTTGCCAAATTAAGATTGTCGATCAAAAAAACCTCTCTGCCCGTACTGGCAAAGAGGTTTTGCGCGCCGCAAACAGAGCGCTTCATTCCCGTATCACTCTTTGTCAGTCTCTCTGGACTGCCCTTAAAAGATGCTTATTGGTTATTTAGTTGAACTCATGCATCGGTGCGGATCAACACACTGTCCTCACCATCTGCTTCGTGAAGATGAACAGAAATCAATTCATCCTTGGCCGTAGGTATATTTTTGCCGACATAATCTGGCCGAATCGGCAATTCGCGATGCCCACGGTCGACAAGCACGGCAAGCTGAATGCGCTGCGGTCGGCCAATATCCATCAGCGCGTCCATCGCCGCACGGGCTGTTCGCCCAGTAAACAGCACATCGTCACAAAGAATCACCGTCTTGCCTTCGATGGAGACAGGAATATCACTGCCCAGAACTTGAGGGTCTTCCGTTTTCTCCCGCAAGTCATCACGATAGAGCGTAATATCGAGTTCGCCGACTGTCATCGGCCGTTTTTCTATTGTCTGAATTCGTTTGACAATTCGATCCGCCAAATAAATTCCGCGCGTCTTAATGCCAATCAGAACAACCGATTCAACGCCTTCGTTGCGTTCAATGATTTCATGGGCGAGGCGCGTCAATGCGCGTGCCATTGCTTTTTCATCCATAATTTCTTTTGCATCCAAACCCTTTGCCACCTGCGACTTTTTCCGGTATAAAAAAATCTTGCTTTTGTAAGCAAGAGACCGTCGTTGCGCTGCTAAATGAACGAATCATTCATCATCACCCTTCTTAGCCTCTCGGGACTAACTTAAAAGGATTGCTATTCACTTGTCGTCTTATTAATTATGACAAAATCAGAACGCGATGTCAACGGTCAAAAGCCGTTTTTTCACACATTGCCCGTCTCTAAGAGTGTTAGCAAATGCTTGAAATCTTCCGGTGGATCGGCATGAAAGCTCATCCATTCGCCGCTGTCCGGATGGGTAAAACCAAGATCAGCCGCATGAAGCGCTTGTCCGTGAATCGGCAGCGTATGCTTCGGCCCATATTTCGGATCGCCGGCCAGCGGATGTCCGATATAGGCCATATGAACGCGAATCTGATGGGTGCGCCCAGTTTCCAGCCGGCATTCAATCCATGTATAGCGCGCAAACGGGCGCAGCACCTTGAAATGAGTAACTGCGCGCTTGCTGTTTTGCCGCGTGACCGCCATTTTCTTACGATCCTTGCTGTCACGGCCGATGGGTGCGTCAATGGTTCCTTTCTCACGCGCAAGCACGCCATGAACAATCGCCTGATAGCGCCGCATGGTTGTCTTATCTTTCAGCTGTGCCGCGAGCGAATGATGCGCTTTATCGTTCTTGGCAATCATCAGCAGCCCTGAGGTGTCTTTATCAATCCGATGAACAATTCCCGGACGCAGCACACCATTGATGCCAGACAGATCGTGGCAATGAAAGAGCAGCGCGTTCACAAGCGTCCCGCTCATATTGCCCGGTGCGGGATGGACGACCATACCACGCGGCTTATTGACAACAAGCACCGATGCGTCCTCATAGATAATATCAAGCGGAATGTCTTCGGCTTCAACAGCCAGCGGTTCGGCGGCTGGCAGCGTCAGATGAACGACATCGCCGCAGCGCAGCTTATAACTGACGGTCGTCTGCGGCACGCCATTGACGCGTACATAACCGTCGCGAATCAGACCTTGCAGCCGGCTGCGTGATTCGCTGGACAGCGTTTGGGCCGCCCAGCGATCGAGGCGCTGTCCGTCTTCCGCCAGCTCGATTTGCCGCTCCCACTCACTCATCACGACGCGCCCTTCTTAAAGCTATCGCGCAGCAGATAGATCAGCAGCAGACCAACACCGATGAACAGCGAGGAGTCAGCCAGATTAAAAACCGGATAATTATAATGAATAATATAGATGTGAATAAAATCAACGACTTCACCGCGGAACAAACGGTCAATGAAATTGCCAAGCGTACCGCCGATTATCAAACCGAGCGACGTGCCAAGCAGTCGATCGGAACGACCGAACTTCTGTAAATAATAGAAAACAGCGATGAGAACAATTGCGGTTACGACAAAAAAGAAAATAAATTGCCCTTGAAAAATACTCCACGCCGCACCGGTATTGCGAATCGATGTCAGATAAAAAACATGCGGAATAATCGTTACACTCTCGCCAATCGTCATATGCGTGGCGACAAGCCATTTGGATCCTTGATCAAGCAGTACAATCACTAATGCGAGTAAATAATAGATCATGCCCATTCCCCTATCGTATGAAAATCACAAGTCAGCATTTGAATAGGCAATTCCCGCCGCTTCGCACAGCAAACCATGCCCTGTCCCTGTATTGCATTTTAACATAAAGAGGCATAGAAGCATAAGCCTGCATAGCTAAAAAGCTATTGGTTTTTGCTATTCCCATTAATGAAAAGAACCGGATTATATCCGGTTCTTTTCATTATTTTTCCTCTTTATCAGGAATATAGCGCACGTTCTCGTCTCCCGTATAGCCCGCGATGCCGGTTGCCGCATGGGCTTCAATGGGTTCGACAAAGCCGAGTGACTCATCCTCATCCGCAAAAGGTGCCTCATCATAGACGAGCGGTAATTCATTATATTGAGTCACTAAATCCATAGCATTGTCTTCGTCAAAATCATTGGATTGGAAATCGGTGATCCCCTCTTCTTCCTGATCGATGAGCACGGATTCCTCAACCGGCCGCTGTTTATACGCGTGTTTAGGCGCTCCTTCACTGATCACCGTTCGCGCCGTTGGCAGAGCGCGCAGCCGCTCCTCAGGTATCGGTTCACCCGACCGTTCGTCGAGTCCGTATCGCCCATTCTCCATTTTCGTCAGCGCATCATCGATGTCCTTCAGCTCATCTTGCATACGTTTGTGAAAAGCCAAATCCTTCTCCCGTTCATAAAGCTGTGTCGCCGTATCCGCCGGGTGATTATCATAGGTGGATAATTCCCCGCCAGCAAAATCGGTAACCGATCCAAGCTCGGCTGCGGTTTCCGCATCACTTTTCAGTTTCATCTTCAGATAGTCCTTGCGCGCCAATAATTGCTTCTTCAGTTCGTGATAGTCAAGCAAAAAAATCCCCCCTTTGTCTCGACTTTCTTTAGTTTGAGACAAACGAAGGAATTTAGACGAACCAATATTTATCCATTCTGGAAGGCGATGCAGCAATTAGTCCAGCGCGACGCCTGCGTAATCATGACGAACCGTTTCCGCGCAATGCGCGCATAGGGTTGGGTGTTCTGTATCCGTTCCGACTGACGGCAGAATTGCCCAGCAGCGCTCGCATTTCGTGCCTTCGGCTTCCTTTACAGCAACCGCTGCGAGCGAGTACGTATCAGCCTCCGCTGGCGCCGCCTCAGTTGCAACGGTGACTGCCGAGACAATAAATAATTTATCAAGTGCCGGCTCTGCGGCTAACCAGTCCATCCCCTTGACTGGATACAGTGTGACAGCCGCCTCTAATGATTTACCAATTAATTTAGCCGCCCGCGCCGTCTCCAGCGATTTATAGACACCGTCACGAACAGTCAATAATTGTTCCCATTTCTGAACAAGGCTATCCGCAGCCGGTACATCAAATGGTTCCGGCATATCGGTCAGCTGCACATAATTGGCCTCAGAGACTGCGCCGGGAATGAATGACCAAATTTCCTCGGCCGTATGAGGGATAATCGGCGAGAGCAGCTTCGTCAGAGCGACCACGCTATGATAGAGCACGGTCTGTGCCGAGCGGCGCACCAAGCTCTCCTTCGGCTGCACATAGAGCGCGTCTTTCGCAACATCCATATAAAAGGCACTCATTTCCGTGGCAACAAAATTCTGAACCGCCTTATAAACATCCATGAATTGATAACGCTCGTAGCCGTCAAGGCATGTCTTGATCAGCACATTGAGCCGCACCATCATATATTTCTCAAGTTCCGGCATCGTCTCAACAGAGATGCTGTCAGCTGCTGAGAAATCATTCAAATTGCCAAGCATGAAGCGAACGGTATTGCGAATTTTTTTATAGACATCGGCAACTTGAGCCAGAATATCATTTGACACACGTACGTCGGATTGATAATCGACGGAGGTTACCCAAAGACGAATAATGTCGGCGCCGAATTGCTGCATCACTTTCATCGGATCGATGACGTTGCCGATCGACTTGCTCATCTTCATTCCTTTGGCATCCATCGTAAAACCATGACTGAGTACCGCTTTATAAGGCGCATGGCCAGTGACAGCAACCGCTGTGGCCAGCGACGAATTAAACCAACCGCGATACTGATCCGAGCCTTCGAAATACAAATCGGCTGGACGCCTCAGTCCTTCACGCGTCGTCAGCACACCTTGATGCGACGAACCGGAATCAAACCAGACATCCATAATATCCGTTTCTTTGCGGAATACACCGTTCGGACTATGCTCGGACGTAAACCCTTGCGGCAATAAATCCTTGGCCTCTCGCTGGAACCAAATATTTGAACCATATTGGCGGAATAATTCGGCGACATGATGCACCGTTTCTTCAGTAATAATCGGCTGATTGTCTTCGCCGTAGAAGACCGGAATCGGCACACCCCAAGCGCGCTGACGGGATATGCACCAATCCTCGCGATCCTTGATCATATTCGTCATCCGCACATCGCCCCATGACGGAATCCACTGCACGTCGTGAATAGCGTTAAGGATTTCAGTGCGGAATGCTTTAATCGACGCGAACCACTGTTTCGTCGCGCGCCAAATGACCGGTTTCTTCGTTCGCCAGTCATGCGGATAGGAGTGAGTAAACATGCCCTTCTTCAGCAGCGCGTGAACCTCCGTTAATTTCTCGATCACCGGTTCATTGCAGTCGGAGTAGAACAATCCTTCAAACCCCGGCGCTTCATTGGTCATGCAGCCCTTATCGTCCACCGGACAAAGTATATCGAGGCTGTATTTCTTGCCAACATTAAAGTCATCTTCACCAAAACCAGGTGCCGTATGAACACATCCAGTACCGGCGTCTAGTGTGACGTGATCGCCAAGAATAACAACGGAATCGCGATCATAGAATGGATGGGTGCAGACAACACCTTCCAGCTGTTTACCGGTAAATGTACGCAGAATAGACACATTTTCCCATTCAAATGTCTTTGTCAGCTTTTCGACAAGATCGGTCGCTACTACATATTTCGTGCCGTCTGCACAAACGACGCTGTAATTGAAGGTGGGATTGAGACAGATAGCAAGGTTCGCCGGCAGCGTCCACGGTGTTGTCGTCCAGATGATCACTTTTTCATCTGTCTGCAAGACGCCTTTGCCATCTCTGACCGAAAACGCCACATAAATCGAATACGATTTGACATCCTTATATTCAATTTCCGCTTCTGCCAGCGCCGATTCAGAGGATGGTGACCAGAAGACGGTCTTCTTATCCTGATAAATATAGCCCTTCTTCGCCATCGCCCCGAATACTTCAATTTGTTCGGCTTCGAAATCTTTTTGCAGCGTCAAATACGGGTGATCCCAGTCACCACGCACGCCAAGCCGCTTAAATTGTACCTTTTGCCGCTCAACCTGGGTCAGCGCGTACTCTTTACATTTTTCTCGCAGCTCGGCAACTGACATTTTCTTGCGATCAATGCCCTTTTTGGCAAGTTGCTGCTCAATCGGCAAGCCGTGCGTATCCCAACCGGGAACATAAGGCGTTTGGAATCCCGTCATCGACTTATAGCGATTGATGATATCTTTAATCGTTTTATTTTCTGCATGACCAATATGAATATCACCATTGGCATAAGGCGGTCCGTCATGAAGAATAAAGGTCGGCTTTCCCTCATTGCGTTTCAGTGATTGTTCGTTAACGTTGTCTTCATCCCATTTTGCCTGCATGGCCGGCTCCTTCGTCGGCAAGCTGCCCTTCATCTTAAAAGCTGTCTTAGGCATCAGCAATGTTTTCTTATAATCCAATGGTTTAACGCCTCCATTATAGTGAAAAAATTGAAAATAAAAAGCCCCTCCATCCACAAGGGACGGAAGGACCGCGGTACCACCCTAATAACATTTCTTCTGCGAAATGCCACTTCATTCGCCCGTTAACTGGGGCAAGACGCCCGTTCTTACAAATTACACGTTCAGAACGGTTCCTCATGGGTGATTATTCATCCCTGCTGGAACACCAGACTCGCACCAATCTCCGGCTCGCTTTGTTCAGCTGCAGAAACTACTTTCCCTTTCATCGGCATCACTTCATTTAGTTTAAGAACAGTATATGCATATCATGCAGCCACGTCAAGCGTCTGTCTCCATATGATCCGCGGCAGGAACGGCGTCTTCCTCGTCCTCAGAGGCAGAAAACTTCTGCCAGTCGTTCCCCTTTAATAGTTCAAGCTGTGCTTCAATCAACATTTGGAACCGCGTCCGATAGACGTTGGCCTCTTTCTTCAATTCCTCAATATCAAGCGTTATTTTACGTGACTTTTCCAAGGCTTCATTGATGATCCGATCTGCGTTTTTCTTCGCTTCCATCACAATCAATTTCGCTTCTTTATTCGCGTTCGCCTTTACATCTTCCGCCGTTTCCTGTGCAACGAGAATGCTTTTGTTCAGCGTAGTCTCAATATTTGAAAAATGGCTTAACTTCTCCTCGGAGTTCTTAACCGTATGCTCCAAATCTTTTTTCTCTCGAATCAACGTCTCATAATCCTTAATAATCTGATCGAGAAAATCATTGACTTCGTCCTCATCATAGCCGCGAAAGCCGCGCGAAAATTCTTTATTATGGATATCCAATGGTGTTAATGGCAAGCCGGTCACCTCCAAGTCAAAAAAGAATAAAGAATAAGTACAATTGATTTGCTTGTCTAATTCAGTTTACCATAAACAAGCCGGATTTTGTTCTTTTTTGTCAAGCCCGAGGCAGATATTATTTTGCTTCGACCATGACCTCTTAGCGAAAGCATATCGCCTGAATGAAGGACAAAATCCCGCTTGTCGATCAGCTGATAATTCACCTTGACATGCCCCCGTTCAATCGGCTCTGCACTATTGGCACGCGACAGATGATAGATTTCGGCAATTACCGCATCAAGCCGCATCGACGAAACCGTCCCTGCCTGCTCCGCCCATTCCGGCGCAGTCTGCGGCAAGTGATCGCCGCTCGTCTCGCGTGTCGCCACCTTCTGGCGCCCGACAGATGTCAAAGCTGTCATCAAATAAGGGGCGACATCGCGTGTACAGAGGAGCAGCACCCGCCCCTCTGAGAAAATGAAGTCGCCAATTTTACGCCGAACGATACCCGTACCGAGCACCGCGCCGAGCACTTGCGGATGAGTCAGGCTGACAAATTTGCTTGGATAGTCGATTTCTAGGCATGAGATAGCAAATGGATAGTCCGCCTCTTCCGCATACGGCGCAAGCAGCAGCGCTCGCTTACGCTCTGCAGCCGGATAACCGCCCGAGAAAATCAGACGAAGATCGTCTTGCTGACCAATCACCGAGCGGGCAATCACTTGTTCCCGGGGATCAAGAAAATCTGTAAATTGACTTGTATAGGTGCGGCTAACCTGTTCCTTCATGTCTAAGAAACGTTCCACAAGCGGACGTTCTTCCGTCCGAAAATGTTCAAACACAGTCATCGTGCCTCACCCAAACATTAGGAAAATATACGTAATACCGCGCGAAGCGAATTGCAAAACAAGAAAGGCAATGACCGGTGACAAATCAAGCACCCCGCCAAGCGGTGGAATGAAGCGCCGAAACGGTGACAGATAGGGTTCACAGACACGGGCAAATAAATAACCAATCTGCGAATTAAGCACACTCGGCACCCAGCTCATTAAAACGTAAATCAGCAGGATCCAAGAATAAATAGAAATTGCCTTCGCAATAATATACGCAGCAAGATACAACAACTTCACCTCATCAAATTCATCGATTTTCTGTTTTCCAGTCGCTGATCATACCTGAAATATCGATATGATCCGGTGCGAATAGAAAGGTGTCTTTACCAATTTTGCGCACTTGACCCTCAAGCGCGAACAATGCGCCGCCCATAAAATCAAGCACTCGTTGGCCTGACGCTTTATCAATGCTTTGCAAACTGCAGATCACCGTCTGCCTGCTTTTTAAATCACTGACGAACTCCTGCACTTCCTCGAAACTCTTCGGTTCCACGAGTACGACCTTGCTCTGCTGGTGGACATTTTGCAGAGCGACAATACGGCCACCTTTTTCAATCACCCTTTTATCCTCACGGGCATTTCTTATTTCCTGACGATTTTCTAAGTCGTCCTCTCTGTCGGTGGGAATCGTCGTTTCATCTTCGAGATCAAAAAATTTTTTGAATGTCGATTTCAGACTCATACGCGTCAACTTCCCTTCTGTTCATTCCCGACAAGTGCCGTACCAATTCGCACAAATGTCGCCCCTTCTTCAACCGCAATCGGATAATCATGTGACATCCCCATTGATAACTCGGTACACGGCGCGTAAGTCAATAGTTTGTCCTGCACCCGGCCTCTTAACTCGCGAAGCCGGCGGAACACAGACCGAATCTGCTCACTATCGTCTGTGTTCGGGGCCATTGTCATCAGCCCAACAACCTCGATTGCCGGAAACGCGGCGAGATGAGTCAAAAACGGATCAAGCTCTTCGGGGGCAAGGCCGTGCTTTGTCTCTTCTCCAGAAATATTCAATTCAATCATGCATTTTAATTTGGATCGTTGCCGTCGCTTCTGAATTTCCTCAGCCAGCTTCAATCGATCCAAGGCATGGAAATAGTCAATCGAGTTGACCACATCTTTCACTTTTCGCGTTTGCAGCGTACCAATTAAATGCCAAATGGCTTGATCGCGGGCAATTCTTTCTTGCTTCTCCAAAAGGCCTTCCCGTCTGTTCTCGGCCAAATGATGGATACCGCACGCCAGAGCTTGCTTTGCCCGCTCTACGCTGACATATTTTGTCACCGCAATCATCGTCACCTCGGACACGTGTCGCCCTGATCGTGCACATGCTTCGGAGATTTGCTCATTAATCTGCTGTAAATTAGCTGCCACTACTGTCACGATTGATGTTCACCCTCTGTTAATCGTCCGATAAATCCTAACATTCGACCGGTGCTTCCATGATCGCGTCGATGCGAGAAAAACAGGTCGGGATGACGAAAGGTCGTATAGCCTGTTCCCGCAATATTATGCTCAGGAATCCCGGCATCGATCAAAACAGCGCGATTCAATGCCTTCAGATCAAGCAAATAATGACCGTTCTCACGCGGAACAACCGCATCCCGCCATATGAATGGCTTCAGCTGACGAACACGCTGAATAATCTGATCATCGACTTCATAATCCGTTTTGCCAATTGCCGGACCAATGATTACATGAATTTGTGCCATCGAAGACAATCGCAGCTCGCGTGCGAGCCGTTCGACCATCTTCCTAGCGCCTTCGCCGACCGTACCGCGCCATCCCGCGTGAAGAATAGCAACCGCCGCCGGATCAGTCACATAAAAATAAATCGGCACGCAGTCGGCAAAACATAACGCCAAACAGATATTGGGCGCCCGAGTAATCAGCCCATCGACTCCCTTAATCACCGTCGCCAATGTCCGCGCGCCGAAGCCGCATTGTGCTGCGGACACCGTAGCTATCTCTGTTCCATGCACCTGCTCAGCAAAAATCCACCGTTCAAGAGGAAGTCCGAGATCGCCCGCCAATAATTCCCGATTGGCAATCACATCTGTGTCCATGTCACTCACATGGAGTCCAAGATTCAGAGAAGCCCACGGCGGCTTGCTTCTTCCACCAGTGCGCAGCGAAAACCCAGGCACAATTTCTCCCTTACGAGCGGCAATCGGCGGAACAAAGAGCGCCCTCTGGTTCCTCAGCGAAAAGACATCGTCTGCCATATTGCCCCTTCCTTCAACACATCAAGCACTAAAATCTTATTTAATTCTACCATATTCCGCATTAAAGCGCTTGTTATTTATAATCCTTATCCGCTGTCGGGGCTTCTGAGCCATGATAAAAGCGTACGAGAATGACATCATCGCCAATTCGGACAATATTATTCCACGGTACAACAATGTCATTCTCGCGGCCGAACAACCCCATGACCTTACCCGATCCAGGAATAATCAAATTTTCAATTCGTCCCGTTGTCAGATTCACATCAAGATCACCGATGTGGCCAAGCCGTTTGCCGTTTTCGACATTGACAATTTCCTTCGTCTGAAAATCAGAAATTCTTGGCATAGCTGCGTCCCCCCTAAGTTGTCTCTCTTCACTATATGGGACGATAATGAAATTGAGACGTAAAAAAAAGCACTTGACTGTGCAAGCGCTTAGGAACCAATATCCTGATTCATTTCTTTGATTGCCATCTTTTCCAGCCGCGACACTTGAGCTTGGGAAATACCAATCTCCTCGGCCACCTCCATCTGCGTTTTCCCGTAGAAGAAACGCATCATCACGATTCGCTTTTCTCGCTCATGTAATTTGGCCATCGCTTGTTTCAATACGAGATTATCAACCCAATCCCGATCTTTATGCTTTTCATCGCTGATTTGATCCATGATGAAAATCGGATCGCCGCCATCACTATAAATCGGTTCAAATAATGAGACCGGATCTTGAATAGCGTCCATGGCAAACACGACATCTTCAATCGGTAAATCGAGTTCTTTCGCCAGTTCCGCAGTTGTCGGTTCCTTCGAGTGCTTACTGACATAGCGCTCTTTCGCCTGCAAAGCCTTATAGGCCATGTCACGAAGCGATCGCGAGACGCGAATCGGATTGTTGTCACGCAAATAACGGCGAATTTCACCAATAATCATTGGTACGGCATACGTCGAAAAACGAACATTCTGGCTTAAATCAAAATTATCAATTGATTTCATCAAACCAATGCAGCCGACCTGAAACAAATCATCGACTGATTCCCCCCTGTGATTAAACCGTTGAATCACACTGAGTACGAGACGCAGATTGCCGTTCACCAGCTTCTCGCGGGCCTCTGTTTGTCCCGATTGAAGCTCTGTAAATAACTGGCGCATTTCTGCATTTGTCAACACAGGAAGCTTCGATGTGTCGACACCGCAAATCTCAACTTTGTGCCGTGCCATAAAGGAACCCCCTATTGCCTGCGCTTGCTGTAAAAATCATCGGGAAGGGCCAGTCCTCAAGTCCCTAGCCGCTTCCTCCGGTTTGCTGCGCTTTGTCTGCCCATTATCATTGAAAATTAAGGCGCAAAACGTTTTGAACCCGTACAAGCACAAGTATTTCCCTCGGCAGTCTTTTTATGCACGGCAAATTCCCGCTGAGAAGCGAAAGACGCACCACGTCAAGCCATTTTGCTGAATTCTTTTTTTAGGCGCTTAATAATCCTTTTTTCAAGACGCGAAATATAAGATTGAGAAATACCGAGTTGATCGGCAACGTCTTTCTGCGTTTTTTCTTTTCCCCCTTCGAGCCCAAACCGCAGCATCATTATTTCCTTTTCCCGATCACTGAGCATGAGAATTGCCCGTTGCAGCAGCGTATGATCAACTGTACGTTCCATACGCCGCGTCGTCACATCATTTTCTGTCCCAAGCACATCAGAGAGCAGCAGTTCATTGCCATCCCAATCGACATTCAAAGGCTCGTCAAGTGAAACTTCCGAGCGTGTCCGATTATTGCGCCGCAGGTACATGAGAATTTCATTTTCAATACAGCGAGACGCATAAGTCGCCAGCTTTATTTTTTTCTCCGGATTAAATGTATTGACAGCCTTGATCAATCCGATTGTCCCAATACTGATTAAATCCTCTATATTAATCCGCGTATTATCGAATTTACGCGCGATATACACGACAAGGCGTAGATTATGTTCAATTAATATTTCCCTGATCTTCGGGTCGCCCGAGGGCAGTTTCTCCATCATTTCCGCCTCTTCCTCCTTCGACAGCGGGGAAGGCAGCCCATCGTTACCACCAATATAGTAAATTTCATGAGGCTTGATATGCAGCAATTGCAAAATTTTCGTCCATATGCTCCGAACTATTCTTCTCAATTGAAATCATCTCCCTTTTTTCCCGAATGAATCTATGAATGGCTGATGTCTTGCCGCAATTGCTTAGGCAGACTGGACGTCCTTGCCTTTAAGCAGTAAATCCGGATGAAGAATGCAGCCGAACTCATTTTCCGAACTCAGCGTATGACGCATAGGCGCGACAAGGACTCGATTCGTCACAAACCGATGCCGCTGATGATCAAGCGTCAGCTGGTCCGGACGAAAAGCCCAGATGAATCGTTTATTGCCATCCACGGCTTGATAAGGAATAAGTGCAAGCCGCCTCTGCCAGCTTTCAGGTAAATGCTCGATCCAATCGCTGTCTTGCAATGGCTCCTGTTCAAACAAAGCGCTCGGCAATTTCTCCTTGCACGCGTCATGACTGAGGAAGATAACCGGAAGCCGGCTGAGCGGATCGCGCAGCTTATTGCCACTGTCAATGATTCCCTTTGTTTGGATCACATGGCCCTCAACTGAGAGAGAGACCGCGGCATATAATGACTGATCCCATTTTCGCACCACGACGTGATCGATCCTTCGCTTTGAAAACAACCAAAGCAGCGGGAAGCCGCAGACGACTAGAATCCAGCTGACCGGATCGCCATAAGACATAGTACCTAAAAACTGATTTTTGGCGTAAACGGATTCGCTTTGCATAAAGTAATGGAGAGCGAAGAGTCCGCCGCCGGTGGCGAAGGCAGCAAAATAGAAAGCGGCAAGATTCTGCAAAAAGGCGCTCAGTTTGTGAAACCCAAAAGCAATGAAGATAATCAGGATAGAAAATCCTAGTTTGCCCATTGGTCCATCGATGAGAAAGGCAAGCGGTGAGAACAGCATGAGTACAATCAGCGAAGCAAAAAAAGCACCGCTCCAGAGCCGAATCCAATGCACCTCGCGTTTCATCATACACGCAGTCAATTTCAACAGACAGGCATCAATAAGCAAATTGAGCAGCCAAACAGCGTCGAGGTAGACAACCAATCTCTCACCCTCTTTATACAGGTTTAGCACTAGTATACTTGCGCTTGTCTGTGATTGTCTGTCAGTCCGTGTCTGCCTTTTTTGACTAGTTTTGTCGGAGTAAGGGCTGCAGGAACGAAATACGGAATCCGGCGAAAAAGATGCAGGCAAAGAAAAAGACAGCATAGACGCCGGCTTACCAGGCGACGTTGCTGTCTTTTAATAGAAAATTAAACGAATGAGAGAAAACTCACGCGATCAATGATTTTACTGATTTTTATTGCGCCTATTTCTCAGAAAAGTGGGTACATCGAGCGTTTCATCCTCTTCAAAGCTATGCTGACGGCGAACAGGCTGCACGTGTACGGTTTTTTCTTTCAGCTTCCGTGTATCCGGCGCAGGGTCGGCCTCCGGCGCACGTGATGGCGATGTACGGTGATGACTGATCGGTTCAGAAACACTGGCCGATGAAATATCTTCATCAAATCCCGTTGCAATCACTGTCACCACGATTTCATCTTCCAATTCCTCACGAATCACCGATCCAAATATCATATTGACGTCTTCATCGGCAGCCGTAGCGACAATATCGGCCGCTTCGTTCACTTCATAAAGACTCAGATTGCTGCCACCCGTTATATTCATCAAGACACCCCGGGCACCATCGATCGACTTTTCCAGCAATGGACTGGAAATGGCTTTTTTTGCAGCCTCAGCCGCGCGGTTTTCACCAGAGGCAATTCCGATAGCCATTAAAGCGGAGCCGCCTTCCGTCATGATCGTCTTAACGTCGGCAAAATCAAGATTTATCAGTCCCGGAATAGCAATCAGATCGGAAATGCCTTGTACACCTTGCCGCAATACATTATCTGCTTCGCGAAACGCATCAAGCATCGGTGTGTTTTTGTCAACAATTTCCAGCAGTCGATCATTAGGAATAACGATCAGCGTGTCCACTTTTTCTTTAAGCGTAGCGATGCCAAGCTGCGCCTGCTTCGCCCGTTTTCTGCCTTCAAAAGTGAACGGTCGCGTGACAACACCTACTGTCAAGGCGCCAGCTTCTTTAGCGATTTCTGCAATAACAGGCGCGGCACCGGTTCCTGTTCCGCCGCCCATTCCCGCTGTGACAAAAACCATGTCAGCTCCGCTCAGAATTTCTTCCACTTGATCGCGGCTTTCTTCCGCCGCTTTTTTGCCAATATCGGGATTCGCTCCGGCACCAAGTCCGCGTGTCAGTTTCTCACCCAATTGCAGCTTGATGGTTGCTCTGGACAGTTTAAGCGCCTGCGCATCGGTATTGGCGCAAACAAAATCCACCCCTTGAATACCGCTTTCGATCATTCGGTTCACTGCGTTATTTCCGCCGCCACCGACGCCAATGACTTTAATATTAGCCAGGCGATCTGCTTGCAAATCGTACTCCATCGTTCATTTCCTCCCATTCAGAGGTAGTTATTTTCTCTTTCCATTTGTCAGACCGTTCACCCATTATTCGATGGATGAAAACATGACGTCCAGTTATACGCCGATCAATCAAAAAACATATTGAACCAATTCTTAAAGCGCTTTGTGACGCCCTGATGATCCTTGTTTTTCCCCGATGAACTGTTTTTCACTTTTGCCGGTTTCGGTGAACTCTCATAAGCCCCGTCAAAGTCAATCGCGGCAGCCACTTCTTTTCCCTGAACCTTAACATTGCGGTAAGCAAATTGAATCAGACCAATTCCCGATGTAAACTTAGGATCCCGCACACCGATATAATCTGGAGCAGCAATACGTACGTTCGCGCCGAATTTTTGGATGGCCAAATCGAGTATGCCCATCATTCCAGCAACACCGCCGGTCAAAACAATTCCTCCAGGCAGATCGTAAATGCCAATCCGATCAAGCTCTTCACCGATTATATCAAAGATCTCACCCATCCGCGCTTCAATAATTTCAGCGAGGTCAACCTGTGTTAAGTTTTGTTTGGCTGAACTGCCTATCTGTGAAGCGAAGAAAGCATCTTCTTCCGAAGCGGAGGAAGAAAACGCTGTTCCATGTTTCCTTTTTATTTGTTCAGCTTCATCAAACGGAATGCGTTTAATGATCGATATATCCTTTGTAATATGATTGCCGCCAACAGGAAGTTCAAAAGTTGACAGCAGCGTGCCTTGGCCATAGACTGCGACACTTGTCGCACCTCCACCAATATCGACAAGCGCGACACCAAGATTTTTTTCATCGTCCGACAGCGCAACCGATCCCGCGGCCAGAGGAAGCAGACATACATCGGAAATCTGCAGGCCTGCCCGTTCAATGCAGCGGAGAACATTATGAAGAACCGTTTTAGAACCCGTTATCAGCGTGCCTTCCATTTCCAAACGAACACCGATCATGCCTCGCGGGTCATGAATCTCGTCAACACCATCAACGATAAATTGTTCCGGAATCACGTCAATTATTTCTCGTTCGGGAGGAATGGACAGCACCTGTGCCGCATCGATCACACGCGCAATATCGGCATCGCCAATTTCGTGAGTTTCACTGGCCACAGCTACTATTCCGCGACAGTCCCGCAATTGAATATGATTTCCTGAAACGCCAACAATCACACTTTTTATGCTTAAGCCGACCATTCGTTCAGCTTGTTCAACCGATTGCTGAATAGAATGAACCGTGGCATCAATATCAACAATTGAGCCCTTCTTAATACCGGAAGAAACGGCCTCGCCAACACCAATGATATTGAAAGAGCCTCCGGCCATCTCACCAATAATTGTTTTTATACTTGACGATCCGATATCCAGACTCACGTAAATATCTTTGCTGTTCACTAGTGGCACCCCCTTTAATCTCGTAATCTTTTTCTCTATTCAGGGATGTTCGGATTCGGTTGCAATATTGCTTTCGCAGCATAATTTATTCCACAGCCCTATTTGCTAATCTGTCACACTCTGTTCTTCTTACTAGAAAATATCCTACTTCTTTGTATTCTACAAAATAATAATATATCCCTTCATTTTAACAGAAAAACATCATTCCAATGCTGGACAAACTACATAATCAGGAAATAGGTCCCATAGTCCAACTGCTTTTTCCGCAAAACAAGGAAAAAAGCTTGGCAACTAATGTATAGTCTACACCAACTTGATACAGTAGAAAAGATATAATTAATCCTGTTTTTCAAAATATTTCCCGGGACTTCTTTCCCCCGGCAGCTGCCCATTACTTATTTCCGGTACTTTCTGAATCGGGCACATAATAGCTGCCAACACTTAAATAAATCGTGCCCGTTCTTCCCTTCGGAAGGTTGGCAGCAATTTCCGGATAGAGGCGAATATTCTGCGCAAAAGTTCGCGTGCTGGCGACAACCTTATTCCCATCATTCATATAAAGCATCAAATCATTGCCGCTGGATGCGCGATGTATGTAATGAATATCAGAGAGCGTATGGATAATTGCCTGTGGAATGTGAGCAAGCCCTTCAGCAACCTGTTTCAAAGCCTCTTTTTTATGAAATCCGATTAAAATCGGTGCGTCCATTGGCAGCTGTTGTGCACGAAGTGCCGGCAGTGTCGATCCATTCTCCAAAATCGGGTAATACCGTCCACCGCGAAGCAGATAGGCTTTGCGGCCATATTCTTGTACACGAATGGACACGCGGTTTGGAAAAGAAATGGAGACAGCTGCGTGTTCAATACTAGGCAATTTCCTAATCCCATTTTCAATGGCAGCTGCATGGACATCCCATATATGCGTACGCATAGACAGACCACTCGCTTTTAGAACACTCGCTTTGCTGGCAATCTGTTGACCACTCACCTGTATGTCGGTGACCCGGCTGAGCGGTGACTGGAAATAGACAACGGCGATTAGCAGCAGGAAGAAAACTAGGGCATACAGAGCAAACCGCCGATTTGCTTTTTTCTTCCGCTCCTTTTTCAATTGTGGCAGGCGGTCCTCCAGAGAAATGATTTTGCGCGCCATATAGCCTTCCTCGCTCTCTTTATCGGCAGATCGCTCTGCGCATTTAATCGTGTACTCTATTATTTTATAAGCTACACCATAAAAAGCAACGAGGATGTCTGAAAAACCGGTATGCCCGGCTTCAAAACATCCTCGACGTCATACAATCCCAACTTACAGCAATCGCAATCAATCTGTCCATTTGCTAATATTCAGCAGAATACCAACGGACACGAGTATCAAAGTCAGCGATGAACCACCGTAGCTTAGGAAGGGCAGCGTAATCCCTGTTACCGGAATCAATCCCGTCACAACAGCAATATTAATCATCACCTGAATTGCAATCATCGCTGTAATACCAATCGCCAGTAAGCTGCCAAATAAATCAGGGGCCTTGATCGCGATTAAGATTCCCCGCCACAGGAGCACGCAAAACAGCAGAAGGACAAGAGAGGCACCAATCAGGCCCAGCTCTTCAGAAATAATTGAAAAAATGAAATCATTCTGCGCTTCCGGCAGAAATTGATATTTCTGCCGGCTCTGCCCGAGCCCGAATCCAAACAGTCCACCCGGTCCGATAGCCAAAAGCGACTGGATAATCTGAAACCCGCTGCCATTCGGATCTTGCCAAGGATCGATGAAGGACGTCAGCCGCTTAACACGATAAGGTGCAGAAATAATTAAGGCAGCGAGTCCAGTCAGCCCGACAAGTGCCATCATTGCAAAATGTTTGACGCGAGCGCCGGCGACATAGAGCATAGTCAGACAGGTCAGCACAAGCACCATGCCCGTACCAAGATCAGGCTGCAGCATGATCAGAGCAAAGGCAGCGAGCACAGGTACTAGGGAAGCCATTAGCCCTTTTGTCAAACGATAAAGTTGGTTCTGATGCTCCGTCAAATGCTTGGCAAGATAAATGATCAAGGCAAATTTCATAAATTCCGATGGCTGGATGGAGAAGGCGCCAATACCAAGCCAGCTGCGTGCGCCGCCGCGTGCCAGACCGACGCCCGGAATCAGTACAAGCAGCAATAATAGAAAGCAAATCGCAATGCCTAGCCGGGCATAGTTTCTCCACTTGTGATAGTCGACCTTCATCACGGCAAGCATCAATGCGACACCAACAGCGGCAAACAGCGCCTGGCGCTTCAGAAAGTAAAGGGAGTCACCAAACTTATTGGACGCAGAAACGACACTCGCACTATAAACCATGATCAGTCCGATGATCAAAAGAAGAAGGGTGGTCACGAGTAAAATGCGATCCGGCATTGATCGCCGTTCCGACATGCACAACACTCCGTTCAGACAAGGCATATTCCGGGAACCCAATGACCCGGCCTGTCCTTATCTAAACGTATTCATTTCGTTGATAAAAATGTCTCCGCGTACTTCAAATGATTGATATTGATCCCAACTGGCACAAGCTGGTGACAGCAGAATCACATCGCCTGGTTCTGAAGCCGCAAACGCCTCCGGAGCCGCCGCTTCCACATTGGCAACGCAGTGAATAGAGGAAATCCCTGCCTGCGTGCAGGCTTCTTTCAATTTTTCCGTCGTTTCACCGAATAAAAACACAGTTTTTATCGAGGCAGTCTTGAGACTCGGAACAAGGGCATCGAATGTATTGCCACGGTCGAGGCCACCGGCAAGCAGAACAATAGCTTTCCCCGGAAATGCTTTGAGTGCCTGCGCAGTGGCAAGAATATTCGTAGCTTTTGAATCGTTATAAACGAACCGTCCTTGAATCTTGCCAACAAACTGCAGACGATGACGGACACCAGTGAATGTTCGCAGGACGTGAGCGATTGCCTCTGCACTGGCGCCCGCGGTGCGGCTCGCGGCAATCGCAGCCAGCGCATTCTGCAGATTATGCGCGCCGGGAAGGGCAATCTCGTCACGCGCAATGATTGGTTCACCTTTAAAATAAACGATGCCATCTTGCACATAGGCACCCTCTTTGACTATGCGAGTGGCGCTGAACGGTACGAGTACCGCTTTTGTTTTTGCTGCGACGAAGTGAACCACACGTTCACTGTCGGCATTATAGACAAGAAAGTCATCCGCTGTCTGATTGGCCGTAATTCGCGCTTTTGCCTCAGCGTAATTAGTAACCGTACCGTGATAATCAAGATGGTGATCAAAAATATTCAAAACAACGGCGATAGACGGCCGAAACAGCTGAGTGCCAAGCAATTGAAAACTGGACAGTTCGGCAACAATGACTTGCGAAGCTGTCGCCTTCTCTACGACAGCGGTCAATGCCGTGCCGATATTACCAGCAACAATCGGCTCCCTCGCCGAACCTTTAAGCATCTCACCAATCAGCATGGTAGTTGTCGTTTTTCCATTCGAACCGGTAATCCCGATGAACGGTGCGAGCGACACTTGGCCAGCGATTTCTACCTCGGTAATAATCGGTATCTGCCTTTTCTTTGCCCCGCTGACGATTGGGTTGCTGTATGGAATCCCTGGATTTTTCACAAGCAAATCGGTTTGATCAAGCAATGTCAGCGGGTGAGAGCCATCGACAACCCGCAGGCCCAAGGCGCGTAATTCACTGGCGTGGGCGTCATTGGACAAATCATTTCTGTCGTTCACGGTTACGTGCGCACCGAGTTCGTCAAGTAATTTAGCCGCAGCATAGCCGCTTTTGCCAAGGCCGAGCACAAGCACCTTTTTCCCTGAATAAACAACTGTCTGTCTCATTGACCAATCCCCACTTTCAGATAAACTGAAATTAAGCCTAGCGCCAGACCAGCGACCCAGAACACCGTTACAACCTTCCACTCCGACCACCCAGACAATTCAAAGTGATGATGGATCGGACTCATTTTAAATACACGCTTGCCCGTTGTTTTAAACGATACGACTTGAATAATGACAGACAGCGTTTCCACGGCGAATACCCCGCCAATGACTGCAAGCAATAGCTCACTTTTAGTCAGAATCGCCATTCCGGCAAGTGCACCGCCAATGGCTAACGAACCTGTATCCCCCATGAATACTCTTGCTGGATGGGCATTGAAAATTAAAAATCCGAGCACCGCTCCAAGCATAATCATCGCGAAAAGAGCGATACCGAGGCTGTTCGCAGCGATCGCAATCACTGCATAGGCAGCAAAAGCAATAGCCGCAAGTCCTGAAAGAAGACCATCCATGCCATCGGTCAGATTGGTCGCATTAGGCACGCCGACCAGCAGAAAAACTGCAAATAATGGGTATAGCCAATGTAAATCAATCATCCAAGTCGTCCCAGGCACCTGAAGAAACGTTGCATAATCGTAACGCGTGACAAAAAACCAGAAGACAACGGCAATCACAATCTGTCCAAGCATTTTTTGTTTAGACGTAAGCCCCATATTGCGTTTCATCACGATTTTAATAAAGTCATCAATAAATCCAACAAGGCCAAAGCCGAGTGTGACAAAAAGCAGCATATACGTATTTTGATCGGCAAGATGATATTTGACTGCCATGACAAGAACAGCAACGATTAAGCTGATCAGGAAAATAACCCCGCCCATTGTTGGTGTTCCTGCTTTTTTCTGGTGACTCTTCGGCCCTTCTTCGCGGATATACTGGCCGAAATGCAGCCTTCTGAGCATCGGAATAACAAGCGGTGCAATTATCAATGTGCAAAGAAACGAAATAGCCAACCCAAAAAGATAAAATAATGTCATGAATCGTTAGCTCCTTAACTCCAGCTTATCAAATCAACTAATGGCTAGCTTATGAAGCAGGCATCGCGTTGTTGTTTCCAGCGCTGCGCCCCCTCGATTAGCCGTTAACTGGTTTAACTTCACTTAAATCGTTCACAAGTTCTTCCAACGTAAGCAGACGCGAGGCCTTAAAAAGCATGACTGTTTCCGGATCGAGCAGCGACGCAAGGTACGCACGCGCATCCCCTTTTTGCTGGAATGATTTTACGGTCAGCGAAGGAGTGTCCTGCTCAAGAAGCGGTTCGGCAATCCAGGCTCCGCGTCCGCCAATAGTAATTACATGCGTGATCGGCGCCCGCAGCACCTCGGCCACACTGCGATGCAGCTGCTTCTCATTTGCGCCTAATTCGTACATATCACCAAGCACCGCCACACGTTTTGTGAAGCCTGGCAGCATCTTCAAGGTTTCCAGTGAGGCCTTCATCGATGTCGGGCTGGCATTATAACAGTCATTGATTAAGAGCGCACCATTCACTCCGCGTACTTTCTCAAAACGCATTTTAGTCAAGCTCAAATGCTGCAGCCCGGTAAGGATCGACTGCGGACTAATATTGAGCAGTCTAGCAGCTGTCAGACTATACACTGCGTTCTTCACATTGTGACGGCCAAGCGTCGGAACTTTATAAACATTCTGCCCATGATTCAAAGAGAAGTGATAGCCGTCCGTCCCTTCCTTGACATCGGTTATCATCCAATCATTGCCCGCAGTGAACCCGCATGTAATAATCTCAAAAGCGTTCGTCTTAACCTTCTTTAACAGTGGTTCATCACCATCAATAATCAGCGTTCCCCGTTTTTTCAGCCCATTGGTAATTTCCAATTTGGCCGCCGCAATGCCTTCCCGGCTGCCAAGAAATTCGATATGTGATTCACCAATATTCGTAATAACCGCGATATCTGGTTTCGCCAGTTGACTGAGAAACGTCAGTTCACCAAAATGATTCATGCCCATTTCCAGAATCAAGACTTGCGTATCCGCTGGCATAGAAAGGATGGTGATCGGCAGACCAATATGATTATTTAGATTTCCTTGCGTTTTATAGGCTTTAAGTGCCTGGCTGACGATACTGTAAATCATATCTTTTGTCGTCGTTTTTCCATTGGAGCCGGTCACAGCAACAACTTTCGGACGGCATTGATTCAGATAGGCTTTAGCCATACTCTGCAGGGCAACGAGTGTATCGCGAACAAGAAAGAGTGGAAATTTCTCCGGTATCGATTCCGGAATCGGTTCCCGCTCCATCCACAGCGCTGCCTTCGCGCCATTTTCAATCGCTTGGCTGAGAAATTGATGTCCATTAAATGTATCTCCGATAAGCGGCACAAACAAGCCATTGACAACCAGTTTACGGCTGTCCGTCATAATTGTCAGCTGGTCCAACTGCTCACAGCAACCTTTGACTTGGATCGCCTGACCACGAACGATATCCACACCTATACTCATTATCTGCATTCCCCTTTAGTTAGATCTGTCATTCATATGAAACTTTTCCAAAATTGCGTCTCTAGCTACCTCGCGGTCATCGAAATGATGCTTTGTTGTGCCAATAATTTGATACGTTTCGTGACCCTTACCGGCAATTAAAATAATATCTCCTTCTGCGGCCATGCGAACAGCAAGGCGAATCGCCTCACGCCGATCTGTGAGCTTATGATAGGCACAGCCGATAACCCCGGATGCCATTTCTTCCAGAATACTGTCTGCATTTTCGGTACGCGGGTTGTCAGACGTCAGAATCGCTATGTCGCTGTTCTCAACAGCTATTTTAGCCATTATCGGCCGCTTGCCGCGTTCCCGATCGCCCCCGCAGCCGACAACTGTAATAATTCGATGATAACTGAATTCTTTGATCGTTGCCAATGCATTCGCCAAACTATCCGGTGTGTGCGAATAATCGACAATAACGGAAAAATTCTGTCCAGCGTTGACCGTCTCAAATCGTCCGGAAACACCTTCAATCGTCGCAACAGCCGTGAGTATCTGTTCAATCGCCAGCCCCTTGAGCCTGCAGGCCGCAATCGCTGCCAAGACATTATATACATTGAACTTGCCGATCAGCTGCATCGACAGCGGATACGTTTGCCCTTTATAATGCAGCGAAAATGTCGTCCCCTGAGGCGTAATACGAATGGCGTCAGCTGAAAAATCAGCTTCCCGATCAATGGCATAGGTGACTACACGCGCGGCTGTCATATGCTGATAAACCGTCGACGCCGGATCATCGGCATTAAGTACCGCCGCCTTTAACTCCTGCATGTGATAGCTGTTTCCGAGCTGAGAGAAAAGCAAGCTCTTCGCATACATATAGTCTTTCATTGTTCCATGCAGATCGAGATGATCTTCTGTCAGATTCGTGAAAATACCAATATTGAAATCACAGCCGTGCACGCGTCCGTCGTAAAGTGCGTTGGACGAGGTCTCCATCACAACTGAGCGCGCACCTGCTTCAGCCATTTCCGCCAAATAGCGATGAATGAGATGCACCTCGGGTGTTGTGTTGATAACGGCTGCGTGATAGCTGCCGAAATGCGCACCCATCGTTCCAATGACCCCTGTCGGCAATCCGCAGGCAGACTGAATTCTCTCAATTAAATATGTAATTGTTGTCTTGCCATTCGTACCCGTCACGCCGATTAAATGCAAGTGACGGCTCGGCTGCTGATAAAAATAGTCCGCAGTCATCGCCAGTGCACGATGTGTATCGGTGACATAAATGACAGGCACAGAAACATCAATCGCTTCCTGAGCAACGATCGCTGAAGCCCCATTTGCTTCTGCTTGTCGCGCAAAATGATGGCCGTCTACTGTATGTCCTTTAATGCAAAAAAACAGCGAACCCGCTTGGGCCTGCCTCGAATCAATTGTCAGCCGGTCAATCTCCGGATTCCCATTCCCAATTTGCCGATAATCGGCCAGTGCCCTCAGGCATTCAGCCAGTTTCATAAAAACACGTCCTTACTTCAGTTCCTGCAGCGCGGCTACAGCTTAATTTAAATGTGTCTGTTCTTATCATGAGCATTCATCGGCCAAATCATGTGGTCCGCGAGCATGCCCAAGGCGCAAACGATACCTAATACAAAGGCCGGAACTTTTGCATTTCCGGCTTTTTCTGTCCATTGCTTATTTTAATCGTCCGTTTTATTTTTGTCACCTAAGTATATCATTATTGTTGAACCTTGTTTGACCTTCACACCGCTGCGTGGCGACTGCATCGTGACGGTATCGCCGCTGCCAACTGCCTTAATTTTCAAGTCATACTCGTCATTAATCCATTCATCCTTTGTTTCACCGACCAAATTCGGCACAGTCACCGGGGACGCTTCCGGCCATTTTGTTTTCTTTTCGGGACCGCCCTGCTGCTTTGCCACACCCATCGCGCTGAGACTGTCCCCGATAATTTTGCCCGCAATCGGCGCCGACACCGTACCGCCGAACTGCACGGTATTCCTCGGATGATCAATCGCAACATAGACGACAATCTTTGGGTCGCTTGCCGGCGCGAAACCCGTAAAAGAAAGAATATAATTATTTTGCATATAGCGGCCAGTTTTCGGATCAACTTTCTGCGCGGTTCCGGTCTTGCCGCCGATCCGGTATCCATCCACATAAGCATTACGGCCGGTTCCTAAAGCGACGACGCTCTCCAGTGCTTGGCGTACTTCACTGGATGTTTTTTCGCTGATCACCCGGCCCTTGGCGACAGGTTCAATCCGGTTGAGCGTCTGCCCTGTCTCTGTATTTAACCACGCCTTCGCCAGATGAGGCTGATAAAGAATGCCGCCATTGATGGCTGCCGATACGGCCGCAATTTGCTGAATCGGGGTTACCGATACACCTTGGCCAAAGGCAGTCGTTGCCAGCTCAAGCGGTCCCACCTTCTTTTCATTAAACAAAATACCCTTTGCCTCACCTTGTAAATCGATACCTGTTTTAGAGCCAAAACCAAATTTATGAATATAGGAAAACAGCTTTTTCACGCCGAGCCGCTGGCCAAGCGCGACAAATCCCGGGTTGCATGAGTTCTGCACAACCTGAAGAAATGTTTCCGAGCCGTGGCCCCCCTTTTTCCAGCAATGCAATAATGTGCCAGCCACATCAATCGCTCCGTGGTCATAGAAATGATCTTTGGTTAAATTCACCACTTTTTCCTGCAGCGCTGCCGCTAATGTAATGACCTTAAATGTTGAACCCGGTTCATAGGTTTTCCAAATCGGCAGATTGCGATTATAAACCTTAGGATTGACCGTTTTGTAATTTTCCGGATTATAATCCGGTTTCGATGACATTCCCAAAATACTGCCTGTATTGGGATCCATCGCTATCGCCAGCGCATTTTCCGGATGATATTTAGCAACTGCATTATCCAGTTCACGCTCAATGATATGCTGCACACGCGAGTCAATTGTGAGTTCAAGGCTGGCACCGCTCACCGGCGGCGTGTACTCGTCTTTAAGATTCTTCATCCGATTGCCGCGCACATCGGCGTAGAAAGAAACATGTCCGTTTTTTCCTTGCAGGCCGCTGTTATAATAGGATTCAAGGCCCGTCAATCCTTGATTATCAATCCCCGTAAAACCAAGAACGTGCGCTAAGAAATTGCCATGAGGATAGTAGCGTTTAAAGTCTTCAGCAATAAAAACACCTGGGAGGGCCAGTGAACGAATTTCCGCTGCCTTCTCATTGGAAATCTTTCGACCCTCGGGGGTTATCCGCACTATCGACTCATTCTTCGTAATTTTCGTCAAGGCGGCTGCCTGGCTCATCTGCAGAACCTTGGCGAGAGCGGATGCAGTGGCCTGCCGCTGCTCCGGTTGAATTTGCCGAGGAACAACGAGTACAGACGGGCTGCTGACATTCGTCGCCAAAACTTTGCCATTCGTATCAAGAATATTGCCGCGTTCAGCCTCATATGGGATATCTCGCCCCCACTCTTGGAGCGCTTTATTCGTCAATGCTTGATTGCTGAAAATCTGCACATAAACCAATCTGGCAATGAATACAGCGAATACGCACAGGCCGGCAATAAGTATGAAAAACAGTCGTTTTTTTACAGTCACCTGAGATACACGCAAAATCAGCCCCTCCTGTCTTCTTGTCCTACCTTTATGTGCGGTCGGAAGAAAATAGAACGGGCTGCGTGCTGACAAAGCAAATGCTTTGTTAAAATTTCTGCTTACGGCTGCGTGCCTGCTGAGGATCCGGAATCAGACTCACTCCCTGATTCCTGCTGCGAAGGCTGATTAGCCTCGGGCTCCGTGCTGAATTGTACCGTAAACGTTCCCCCCTGCTTCAGTGGGCTGCCGGCCTCAGGGGTCTGGGTCTGTACAAATCCGCTGCCCTTTATCATTAGTTTTTGTCCTGTGACTTCAGCCAGTTTCATCACATCTGCCAATGACCATCCGCTAATATCGGGCATCTTCGGGTTATCATTTGAATAGAGAATAACCTTACTTCCCGTGATCAGCTTCTCATCTGCATAAGGCAATTGCTGCATGACGGTCCCATCACCCACGGTTATCGGATCCAAGCCGTTTGCCCTTACTTTCTCGGCAGCATCGTTCATCTGCATGCCGGCAAGATTATCAAGCGTATAGGCTTTCACTTGAGCGATATCACTCGCAGTTTGCGTCTTTTTCTGAACCTGTAGATACTGCAGACTGCTCGTCATCACCGGACGGACAATCGCTTCCACCGGTTCTTCACCGAGGTCAGTCGGCTTGAGATGCGGCTGTTTGACGGCCACATAAACAATTAATTTCGGATCTTTCTCCGGAGCCATGCCAAGAAAGGAGTATACATAATTATTTTTGCCGACAAGATAGCCATTTTTTGAACCGATCTGTGCGGTGCCTGTTTTGCCAATGACATCATAACCCGGCAGATCGTAGGCAGTACCAGTCGCACCGTAATCACCAACCACATGATGGTTGCTGACGACTTGACGCATCAATGTTCGGGTTTGCTTTGCCGCTTGCGCCGATACCGGATAACCGACTGTTTTCGGCTGGTCACGGCGCACGATTTTACCCGTATCTGGATTAACGACCTTATCGATTACATACGGCCGCATCATTTTCCCATTATTAGCAATCGCCGTTGCCGCTTTAACTATCTGCATGGCGGTAAACGCAGACCCCTGGCCAAACGAGGCTTCCAGCTGATCAATTTTATACTGCCAGTTCACACGGCTATCGCCCTCACCGGGTAAATCAATCCCCGTCTGATTCATGAAGCCGAATTTCTTTAAGTACGTATAAAAGCGGTCAGGCTTCAAATATTTATCAACAAGCACAGACATCCCCACGTTTGACGACAGCTCAAAGGCTTGATTAAAATTAATGGTTCCCCAGCCTGAACGATCCCAGTCATGAATCGTCCCGCCATCGGTCTGATAGCTTCCAGAAGCGTAGGTCGCCTCGCCATTAAATACCCCTGCATCAATGGCGGAAGCAATAGTAAATGTTTTCATGACAGAACCCGGTTCGTACGGATCTGAAATTGCCAAATTATTGAATTGCTTGATATTGCGTTTATTCGGATTGAAAGTCGGATAAGTGGCCATGCCGAGTATCGCTCCGGTCTTCGGGTTGCAGACAATACCAACCATTGTTGCCGGTTTATACTCTTCATTCACCTGCGCCATCGACTGTTCGAGAACGGTCTGAACATGCGTATTCAGTGTCAGATAGACGTTATCTCCCGGATAAGCGTGCGACAGATGCTGCTGCTGATCAGGAATGGGGATGCCGGTTGGGCTCCTGTAGAAACGCACGGATCCATCCTTTTCGGTGAGATAACGATTCAAATACTGTTCAATGCCGAATACACCCTTCTGTTCATTTGTATCTGGATTGGTCTGCGTAAAGCCAATTGTATAGGCGGCGGTAGACTGTTCAGGATAATACCGCTTGGATTCGGTCATATAATAGATGCCTGGCAGATGCAGCCGATCAATTTTATTCTTCGTCGCATAACTGAGCATGCGTCCGCTCGCGCCAAACTCAACCTGATAGGCCTTCTGATTCAGTCTCTCTAGAATCGCCGTTTGGCTAATTTTAAGGATAGGCGCCAACTCTTCAGCTGTTTTCTGCTTATCCTTGACATAATCCCCCGCCTTCGGTGAAAGCACAGCGTAGAGTGTGTAGGCGGGGACATCCTCGGCAAGAATCTGACCATTGCTTGAATAGATCGTGCCCCTTTTTTCATCAATTAATTTGACTTCAGACCATTGCCTTTTTCCAAGTGCAATCAGCTGGTGTCCATCAATTGTCTTCATTTGCGCTATATAGGCAAATCTTCCGATAATGATAAAAAAAGTCAGCATGATCAAAATGCCGACAAATCCAACCGCCTTGTTTATTGAATTTCTTTTTTGCACGCGCATGGGAAAAAGCCACCTCAAGGAAGTACTTTGATATTTTTAACATTCAACTGCAAACCAAGCTCTTTTTCAGCAAATTGAACAATTCGTTCTGGGGAACCGAGGCTGTCCGACTCAGACTTTAATTGCTGTGTGATTTTCTGTTGATTGTCAAGCTTGTTCTGCAGGACAGCAATATCGCGCGATGTGGAAAAAAGACGCGCTTGACCGGAGACAATTGCCATTGCCAGTCCAAAAATAATGAATGCCGCAAGCATCCAAAGAATTTTTTCTCCTTTAGTCACATGCCTTGGTAATACCACCGGCTCCTGCCGAACCTGCTTTTTCGGGGCAATCCATTCTTGACCATTCAACACGCGCTCAGTCTGACTCATCGTTCATCCTCCTTAATCATTCGAATTTTCTCAACAATTCTTAGTTTCGCTGAATGTGCGCGACGATTCGCGCAAAGCTCCTCTGCGGTTGGAAGCACCGGTTTTCTGTTGATTCGGCGAAGCAGCGGCTGCTGATCACTCGGCACAACGGGAAGGCCGGGAGGCAATTCCGGAGGATCACTATATTTTTTAAAGTATTGTTTACATAGTCTATCTTCTAATGATTGAAACGTAATAATCGAAAGCCGCCCACCAACTGACAGAAGCTGTATTGATTGACGCAGCGCCGCCTCCAAACTGCCAAGCTCGTCGTTTACAGCAATACGCAGCGCCTGAAACACCCGCTTGGCAGGGTGGCCGCCTGTACGTCTGGCGGGAGCGGGGATCCCTTGCTTAATCAATTCAACGAGCTCATCGGTTGTCTGAATGCGATGATCGGCGCGCACCTTTTCAATAATTCGGGCAATTGGTTTGGAAAAACGTTCCTCACCGTACATGAAAAAAATATGGACAAGCTGTTCATAGGACCACTCGTTCACAATTGTCGCCGCATCAAGCGCTTGATCACGATCCATGCGCATGTCGAGCGGTCCCGTTTGCTGATAGCTGAAGCCGCGCTGCGCCTGATCGAATTGCGGCGAAGACACACCTAAATCAAAGAGAATGCCATCCACTTGGTGAACGTCACGTGATTCCAACTCATTCTGTAAATTTCGGAAATTGGATTTAATATACGTGACCCGGTTGCGATAGGCTTGCAAGCGCTCGGATGCTGCATTCAGTGCTGCCTCATCCTGATCGAAAGCAAATAAATGTCCATTTCCATGTGACAATTGCTTCAGAATCTCAGCACTGTGGCCACCGCCGCCTAGTGTGCAGTCCACATATAGGCCGTGCGGTTTAATCGCAAGACCGGCTACTGCTTGATTTTTCAATACAGTCACATGGTGGAACATGAAAACAAGACTCCCATCGACACAACCTGTGTTCATTAAAGATCAAGATCCATCAGGCTTTCCGCAATATCATTGAACGAAGATTCGGACTGGCGGAAATAGTCTGCCCATATCTCTTGATTCCAAATTTCAATCCGTGTGGATACGCCAATAACCGCACACTCCTTTTGCAAGTGTGCATAGTCACGAAGGCCTGTGCTAATCGATACCCGTCCTTGCTTGTCCAGTTCGCAAACACTGGCACCCGAGAAGAAAAAGCGAGTAAACGCACGTGCATCTTTCTTTGTGAAAGAGAGTGTTTTCAATTTCTCTTCCAACCGTTTCCACTCCGCATGAGGATAAACAAACAAACACTGATCTAAACCACGAGTTACAACAAAAGTTTCTCCCAGTTCTTCACGAAATTTGGCAGGAAGGATGAGTCGTCCCTTCATGTCGATACTATGGTTATATTCGCCCATGAACATGGATGGCTCCCCTCCCATGTGTCCTACTTTACCACAATCCCCCACTCTCTACCACTTTATTTTGAAATTCTCCATCTGTGCAAGAAAACCCTTTTTTCTATCTAAAAAAAAATGAATTGATTTCAGCATGGCCATATAAGCAGTGTATTGTTTTTATTTTCAGATGAAAATCGATCAAAAAATGCCTTAGCGCCACTGACGGCGCAAGGCATTGGAGCCATTCCTCTGTTTTGTCGTTGGCACAAGGCGTTAACGATTGATTTCTTCAAACACTGGTAGCTTCTTTTTGTTCAGAATGTATACTTGTATCAAACGGTATTTGTTTTCTCGCCCGATCAACCAAATTCAGAATGTGCAGCAACGACGCATAGTTCTCCTTTAACGCTTCATAGTCTTTCTTAAGCTCTCGATTGCTTATTTCCAGCTGTTCGTTTCTAAGAGAAAGCGTCTCGAGACGATCCCGTTCCTGATTGCCTGTCTGTCCCTCCTTTAAATGATTAAGAAATGCAATCATTTGATCAATTTGTGCCTCTTTTTCATGGCTTTTCCATTCGTAAGGCGTGGCATCGGCCATCTGCTCCACGGTCTGAACGGTTCGCTTCGCCTTCATTGCTTTGCGCGCCGCCTTTGCATCTTGTAACTCTTGCTCATACTGCTTACGCATCGTCGCATTCCAGCGAAAACCACAGGCGGCCGGTGTCCGAGCAAGAAGCTCGCCCGCTTCGGCAAATCCAGCCAGCTGCGTACTGCCTCCACGAATACTCTTCAAAATAATTTCCGCCAGCTTCTCGTCTTCTTCATGCGACCACGCGTCTTGCCTGATCGATGGCATGATTTGTGTTCCCCTCTCTTCTAATAGAATGGATAGATGATCCGCTCCTGCTTCCAACATTATGCAATTGCTAGGGTTGATAGAATCATTAATTTCATCCAGCCGATTCGGTGAAGGCTGACCGACTGCCGAAAAACAGTATAAAAAAAAAGAAAGCCCAAGGGCTTCCTCCAATCAAATCTGTGTTATTTTTCTACGACTGTTTCACCTTTGTATGAGCCGCAATTCGGACATACACGATGCGCTAATTTATATTCACCGCAGTTCTCGCACTTTACCATGCCCGGCATAGCAAGTTTGAAATGTGTACGCCGTTTGTTTTTACGCGTTGTAGACGTTCTTCTTTTCGGTACTGCCACGGTTCACACCTCCTCAACCTCTAGTTAATCATTAAAGAAATTCTTGAGTTTCTCTAATCTTGGATCAATTTTTTGCTTTGCCTGCTCTCCATTCATCAGCGACCAGCCTTTTCCGGATAATTCTTGTTCAGCCGCAGCCTGCTCACTGATAACGCGCATTGGTTTTTCAACCAAAATAGCCTCCACAAGATAAGGAATAAGATCGATTCGATCATTTTCAACAGAATGAACAAAATCATCCGTTTCACTATCCGCTTTCGAACCATTCAGCAAAAATAATTCTGAAGTATCGATTGAAAAAGGATAAGGTACATCTGCCAAGGTCAACGCGCAGGGCAGAACCATTGTCCCTTTGATCTGCAAGTGAAAAGTAAGCGAGCGCTTAGCAAACTCAACAGCACCCTTCACTTCGCACGGTGAAAGCCGTCTAACTTCAGGATCCGAGCGAAACAATTCCAGAGGCAATACAACTTCTTCGTCAAAATTCAATCCCTTGGCTTTATAACTCAGTAACTCCGGGATGGACCAGGATAAAGACATAATAAACCACCTCTAGACAACATGAGTAATTATAATCGCTGCCCAACAGATTGTCAATCGGCATAACTGATTGTGCGGGTATTTATATACTATACGCGACTAGCAATCCTGACAAGATCAGTACCGGCAACTATGGTAAAATAAATGACACAGACCGCTGAAACAAAGTTCCGCGGAAAAGAGGGAAAACATAATGCGTGCCACTGGAATTATTGCCGAATACAACCCCTTTCATAACGGGCATTTATATCAAATTAATAAAATACGCGAAACGCTCCGCCCTGATTTAATTATTGTCGTGATGAGCGGTAATTTCACGCAGCGCGGTGAACCGGCCATACTCTCCAAATGGTCACGCGCCGAAATGGCGCTTGCTGCAGGCGTCGATCTCGTGTTTGAATTGCCTTATGTCTATGCTGTCGGCCGGGCAGATACGTTTGCCAGCGGCGGTGTCGCGCTGCTTAATGCCCTGCATGTCAGCCATCTTGTGTTTGGCAGCGAAAACGGCGAAATCGCGCCGTTCATCAACAGCATCGAGCAAATTGAAATGCATTCGAGTCGCTATCAGAACGCCCTTGCCGCTGCTTTGAGTCAAGGAATCAGCTACCCCAATGCCCACGCAGCTGCCTATCAGACCGTGATCCAAGGCCAAAGCGGACCGTTCGCCGACCTGCGTGAACCGAATAATAGTCTTGCCTTCCATTATATCCGAGCGATCCGTCACGGTGCAGGCACCATCCAGCCAGTCACTTTCAAGCGGCAAACAGCGGCTCACGGGGACATTCAATTTGCAGCCGAGGCGACAATTGCCAGCGCCACGAGCATTCGTCATGTGCTGCAAACAAGTAGCGATTGGCAGCTGCAGCTCCGTGATAAGCTCCCGCAAGCATCGCTTTCCATCTTGAATGAGCAGAAGCGGCAAGGCAGTCTGGCAAGCTGGGAGCGCTTCTTCCCCTATTTAAAATACACGTTGCTCGCCGCACCCAGAGGCCAGCTCCAAACGTTTTACGAAGCCGAGGAAGGCATTGAAAACAGATTGATCAAATGGATTCAGTTAGCAAATTCATTCGAGCAATTTATTGGCGCGATAAAGACGAAGCGTTATACGTGGGTACGCCTCCAACGCCTATGTACGCATATTCTTACACATACGCTGAAAAATGAAGCCAAAGCAGCGGCGGTTAGCGCACCGACTTATTTGCGCCTGCTCGGCATGTCGCCAGTCGGCCAGCGCTACCTTTCCGAACAGAGAAAGACGATCGATCTGCCGCTGATCACGAAAATCAGGCGTCACCATCCTGATGATCTCAGCATCGATCTTCGCGCTGGACAAATTTATGACTTTCTGACGGCACGCGATAAAACTGCACCCTCAGAAACCGGGCACGCGCCGCTGCGCAAAGGCTACTGAAGACTATGCTTTAACCATCAGTCTTTGCTGCGCTCAAGATAAGTGACGGCATCGTGAAAGGTACGGACAGGCACAATTTTCATCGATGCACCAATCGCTCGAGCCGTCTTTTGCGCGTCCTTGTACTCATTGTCCGCTTCTGGTGCAAAAAACACATTGGCATGTGAGCGATTCGCGGCAACGATCTTCTCTTCAATACCGCCGATAGGTCCAACCTCGCCATCCCGATCAATCGTCCCCGTACCGGCAATCGCACGTCCCTTCGCCAAGTCATGAGCATTCAATTGATCATAGATATCAAGCGCCATCATCAATCCGGCAGAAGGTCCGCCAATATTTCGGATTGCAAAATGAATATTCGGTGACACGGCCGTCTTAAAATAATTGTCTTCGTAAATTCCGATACCAATGGCCTGTTTTCCTGAAGCAGCTGTTTTTGGAAATTTAGCGATTACTGCGGTTACATGCTTTGTTTTTCCCCCGCGTAACACTGTCAACCGTAAAGGGTCACCAAGCGCCATTTTCTTCACCCGCCTGTCGAGTTCGTCATACGTTTTGATTCGCTGATTATTCAACCCAATAATAATATCTCCGCTCTTCAGTACCTTCGCACTTGGCATTGAAGGCATTACATCGAGTACCAAAACACCTTCACCTGTCACCCGCGCCTTGTGTCCGGATGCTTTATAGGCGACATAAGCCGCGCTTTGCTGCGCATTACGCATATAATTATTCTGAATGAGATTATACTCTTTCGTCGTTTGTCCGGGCAGCATCACCGTATTTTCTTTGACAAGCGTCGTATAGCGATTCCCGTCAAAACGCGCCCACAGATAGTCATAGATATTAGCCTGACCGAGATAAATATAAACGAGCGAATATTTTCCGTTTATCTTTTGACCGCCGTTCACTTTAATCAGACCCGCCATCGACTGCGCGTTACCTGGACTCTGAACAAAATAGGGAAGGCGAATAAAATAAGCAGCAATCAGAAGAACAACCAGCAATAGACTTAGTCCATGCCAAATTTTTAATTTTCCTCGCATCACATACGCTCCTATTTGGATTAGACAAAACGTCATCGTTCAATTGATTATTAGTATATAGGTAACGGCGCCGATTCATTCTTTTTCCGCGTCACGAGCCAGTGGTCTAGCTGGCAAAACATTTCATATGATGAATGGAGACAGGTTACCGCAACCCAAAGAAAAGGAGAAAGGCATGAAAGAATCAAGAGGCACAACTTATCTTCTTGCTGCCGGATCTGTAACGCTGGCAGCGCTGATGGTCCGTTATCCGGACATTGCTGTACAAGCGTCCTTCCGCGGCCTAGAAATTTGGTGGAAAAGTGTATTCCCAGCGCTCTTCCCTTTCTTTGTACTCTCGGAATTGATGATTGGCTTTGGTGTCGTCAAGTTTGCCGGTGCGTTGCTTGAACCGATCATGCGTCCGCTCTTTCGAGTTCCGGGTATCGGCGGCTTCGTTTTGATGATGGGCATGATCTCCGGATTCCCCGCTGGTGCGCGGATGACCGCCCGGCTTTATCAGGAAAAAAAGCTGTCCAAAATCGAAGCTGAACGCTTATCAAGCTTTACAAACTTCAGCAACCCACTCTTCTTGTTCAGTGTTACCGCAGTTGGTTTTTTCGGGCAGATTGCTCTCGGCATTGTTTTCGCCATCGCCCATTATCTCAGCAATCTTGGTGTGGGTCTCGTGATGCGTTACTACAAAAGTGAGCCGCCCGTTCAAGCAGTCAACAAACATAGACGAATGGTGACCTTCGGCTCCGCCCTTGATCAAATGCATCATGAACGAATGGACAATTACCAGCCGTTTGGAAAAATGCTTGGAGACGCTGTCAATTCATCGGTTAAAACGTTGCTCGCGGTGGGCGGCTTTATCAGCCTGTTCTCGATGATTTATCAGCTGCTTGCCCAAGTTGGCATAGTGTCCATCGTTGGTCTGATTCTGGAACGGTGCTTTACCCTTGCCGGATGGAGTTCATCACTCGGACATGCGCTCGTTCCCGGTCTCTTTGAATTGACGATTGGTGCCAAACAAATCGGCCAATCGGCCGCGCCGATGATTGAGCGTGTCGTTCTCGTCAGCGCCTTGCTCGGATTTTGCGGGTTTTCCATCCAGGCGCAGGCTGTCAGTATTCTTTCCCAGGCGGGGCTCAACGTCAAACCGTTCCTATTTGGCCGTCTGATTCAGGCCGCTTTCTCAGCCTGTCTCGCGCTGCTCCTCTACCATTTATTGGCCATCGACGCGCGGCTGACCACAACCGCTGTGACCACGTTCGCCCGTCCAATAAATAGCTATGCCGACTCTCTGTTTGCAAGCGGTTCGCTCATTACAGCAGCAGTGCTAGTCAGTTTTGTCGCTCTTTCACTGACTCGTCTGTTCCATCAAGACTCACCAAAGAACGGATTAAAATGATTTCTGCCCGCCATGAAATTTCGTCTTCAGCGCTGCTTCAACCGGAGGCGGCACGAGATTGGAAACGTTACCGCCGTATCGAGCCGCTTCCTTGACCATGCTTGAGCTTAAGAAAGAATAGTTATTGCTGGTCATCATAAAGCACGTTTCAATTTCGGGGCTCAAATTTTTATTGATAGCCGCAATCTGCAGCTCGTATTCAAAATCAGAAATAGCCCGCAGCCCACGGAGAATAACCGGAACACCCTTTGTCTTGGCATAATCCATTAACAGCCCATCGAAACTGTCAACAGCAACAGCGTCCAAATGCGCAGTTGCTTTCTTAAGCATTGCAACGCGCTCCTCAGTAGTGAACAGCGGATCCTTACGGGAATTATTCAGGACGGCAACAATAATTTTATCAAACACATGGAGACCGCGCGAAATGATGTCCAGATGACCGTAAGTAACGGGATCAAAGCTGCCTGGATAAATAACTGTTCGCTCACTCATTCTGCAACCCTTCCGTCGTTTCTAATCTTTCCTGCCGATAAATCGAGAGAGCCGTTTTACCTTGATACGTTCGGTATTTCCATACACGCCAATTTCCTGCAAAAGTCTCAGGAAGGATCACTTTATCTTCATGTTCAGCAATGATCAGGGCATTCCGGCGCAGCAGCGCATGACTGATTAAGAAATCAATATCGCGGACAAGCTGCTGCTGTGCGTAAGGCGGATCAAGGAATATATAATCAAATTGTTCTCCTCGCTCTGCCAATAACTCAAGCGCCCTTTTTGCATCCGTCTGCAATAAACTGGTTTGCTTCTGATAGCGGCAGTTCACCAGATTTTGGCGAATCACACGGCAAGCGGCAGCCGCTTTGTCAACAAGAACAGCTTTTGCTGCACCGCGGCTCAACGCCTCAATGGCCAGGCCACCGCTCCCGGCATATAAATCAAGCACCGCTCCGCCGTCAAAATAGGGGCCAATCATATTGAACAATGTTTCTTTTACTTTATCGGTTGTCGGTCTCGTCCGTTGACTTGCAATTGTGTGCAGCGTGCGTCCTTTGTTCTCCCCGGCAATTACTCTCACGGAACCATTCCTCTCAACACGCAGCCGCTCGCCTTTTCGGCGGACTGATAGTCTGAATGTATAGAAACCTGCAATAATGGCGAAGCTGAGAACTGGCAGCATCCTTCGAGATGTTGACCCAACCGCGGAAGCTTACGTTTCCCCATAAGCTTTCGCCGGTTTCTCCTCTCCCATTGTCTTGCATCATAGATGCATTGAGACAGCCCGCAGAGTTCTGCGGGTTTTTTTATACGCTTGATTTGACAATTCAAGCGTTAAGAAAGTATATAGATTTCAGCAGAACCAAGTATAAGAAAAACTAAGGCTCAGCCTTCGTCCAAAGGACTTGGCTTCGCCAAGTTTTTCTAATATATTAAGAATGTATATGATATCAGCGAAACCACGCGTTTGCTCACGTTAATTATAAACTTCGTCCTTCTGTTCGTGTATATTTTTCCCTTTTTCATAGGTTGTCCGCACTTCCTGAAGAAATGAGCGCTCAATCTGTTTCACGAATTTAAGCCGGGAAAGCTGGCTGATGACCGCGTCTGACTGCGCTTGGTCACAATACATCACCGCATACTTCATCCGCTTGGACACATAGTGCACATAACCGTACCGCCTCAGAACGCGTATATATTTCGTGTTATACAGCCAAATAATCAGGCTGTCGCGTTTATAATCAGGCATTTTCCAGTTCACCTCAGTTTAACGTTCTTTTCCCTTTATGCCAGTTAATGACCCGTCTGGCAATGACAGCTGCCGCCTGAAGCACAGCCTCGATCAAAGGATGGATCACCATTGGGTACCATAATTGAGTCAGACACCGAATGGGCTACTTCTGTACTGATTGCCGCCAGTAAATCCATGAGTTTCTTCTCCGAACGTTTAAATTCAGCAATCGGCGGATAGAGATCCATTGTCCGTTTAGCTGTCATCATCTCTCGTATGACCGGTTTAAAGTCAGGATGGTGCCGGCCAAATCGCTGCACCTCTTCATATTTTGCTTTGACAATCAAGAATTTATGAATGAGCTGCTGAGCTTGCTCGTCAGACGCGATCGCCTGACGGCAGTTTGTATAATCATAAAATATGTCTGACGTAATAATCATATTGGCTAGATTATCGGCGTGATCCAACACGCGAGCCGTTTCAAGATTGGCGATCAAAGTCACACCCCCACAATACTTAAATACTACAACAAACGATGGGAAACTTCCATTCATAGTGCAAATCGCGTTATCCGTTTCCGCCTTGACTATTGCCCATCGCCTGAACCATTGACATTAACATTGAAAAAAGTCCTGCCTGCTCATTAAACCGATCCACACGTTGCTGAAAGGTGCGGCCATAGAATACATCTGCTGCGGATTTCAAATTTTTCAGCTGCCCAGGGTCACGGCTCAGCCGGCGATACCACTCCGGATGGAGGCGAATAAATAATTTCTGATCCGTGTGTTCATCCAAATACACTTGAATCTCTTTACGCATCAGTCGGTCAGTCCTTTCTAAACAGGCCGTTGCGTCTTATACGTTGAGGCGGCGTATAGACCGGTTGCGTCCGTTCGGATTGGGGAGTGTGAGCAGCTGCTGTATTCGCAGGTGTCCCTTCTGTTTTGCTCTCTTCTTTTTGCTTGAATTGGCCAATAAACGTCTGCAGTCCGCCTAGAGCGCTGCTTAGTGTATCCAATCGTTCCTGCCATTGTTTTGTATCGAGTGTATCGAGCGTTTCCAGAATTTTCGTCCAAGAAAATGCGCTGTCACTTTTTTTATCCCCTTGGGCGCCGGTTTGGCGATCATCTGTCTGATCAGACGAAGGCTTCTTCTCCGCATTCACACCATAATTCGCCCAAAGCTCCGACGAGTCCCCAAACAATGCCCAATCATCGAATACATCATTCCATTTTAGTCCATTTTTTCGCACATGGCTGATAATTTCCGGATGGGTTTTTATAAACACTTTAAATTTTCGAACCGACTCATTCGTCTTTTCCGCAACCATTGCCACCAGCTCCTTTTCCGATGATCACTCTCCTTTTATCATAATCAGCAGCGTAAAAGCTGTGCATTCATCCAGAAAAAAGCCAAGTTGGCAAATGGCTATGGGCGAATGAAGTCCTGTGTATAGTATTGCTGATAGGAACCCACGCCAAGTTGGGTGAACGCGTTATTGAGTAAATTCTCGCGATGGTCCGGACTGTTTAACCAACCGAGGCTGACCGCGGGCGCATCCGGATAATTGGCGGCAATATTTTCACCAGCCATTTCAAATTGTATTTTTTCTGCTTGCAGACGCGTCTGCAAATTCCCCGACCATTTGGAATCATGTGAGAAATATTTTTTAACCTTCATCTCTTTACTATGCTTGAATGCCGCGGTATGGGCGGCTGCGTTCCAGATAAGCTTGTTCTTTTGATAGCGAGCGCGCAGTAAATTACTAATGTCAAAGATTTCTTGATCATTTGCCGCGTCAATGGTTGGCCATTCAGTGGCGCTGATCGTTGGCCTCTTCGGCAAAACCCCTTCGTATGTCAGCGAATACGGATGAATCATTTTAAGGACCTCCGCATTCATATAGCGGACGGCAACTAATTTATCGGCAATATGATCAAAATTTAATTGCACCCAATTGTCTCCAAGCTTAAGCAGCGGTCGCGTCATCATATCTTCTTCGTTAAGTTCAAAATCGATCTGTACGGCGGAATCCTTCAGCACCACATCGTCAGAAACCGGCGTTCGCGAAAATATTTTCTGCGAAGACGCACCGATAGGAAAAGGACCGGTCTTTAAATTCGCCCCAAGCGCATAGACTGTCGTGACACGATTCGTCCGCTGATCAATACCAATTTGTAAATAGTTCTCTGTATTGATGCCATAAATATGCCACGAATAGCCGTAATTCGTTGGATCTACACGCTCAGGTTTACCATATATGCGGACAATTTCCGAATCCTTTTTGCCAAGCAATCGATAAACGCCACTGGAAGGTGTCTTTATGAATGAAAGTTTCCGAGGTTCGCTGGATGGCGCAGAAGAACTGGACAATGGCTTGTCCGCGTTCAATCCCGGGAAACTGACGAGGCTGAGCAGGAAGGTACTGGCAAACACCAAAAGGGCAATGATAAAAATAATACTATTGGTTTTACGCATCGAATTCTCCCTCTTCCTGCATATCATCAATGGCTTCCTCTGCAGTCAATCTTTTCAAAAAATAAGTGAATAACGCTTAAGTTTTATTATAAGAAGCGCATACTAACTTACGAGATTAATTATACGTTACAGCAAGGATAAAGTTTCAGTGATTTGACTCTTTAAGCGTCGCATAAAGAACAACCCACGTCCGCCGTTCTCCATTGGCTGCACAGCCCACTCCAAGCGCCGTTGCCTGTGTATTGCGGAGCAATCGAACGCCGTCACGGCTTGTCCACCATGTTTCAGGGAGGGCTGCCGCTAGGGACGTGTGGCTAACTATATAGTGACTATTTATTGATGAGCGTCCAAGTCCCTTCAGAAGAGAATCTATTTTTTCTGAACGAGGCAGCGAATACTCACCGTTTGCCGACTGCTGGGCAAATAAACGGGCAAGGCGAAACAAATCCCAATCATAAACAAGCGGCGGTTTGTCCTCACGCTGACGTTTTCTATTGATTTGCTGTGCCAGCTGTTTTTCCGACAAATAAACCGGTGTAAATTGCCGCTCGGCCTGATGCGCTTCCGCGCGCCCAGGAGCGTGCGTCGCCATAGCGGGCAAACTCAACAGGAAGAGCCAGCCAAGAACAGCGACAGAAAGCCGCAGCCAGATAGTACGTGTTTGTTTCATTTACTATACCTCCCGCAAATGTCTCTCTTCAGTTTGGACAAAAGAACAGGATGGCAAACGATCGATCCTTTATTTTAAAATCTTCGCCATATAGAATCCATCGACTACTTCCTCTGATCGGCTGAAAGCCGCTCGCTTAATGCCTTCAACTTGAAAACCAGATGTTCCAAAAAACAAAAGAGAGGCCCGATCGTGCACGGAAAGCAATACCTCAAGCCGCCAAATATCGAGTTGACCCGCCAATTCCTCGGCCTTCTGCAGCAACTGCCGACCAATTCCTTTTCTTCGCCAAAGCGGGCGCACGATAATCACTAGACGTGCCGTATGGCGCTCATTTTCCCAAGTGTTCCCAACAAGCAGCGTACTGCCAACCACTTCTTCATTTTCCATGACGCTCAGGCCTTGTTTCCTTTGCGCGCACTGATCAGAAATAAATGGATACATGCCCCAATCCGTTTCATCAAAATGTGCCGTGAAGAATGTCCCCATTGTCTGGCTGTTCGGCGATTCAAGCGGTTCAAAATGTCTCATCATCCACACCCCTTGTCCTGTTCTCCTACTACTCTATTAAGGATTGGACAAGAAAATGCTATAACCGCAGTCTTATAGAAATTGAAAAAACATCTGTCGGGATTTCCCAACAGATGTTTCGGAAGTTCGCTGTCAGCATATATCACTGCCTGTCAAATGAGTGTCGAGGCGATCATGGCCGCAAACAATACAGTCATATAGTTGAGTGACAGAACAAACATCACGCGCGACCAAGCCGTCGTATCTTTCGTAAACAGTCCGTAAACCGCGTAACCAAGCCAACCGCCACCGAGCAGCAGAGCTACGATCAAATAAATAATACCGAGCGAATAGAGAAGCAGAGAAACAGGCAATAGCGCAGCCACATAAATGATCATTTGCCGCTTTGTGATCGCAAAGCCGGCGACCACAGGCAGCATCGGGATGCCAGCTCTCCGGTATTCCTCCACACGCTTAATAGCAAGTGCCAGAAAATGCGGCGGCTGCCACAAAAACAAGATTAGGAAAAGGATCCATGGGATCGGTGAATAAAGACTCGGATCGATGGCTGCCCATCCGATTAGCGGCGGAACGGCTCCAGCAATACTGCCGACGATTGTGTTAATCGTATGCGCACGTTTCAGCCACATCGTATAGATTAATACGTAGGTGAATAGGCCAACGAGTCCGAAAATGGCGGCACTGGAAGAGGCCGCAAACAGCAGCACAAGCCCGGCTGCGGCCAATGTAAATCCGATCGCAAGCACCGTTTTACCGGTTAATTTTCCGGTTGCCGATGGCCGTTCATGCGTCCTTTCCATAATTGGATCAATATCGCGATCAATATAGTTATTAAGGGCACACCCACCGCCGATGACCAGTGCGCTGCCAGCAAGTACAAGAATCAGCTGCAGCAGATTGGCAGTTGCCGACCGATCGGTAAAATACAGTGCCAGCCATGCACCTGCAAAAGCCGTAATCAGATTGGATACGATGATTCCCATTTTTATTGTTGTAAATACATCTTTTACAGTAGGTCCCGAAGCCATCTGTGCAGCGGGTTTGTCGGTTCCGCCTGTTATCTGTCCAGACACTATTGTTTTATTAATCACTCAAATCCCCCCTTTGTCAAAATGTCCTTTCAGTCATTTACATCGATGATAGATTGCTGCCAACCTTAGAATTAATAAACATAGGAATTGCATTTTTATTACATGCAGTGATTTGCATGCACGCTAGTAAACAGCAGGGACACGCTGCTATAAATTATTTCCAACATCTATTATATCGAAATTGACACATTTTGTCTTTGATTCTGCACAATGATATTCATCACAGTTAAATTTATTACAGTCCCAGTTAACCGGTTTAAAAATGTCATATTTAGGACAATGTTTTTTGCTGATAGAATACTTATTAAGACCATTTTGCGAGTCACCTCTAAGTTTATCTGTTAAAATGAACTTAAGAAGTGGTTTCTTATCCATTTTTTAGTTCATTAAAACTAAGGTGATTGTTATGTGGGACAGACTTTTACGAATCCTTGCCGTTTTTTCTGCTTTTGCCATCTTAATTGTCGTTTTGATGGGTTCACTGGTCACTAATACAGGCTCTGCTTATGGCTGTGGTCATAATTGGCCGCTGTGCAATGGACAGATCGTGCCCACCACATCCTCAGATCAGACGTGGATCGAATTCAGTCATCGAATGGTTGTCGGTATCACATCGATTTTCGTTATTATCCTCGCCGTCTGGGTCTGGACGCGATTGAAGCATGTCAAGGAAGCACGTTTTCTCGCCGTTTCGTCTGTAGTATTGATATTCGTTCAAGCTTTTCTTGGGATGAGCGCCGTTGTCTGGGGGAATTCCTCGTTCGTGCTTGCTCTTCATTTCGGTGTCTCTCTGCTTTCCTTCACAAGCAATCTGCTTCTCGCGCTCGTTGTCATAGAAGAGACGCATCCGCACGGCCACCGTCTGATACCGGCCATAAAGCGCGGCATGTCCTTCAATTTCACTGCATTAAGCATTTATACTTATCTTGTCATGTACTCAGGAGCTTTTGTCCGTCATACAGATTCCAGTTTGGCGGCCACTGACTTCCCGCTCGTCAATGGCCGGCTGTTTCCGGTAAGCTTAGTCAGCCGGGTCGGCGTTCAGTACATCCATCGCGTGGCTGCCCTTATTCTTATTCTATGGGTCGTTGCCACATTAATAATCTGTCGCATCCGTTATAAAACAATTTCCAGTCTCAGCACTTTGCTGTTTCTCGCTCTTGTCTTTCTTCTACTCCAGGCTTTCTCCGGTATACTTGTACTGGAAACACGGATGGCGCTCTATTCGCTGTTGCTGCATTCGCTATTTGTGACCGGCTTTTTCGGTCTCTTAATGATTTTGCTCATGATCGGCCTGAGATGGCGGGAAGCGCGTTAATTGAGCATTTCTTCATAAAAGAACAACGTTATTTCTGTAAACAGAGCAAAAAAGGCATTGGCGAGATAATTCGCCAATGCCTTTTTGCTTTCAATAGCCCCGCAGCCTCTTACTGTAATTCCAGCATCAAATCACCGGTTTCAATCACATCGTTCTCACTGACATAGATTTTCTTGACGACGCCGTCACTCGCCGCCTGAACGGTCGTTTCCATTTTCATCGCCTCAGTCACCATCAGATGATCACCTTTTTTGACACGCTCACCGGGACGTACAAGTATCTTGACAACCGTTCCGGGCATTGAAGCGCCAATCTGATGGGGATTATCTTTCTCAGCTTTGGCATGCACAGTTTCAGAAGATTGAACGTTCACGTCCTTAATCATGACTTCCCGCGGCTGACCATTTAATTCGAAATAGGCCGTGCGCAGACCGTCTTTGCCCGCGTGACCAATGGAAATCAGCTTGACAATCAGTGTTTTGCCCTCTTCGATATTAACCGCAACTTCTTCACCGAGACGCAGCCCGTAGAAAAAGGTCGGCGTATCAAGCACACTGATATTCCCGTATTGCTCGCAGAAATGCAGATAATCGGTGTATACCTTAGGGTAAAGAGCAAAGGAAACGACTTCATCATCAGCAAATTTACGGTCAAATTTCTCTTCAAGTGTCGCTCGAATCTCAACGAAATCAATTGGTTCTAAATGTTTTCCTGGTCGATCCGTTAATGGTTTCCGGCCCTTCAAAATGATGCTCTGTAATTCCCTTGGAAACCCTTGATAAGGCTGCCCCAATTCGCCCATAAAGAAATTAATCACGGAATCCGGAAAATCAAGCCCGGCTCCTTTTTCGTAGATATCGTCTTCCGTTAAGTTATTCTGCACCATATATAAGGTCATGTCGCCGACTACTTTAGACGACGGAGTGACCTTGACGATATCGCCAAACATCAGATTGACCCGGCGATACATTTGTTTGACTTCTTCAAAACGTTCACCGAGTCCGACTGCAATTGCCTGTTGCTGGAGATTGCTGTACTGACCGCCAGGCATCTCCAGTTTATATATTTCCGCATTCGATGTCTTCATACCGCTCTCGAAAGGAAAATAAAAGGCACGCACTTTCTCCCAATAATGGCTCAGCGATTCAAGTGCATGAATTGAAATATCCGGACAGCGATCGTTGCCGCTTAATGCATAGAATAATGAGTTAATGCTTGGCTGCGAGGTCATGCCCGCCAGTGCCTCAACTGCTATATCAACAATATCAACGCCAGCCTCTATTGCCCGCAGATACGTATAAATGCCATTTCCACTCGTGTCATGTGTATGCAGATGCACCGGAATCGACACGGTATCCTTCAGTTCAGCAATCAGCCGATAAGATGCCTCTGGCTTTAAAAGTCCCGCCATATCTTTAATTCCTAGAATATGTGCCCCGGCATCTTCCATCGCTCTAGCCATTTTCTTATAGTACTCTAAATTATATTTCGTACGCTGTCCGTCGAGAATATCCCCGGTATAGCAAATTGTCCCTTCGGCAATCTTGCCGCTCTCGATCACCGCGTCAAGCGACACGCGCATGCCATCCAGCCAGTTCAGACTGTCAAACACGCGGAAGACGTCAATGCCTTCCTGAGCAGCCTGGCGGACAAACGCACGGATGAGATTGTCCGGGTAATTCTTATAGCCAACTGCATTTGACCCGCGAAGCAGCATCTGCAATAGAATATTAGGCATGCGTTTACGAATGCGGCGCAGGCGGGCCCATGGATCTTCACGAAGGAATCGATACGCCGTATCAAAGGTCGCGCCGCCCCATGCCTCTTCAGAAAATAAATTGGGCAGCAGGTGAGCGGTTTGTTCGGCAATTTCAACAAGATTCTTTGTTCGCATCCGTGTAGCGAGCAAGCTTTGGTGAGCGTCACGGAATGTTGTATCGGTAAGAAGTACCTTTGGCTGTGCCAAAATCCAATCACTTACACCCTTGGCACCCTTTTCTTCAAGCAGCTGCTTTGTTCCATTCGGAAATGGCTCAGACAGCTTGACTTCCGGCAACGGCGGTATATCAAAAACCGGCTTTTTCATTTTTGCAATACCAGGATAGCCATTGACCGTGATATTGCCGATATAAGTAAGCATTTTTGTTCCGCGATCGAGGCTTTTCTCAAAGGAAAACAGCTCCGGCGTCGTATCAATAAAGGTTGTTGACACATTGCCTTCACGAAAATCAGGATGCTGGACGACATTGATTAGAAAAGGAATATTCGTCTTAATGCCTCTGATGCGAAATTCCTTCAGATTACGCAGCATTTTTGCTGCTGCACCCTTAAAGGTCTGCGCGTAAGTAGACAACTTAACGAGCAGAGAATCGTAATAAGGAGTAATCACGGAGCCCGTATAGGCACTTCCGGCATCAAGACGCACGCCAAAACCACCGCCGCTTCGGTATGCCACAATCTTTCCCGTGTCGGGCATGAAATTATTGCTCGGATCTTCTGTAGTCACTCGGCACTGGATGGCATAGCCGCTTGTGTGGATATCTTTCTGCTCAGCAATCAGCACCGGATCCTCATGAAGGCCATAACCCTCGGCAATAAACAGCTGTGTCTGCACAATATCATAACCCGTCACAAGTTCCGTGATCGTATGCTCGACCTGCACGCGGGGATTCACTTCAATAAAATAAAATTGCCCCGTCGGAAGGACAAGAAATTCGACCGTTCCGGCATTCAAATAAGACACGCTTTTCATCAATTTGACCGCAGCGTCGCAAATCGCGTGACGCAGTTCTTCTCCCAGACCGCGACTCGGCGCCACTTCAACGACTTTCTGGTGGCGTCTCTGAACCGAGCAATCGCGCTCGTATAAATGCACCGTTTCACCGTATTCATCAGCAATAATCTGCACTTCAATATGGCGTGGATGATCAAGATATTTCTCCACGTACACATCTTCCTGGCCAAAAGTCTGCTTCGCTTCTGAGCGGGCCCGAGCAAACGCATCTTCCAAACCCTTTTCGCTGCGCACAATGCGCATCCCGCGGCCACCGCCGCCGAGCACTGCCTTAATAATAATCGGATAACCGTGCGTCTGGCCGAATTCCCGAACTTCTTCAAGTGACGCCACAGCATCACCAGACCCAGGAATGACTGGAATACCCGCATTAACCGCCGCCGCACGGGCCGCCGATTTATCGCCAAACGTGTCCAGATGCTCTGGACGCGGGCCGACAAAAATAATCCCCTCTTCAGCGCAGCGGCGTGCAAATTCAGCATTTTCAGACAGGAACCCATAGCCTGGATGAATCGCGTCCACCTGATGTTCCTTGGCAATCTCAATAATTCCTTCAATATCTAAATACGCTTCGATCGGCTTTTTATCGTGACCGACAAGATATGATTCATCCGCCTTATAACGATGATACGAATTAATATCTTCTTTTGAAAAAATAGCAACTGTCCGAATGCCTAATTCATTACATGCGCGGCAAATGCGAATGGCAATTTCGCCACGGTTTGCGACTAACAGCTTCTTAATGGGATGCTTTAACATTCTCTCTATTCCCCTCCTGTTTGATGCTTGATCGTTTCATATTGACTAAAGATGAAATATTCAGAAGTACACCTATTGAAAAAACAAGAACAACCAGTGACGAGCCTCCATAGCTGATAAATGGAAGGGTGACCCCGGTTACAGGAATCAGTCCTGTCGCCGCACCAAGATTAACAAACGTCTGAACAGCGATCATACTGGAAATTCCGATGGCGAGCAGACTGCCGAATGTATCCTTGCAGCGAACGGCTGTTACAAAGCCTCTAAAAACAAGATAGGCGAGACAAAGAATAATAAATAGAATACCAATTAAACCACGTTCTTCACCGATGATAGCAATAATGAAATCTGTCTGAGGCTCTGGCAAAAAACCGGTCTTCTCGATACTTTGACCAAGCCCCTTGCCAAACAGACCGCCGGAAGCAATGGCAATATATGAGTTGATCAGCTGCCGCCCTGTCGACTGGGCAACAGAGAAGGGATCGTAGGCCGCGGCAAAGCGGCCGGATTGAACATGCGAGATCGCCATGGCGAAATAACCGATAATCCCAGCAGCTCCCCCCCCTATTAATAATATCAGATGTCGAAACGCCATGCCGGAACAAACGACCATAATACCGGAAATCATGATTAGTATCATCGCCGTCCCCAAATCAGGCTGCTTAGCCACAAGAAAAAAGACAATAACGATGACAGCAAGGGGCGGCCAAACAGACATGAACCGTTCTATTTTATTTTGCTTATGCTCAAACACTGAAGCCAAGTAGAAAATCAGTGAAATTTTCACTACTTCAGCCGGCTGCAAATTAAAACCGCCGAATGATAACCAGGACTGCGCGTTATTTCGCACGCTGCCGAACAGATACAGCACGATCAAGAGAAAAATCGAGCCAAGAATCATCGGCTTGACAAGCTTCTGATAAAGTCTGTAAGGCGTAACCATGCCAAACAGTCCAAACGGAATCGCGACCACAAACCAGATGAGCTGTTTCACAAAGAAATAATCGGCCGGATGGGCAGGTTTCATGATCATACTCGCCCATACAGAACCAGCACTATAAACCATGATGAGTCCGGTGCCGATGAGCAAAAGCATGACAACAAGCAAAGAGTAATCATAATTGTGAAACATTTTTTTTATCATTGAGATGCTTACCGGCCTTTCACTCACAGCTAATTTTCTTATACTTGATTCCGCTGAAATTTTTATACTTTCTCAACGTACAAAAAGGCTCAAAGCGCATTTTCCCACTCTGTCATGCGTCTTGAGCCTAAAGCCATCTATTATTTTCGAACTGATGCTTCGTGAAGGGCTGATACTTGCCGTTCAAGCGAGCTCAAAAGCTCCTTACCTTCGTCAGCACGAACAAGACCTAGCCGGACAGCAAAATCAATTTCACGGGATAGGCCAAACATTTGCGTATCTAATACTTCTTCATAAAGCGGGCACTGAGGCATCGTCAAATTTTCCATTTGCACCCCAATTAATTTGACAATTTTCTGTGCATCGGCTTGCAGCAGTTCATACGCTTTCTCACGGCTGCCCACCATCATATCAACGGACAATTTGCTCCCCCCTGTCACTCCATGTACACCTAAATTTAATCTTACATTCTGTCCACGTAAAAAGCAAGATTAGAAACTTTGCTGCACGCATGTCCACGCAAAGACAATTCTCACCATTCGTTTATTTGCCCGTTTTCAACAGCAATCAATTCGCTCATGCAGCTAAAAATTGGTATACTTGTACGTGAAATCAATTTCGTACACGTCTTATTCAAATCAGAATAGAGAGAAAGGAGCGCTCCATTTGCGTGTGCCCTGTGCTTTATGTGGTAAAATTTGTGATCTTGACGACCAATCCCCCATGTCCAAACGTCTAAGAAACCGACCGATTCATACATTCATGTGTCCGGAATGCCATAAACGAATCAGTGAACGGACGCGGGAAAGATGGGCAACCGGTAAATTCACCTTGCATTTCCCGATTTCCGGAAAAAAATCCAATCGTTCGTAAATAAGAAGCTTCTTTCAGCCGACTTTCTGAAAATTTTCCAAAAGGATAGGAAAAGGGCCGGGGCATTGCTTGTTAACAGGCAATGCCCCGGCCCTTGATTTATCTTTTAGTTATCATCCATTATATTTAGGAATCTTGCTTCCACGCCGTTCATAACGTTCACGTTCGCCTTTAGTCAAAATCTTCTTGCGCATGCGAACACTTTTCGGTGTAATTTCACAGTATTCATCATCGTTCAAATAAGAAAGCGAATCTTCAAGCGACATTTTTCTCGCTTCTTTAAGAGTTACCGTCTGATCCTTGTTCGAAGAACGGACGTTTGACGCATGCTTGGCGCGTGTCACATTAACCGTCAAATCATTTTCGCGGTTATGTTCACCGACAATCATGCCTTCATAAACACTGACGCCTGGTCCGACAAACATTTCACCGCGATCTTCAAGTGCAGCCAGTGAATAAGCCGTCGTCTGTCCCTGATCCATAGAAACAAGTACACCCGAACGGCGTCCGCCAATTTCTTCGCGAATGAACGGTGCAAAATGATCAAACGTATGATTCATAATCCCATAGCCACGTGTATCAGTCATGAATTGACGCTGATAACCAATCAACCCGCGGGAAGGGATCATGAATGTCAGGCGTGTCTGTCCCGGCTGTTCCTGACGCATGTCTTTCAGTTCGGCTTTTCTCTTGCCCATTGATTCAATGACAGAACCAACGTATTCTTCCGGAACATCAATCTGAACCGATTCATAAGGTTCGCAAAGTTTGCCGTCAATTTCTTTAGTAATAACGCTTGGTTTAGAAACGGACAGTTCATAGCCTTCACGGCGCATCGTTTCGATGAGGATCGACAAATGCAGTTCCCCACGGCCAGAGACAACCCACGAGTCATGTGAATCTGATGCCGATTCAACTTTCAAGCTGACATCGCGCTCCATCTCAGCGTAGAGCCGATCTTCAATTTTACGACTCGTTACAAAATCACCTTCCTGGCCGGCAAATGGACTTGTATTCGGAAGAAAGGTCATTTTCAGCGTCGGTTCATCAATATGCAGCGGTGCAAGCGGAGCAATTTGATCCACGTTATTAATCGTATCACCAATATCAATATCCGATACACCAGTGATGGCAATGATGTCACCCGCTGCCGCTTCGTTAATTTCCATTCGTTTCAGCGCATGATAGCCGAATAATTTCGTAATGCGGAATTTCTCGACCTTCTCTCCGCCATTCTTAACGAGTGCCGCTTCTTCACCGACTTTAATTTTGCCACGGTAGATGCGGCCAATACCAATACGGCCGACATAATCATTGTAATCAAGCATGGTCACTTGGAACTGGAGACCTTGATCACGGTTATCTTCTGGAGCTGGAATGTTTTTCAAAATCATATCTAATACAACGTGCATATCCTGGTCGACGTGTTCCGGATCTATACCAGCCACACCGTTAACCGCTGACGTATAGACAACCGGGAATTCCAACTGGCTCTCATCGGCGCCAAGATCAATAAACAAATCAATAACTTCGTCTACAACTTCCTCCGGACGAGCCATCGGCTTATCAATTTTATTTACAACAACAATCGGTTTAAGATGCGCAGCAAGCGCATGCTTCAGTACAAAGCGGGTCTGTGGCATGCAGCCCTCATAAGCATCGACAAGCAAGAGCACACCGTCAACCATTTTCATAATGCGTTCCACTTCGCCGCCAAAATCTGCGTGCCCTGGTGTGTCGACAATATTTATTGTATGATCCTTATAAGTCAGGCTTGTATTCTTCGCTAGAATCGTAATCCCGCGTTCACGCTCGATCGCATTGGAATCCATAGCCCGTGTTTGAATATGCTGGTTATCGCGGAAGGTTCCCGACTGCATCAGCAATTTATCAACCAATGTTGTTTTCCCATGGTCGACGTGCGCGATAATCGCGATATTTCTTAATTCTTCCCTGCGTTTTGTCATTTCTGCTTTACTCTCCTCATAATTTCCGATAACTTCCAAGACCGAAATCTGCACATGCAAATTATTCTCTCACAATTTAAGCCTTTTTGTCAATTTTTTAAACAATCCGCTGAAATTAATTTCATCTTTTTTTTAAGCATTGTTCGTTGAGCTTTTCCCAAAATCCGCTTAAGATAGAACAAGGGGGTGTTCGAATGCGTTTTCTTTATTGGTTCTTATCCGTCCTCGTGATCGCCGGCCTGATCGGCGTCGCCGCGGGCATTGCCTACAGCAGCCTTATCTTGACAGGCATTAGTATTATTGGAATTACTGTATTTATGTGGCTTGGTTTCTTCACCAAAGCCCGTCAGCAACGAAACAGCAAATAAATAAATCAAGCTAATGAGCCGGCATTCGTCAGTTGACAGAATTCGGCTCGTTCACGTATTTTCCTTCACTTATTTGTTGGCGTATGTGGGCAGCAATCCACTCATGGAGCTCACCGCTGGCAGCGAGCAGAGATGTTTTCGCCGCCAACAAATCAATTTGGCGTCCATCGACGCGGGTCACCTTGCCCCCTAATTCTTGAATTAAGAGAATGCCTGCCGCAAAGTCCCAAGGAGCCAGACGCATCGTAAAATAGGCATTGAGCATGCCGCAGGCCACATAGGCCAATTCCAAAGATGCGGCGCCATACGAGCGGGTGCCGCTTGCCTGTTCAATGATCGAATTGAGCACCGACTCGTCAATTCGTTTATTCTTTTTAATCCACGTCATACTGAGATCAATCATGGCGTCTTTTAGCGTGCATTCTGCAATCGGCTGCAATTGTTCATTATTGCGGTACACACCCTTACCCGCAAGGCAATGGAATAATTCATCTGCCGCGACGTCATATATGAATGCCGCTTTTCCTACCCCGTCCTGATAAACCGCTATAGAAATCGCAAAGAAGCGCTTTTGCCGCACGAAGTTCAATGTCCCGTCAATTGGATCGACAAACCATACGAAACCGTCCGTCGTGGTGGGTCTGTCGCCAAATCCTTCTTCAGAAACAATCTGATGATCTGGATAAACCGATCTTATTTGACCTATCAAAAATTGTTCCGTGGCGCGATCAATATTGGTCACAAGATCGTTATAAGCACTTTTCGTTTGGACGTCAAGAGAGTCTGAAAAGGAGCCCTTAATTCGCTCACCCGCCTCATAAATCCACTCAGTCACGCGTTTTTCAAGCGCTGCCCAGTTCATCGTCTGCATACCGTTCACCCTTCCTGACTTGTCACTCATCCCATCTTAACCCACTTTTACAATAAAATAAAAAACACTGCATCGCAACAGCAAGCAGTGTTTCTGAACAGGGACAAATTTCCGAACAGCTCGACTTCTTCAAAATCAAGCAAGCCCGATTAACTAAATCGTTAAATCTCGAGAAGGATCATTTCCCGACGCAGGACTTCGAGATGCCGTTTACAAAGATTAATTGCCACCGCGTCCTGACGAATCATCGCTTGATGCAAAGCAGCAAGTTCTGCATCAATTTCTCTTCTCAGTGTGGGTATTCGAATCTCCGCGTCTTTTCTGCCTAGCGTTTGATTAATCTGCTCCATTGGTCAAACACATCCCTTCAGGAAGGATTTTATAGGCCATTGACATCAACTTCGTCACTTGATTTATTTCTTTAGTCTATGCGGTTCGTCGTTTTAAGTTGCCATCCGGCAATTTTTTTCTGCCTATCATCGCCGCAGCTTGTGGGATCAGCAAATAACATCGTCTTCAGAAAATATGATAGACTAATTCTATTGATTAAAACTTTGTAAAAGGATTGTGACCGTTTATGGCTTTGACTCGTTTTTCCACAAACGATTTCGCAGTCATGCGTGTGCCCGGTCTAGAGGCGCGCATGCAGGAAATCCGCCAGACCGTGCAGCCGAAACTGCGCGCATTTGCTTCGCGTCTCGTCCCTTTTCTCACTGAAACAACCGGGCAGCCTTATTATGCTCATTTGGCAAAACACGCGCGGCGCACAGTCAATCCCCCGGACAGTACATGGATTGCCTTCTCCTGTGATCCGCGCGGTTATAAAAAGTATCCACACTTCCAGCTAGGCCTTTGGGAAGACTATCTATTCTTTTGGCTGGCAATGATTGATGAGTACGCCGGCAAGGCGCCATTAGCGCGCCTTCTGCTGGCAGATGAACGAATCTCCGCCTTACCAAGCACTTATACGTGGAGCACCGATCACACGAAGAAAGCCGTGCTGAATCAAGCCGCGCTGGATAAACCATCTAGAGACGCTTTGTTTCAGCGTCTGCAAACGGTCAAAAAAGCTGACTTGCTCTGTGGCCTGACCTTCACCCCGGAACAATTAACCAATACAGACAGCGCCAGCCTGCTGCATACTTTTGAAGAAGCAATCCTGCAGCTCATGCCGCTCTACAACGCCGCACAGGCGGCCATATCATAAACCTGTGTGTTTCTCTCCCCCTGTTGGCAAAAAGATCTGAACAGAGTTTTCCAGTCAGATCTCTTTGCCTTTTTTAGTCTCACTTCGCAATATGAATCGGCTTGCCGAGTACGACTTCAGCCGCCTCCATCGCCATTTCGCCCAGAGTTGGATGCGCATGTATTGTCAAAGCAATGTCTTCAACGGTCATCCCCGCCTCAATAGCAAGCCCAAATTCTGCAATCATATCACTGGCGTTCGTACCGACTATCTGTGCCCCAAGCACGAGGCCGTCCGACGCGCGCGAAACAATCTTTAAAAACCCGTCTACAGCATCCAGCGACAGCGCGCGGCCATTCGCCGCGAATGGAAATTGCCCGCACTTCACTGCAAAGCCTTCCTTGACTGCCTCTTCTTCTGACAAACCGACCGTCGCTATTTCCGGATCGGAGAAGACAACAGCCGGCATTGCACGATAATCAACTTCTGACGCTTCCCCGGCAATTGCCTCAGCCGCCACCTTGCCTTCATAGGACGCTTTATGAGCAAGCGCCATCCCCGCAACAACATCACCGATCGCGTAGATCGTATCTACCGACGTTTTTCCTTGCTTATCTACTTGAATCAGGCCACGGTCAGTCAGGTCAACACCCGCTAGATCAAGACCCAATTCTTTTGTATTGGGTCTGCGGCCGACTGTAACCATGACGTAATCGGCTGCGAAAGTTTGTGTTTCCCCTTTAATTTCTGCTGTGACGGTTACGCCGTCTGCTGTCTCACTGACGCCTTTAGCCAGCGCATTGGTATAAACAGTAACGCCCTTTTCCTTTAATTTCTTTTTCAAAGGTGCGATCAGGCGCTTTTCAAAATTCGGCAAGATTGAGGGAGAGCCTTCAAGAATCACGACTTCTGTACCGAATCCGGCATATGCTGAACTTAATTCAATACCGATATATCCGCCGCCGATGACGACCATTTTTTTCGGTACTTCCTTCAGAGACAGCGCACCCGTTGATGAAAGCACGCGATCGCTCCATTTGAAGCCCGGGATTTCGATAGGACTTGAACCGGTTGCGATAATGCAGTGATTAAATTTATAGCGAGACGACTCGTAACCATGGTTGACACGGACAACATCCGGTGCAACAAACAGAGCCTCTCCCTCCACCGTCTCAATTTGATGGGCTTTCAACAGGCCGCGCACACCGCCTGTCAGACGTTCGACGACTTGATTTTTAAACGCTTGCACTTTCAGAAAATCAATAGTAACATTCTCCGCGTGCAGTCCCATTGCCTCACCGTTCGTCATCTGCTCATAACGATGACTGGCAGTGATCAGAGCCTTAGACGGAATACAGCCGACATTCAGGCAGACACCGCCAATATGCGTTTTTTCAACGACAATAACTTTCTGACCAAGCTGTGCGGCCCGAATTGCGGCGACATAGCCACCCGGACCTGCACCAAGCACAATTGTGTCAACCTCTGTTGTAAATTCCCCAACAACCATCTTTACCCCTCCAAAATAAGGCGCTGTGGATCTGTTAACAGCCTTTTTATTTTGTTCATTGCCTTCTGTGCTGTTGCGCCGTCAATCAGACGGTGATCAAAGCTCAAAGACAGAGCAAGCATAGGTGCACAAACGATCTCGCCATCGCGAACAATTGCCTTTTCGGAAATTCGTCCGATGCCAAGTATTGCGGATTCGGGTTGATTAATCACCGGAGTGAACCACTGACCGCCTTCAGAGCCAATATTGCTGATCGTACACGTTCCGCCTTTCATATCCTCTGAACTTAAATGGCTGTCCCTTGCTAACCCAGCCAGCCGGCTGATTTCTGTCGCCAGCTCGTAGAGGGACTTCGCTTCCGCGTGATGAATAACAGGAACAAATAAACCATGCGGTGTATCCGCAGCGATACCGATATTATAATAATGCTTATAAACGATCTCCTGATGCTGGTCATCAAGCGATGCGTTCAATACAGGGAACGCTTTTAAGGCGGCAATCAATGCTTTAACGACATACGCCATATAGGTGAGGTGCACGCCTTGCTCAGCAGCCTCCGCCTTAAACATTTTGCGATGGGCGACAAGTTTACTCACGTCAGCTTCGTCCATCAGCGTGACATGCGGAGCCGTCTGCATTGAATGGGCCGTGGCTTTGGCAATGGCGCGCCGCATCCCGCGGAATTTCTCCCGTGTTTCCAGACCGGAATCTGTTTCGCTGCTCTGAAGTGTCGGCGTTGCTGCTGTCTGTTCTTGTTCCTGAGAATCTGTCACGTTTGCCGGCTGCTCAAGCGCTTTGTCAACATCCGCTCTCAAAATGCGCCCATTTCGGCCCGTTCCGGTAAGCTCGCTGAGTGTCACGTGGCGATCGCGCGCATATTTGCGGACCGAAGGCATGGCGATTACTGTTTTCTCCGAATCAGGCGCCGCCTGCTGGGAACGATTTTCCACACGTTCAGTGTCTTCAGACTGCATCGCTTGAGCAGGCGAAGACTGCGGCACTGCTTCTTGATCGCCATCATTCTCAATGTCCGCGTCGAGCGTGATGACCACTGTTCCAACTTGTACGGTCTCACCCTCCGCCGCGTCCAGACTGAGAACCTTCCCTTCCACCGGTGATGGAATTTCTACAACTGCCTTGTCATTTTGTACTTCTGCCAATGTGTCGTCTTCTTTAACCGAATCACCGGGTTTTACAAACCATCTTACAATTTCGCCTTCATGGATGCCTTCACCGATATCCGGCAGTTTAAATTGATAGGCCATTCGCCGGCACCTCCTGTTCCCGCTGTTTTCAATAAAATCATTTCTGAATGAATCAGAACTGAATCGTTTCTTTTACTTGTTCAATAATGTCCTTTGCCTGTGGAAGCCATTGGTCTTCAACTGCGGCAAAAGGAAATACCGTATCAGGCGCGTAAACCCGGCCAACTGGCGCATCCAAATAGAGCAGCGCACGATCATTAATCTCGGCGATCACTTGAGCGGCAATCCCGGCCTGCCGCTGCGCTTCCTGAACAACGACAGCACGTCCTGTTTTTTTCACGGAGGCAACGATTGTTTCCGTGTCCAACGGATTAATGGTTCGCAAATCAATAACCTCAATAGAAATATTCTCTTTGCTCAAGATTTCTGCTGCTTTAAGCGCTTCACGAACCATCGCGCCATAGGTAATTACAGTCACGTCTGAGCCTGCTTTGGCGATTTTGGCTTTACCGATTTCGACAGTATAGGAGCTCTCCGGCACTTCCTCCCGGAACGAGCGGTAAAGCTTCATATGTTCTAGGAAGATGACCGGATCATTATCACGAATTGCCGAAATTAACAAGCCCTTCGCATCATATGGATTCGAAGGAATAACCACTTTCAAGCCGGGTGACTGATAAAATAAGCCTTCGAGATTGTCAGAGTGCAGCTCTGGAGTCTTGACGCCTCCGCCAAACGGCGAACGAATCGTAATTGGCGCATGATAGACACCGCCCGAGCGATAACGCAATCGCGCCATCTGACTGACAATGCTGTCCATCGCTTCGAAAACAAAGCCAAAGAATTGGATTTCCATGACCGGGCGGTAATTCTGAAGCGCCAGGCCAAGTGCCAGCCCCCCTATGCCTGATTCCGCCAGCGGTGTATCAAAGACACGTTCCTCACCAAACGCGTCAAAAAGGCCTTCTGTGGCTCGGAATACACCGCCGTTTTTAGCCACATCTTCACCGAATAAAAGCGTATTCGGATCGTCGCGGAGCTCACTATGCAGTGCCTGATTAATCGCCTGAATCATCGTCAGCTGTGTCATTTCTGTCCCCCCTCCCGTGCGTTATAGCGCGTCAATTGCTCTGCTATTGCTGGCGTCGGTTGCTCAAACATATTGGTCAATAAATCGCTGACCTTCTGCTTTGGGATTTGATCGGCCTTCTTCAAAGCAGCAGCAACATCCGTCTTTGCTTCCGTTTCCGCAGCCTCCTGATCATCTGCCGACCACAGTCCTCGCTGCTCAAGATAAGTTCTAAAGCGAACAAGCGGATCCTTTTTCTCCCATTCGTTCGTGAGTTCTTTCGTACGGTAGCGGGTTGGATCGTCACCGGCCATTGTATGCGGCCCATAGCGGTAAGTCAGCGTTTCTATCAATGTCGCACCTTCGCCATTTACAGCGCGCCTGCGAGCGTTGTGAACCGCTGAATAAACAGCAAGTGGATCCATGCCATCCACCTGCACACCATGAATTCCTGCGGCTACAGATTTCTGAGCAAGCGTTTCGGCTGCCGTCTGCTTTTCCACAGGGACGGATATAGCAAAGCGGTTATTCTGATTGATGAAAATGGCAGGCACTTTATAAACACCAGCGAAATTCAGTGCTTCGTAAAAATCACCTTGCGAGGTCGCTCCATCACCGAAATAAGTCAAGGCTACATTTTTCTTGCCCCGTTTCTTTAAGCCGAGAGCGAGTCCTGTCGTCTGAGTGCATTGTGCGGCAATAATGATCTGCGGCATAAGTACATGCACATCTTTCGGAATCTGCCCGCCAACAAAATGTCCACGGGAATAAAGAAATGCCTTATAGAGCGGCAGACCGTGCCAGACAATTTGCGGAATATCCCGATACGAAGGCAGCACCCAATCGTCGTGGTCAAGCGCAAACTCACTGGCAATCATTGAGGCCTCCTGCCCGGCGACCGGCGCGTAGAAACCAAGTCTCCCTTGTCGATTGAGTGACAGCGCACGCTGATCCCAAATTCGTGTATACACCATGCGCCGCATCAATTCATGCAATTGATCGTTCGTCAGATTTGGCATTGCCTCTTTATTCACAACTTCACCTTGCTCGTTCAGTACTTGCAAGGTAGAAAATAATTGATCAGAGACGTCTAAATGGTTTGCCGTCATATTTTTCCACCCCTTCCTTCAGAATGTACAATTAAGTTTTTCTCTATAAATGAAACGTTTACATCACCTGATAAACACAAAAAAATCATTGCGCCCTTACCGTCAGGCATGCAAAAAAAATTTCTCTCACGCATTTTGCGTGATCTATCTCATTGATCCTAAATTCAGTTTATAATATTGGCTTTATTTAAGTCAAACAAGAGGTTTGCATTTTAGAAATCGTTTACATTTATTATAAATGAGTTTTATTTGCTATCTTCATTAAGCAACCATGAAAAGAGCAGCAAAAAATTGCTGCTCTGCATAATCGGATTCAGTTCGCACGTGCACATGAGTTTGTATTTCCGTTTAGAGGAGCCCGATTTGTTTCAGCCCATAATAAATACCATCTTGATCAACCGGCCTCGTCACTTCATCGGCAGCTTTTCTGGCGACATCAACCGCATTTCCCATCGCCACACCCACTCCGGCGAAACGCAGCATTTCTACATCATTAGGACCATCACCGAACGCCGCAATTTGCTCGCGGGACACATTCAATTTCTCAAGTAATTTGCTAATGCCAAATGCTTTCGATCCATTTTTCGGGATGACATCAACCGCATAGCGATGCCAGCGAATATAATCTAATGTAGCTAGACCTTGTTGATCTAAGTACGCGTGATCCTGGCCGTCTTCATAAAACAATAATCCTTGATATACTGCCGTCTGACGATAAAAGTCGGGATCGACAGAAGGAAACGGCCGGTCGAGCTTCAGACTGGCAATTCCCGCCTGCGCCTTGGCGTCAAGGACGCCGTCACTCACCATTGTATGTTCACTCATAAAAACAAGCCGCTGACTGCGAGCGCTTGCTTCCTTTTGTAAAAGTGTCAATGTAGACTGAGGCAACGCTCTTTTATAGATGGGTTCCTGCTTATAGACTACGTAGGAACCATTAAAACTGACGAAAGAAGTGATTCCAAGCCGCTCGCGCAGATCTCGGAACATGAACGGTGCCCTGCCCGTCGCGATAACTGTCAAAACCCCCTTTTTCTTCAGCGCCTGCAAAGCCTCTTCTGTTGATTCCGGAACCTTTTTATCATAGTCATATAATGTGCTGTCAATATCAAAGAAAACAATCTTAATCGGTGCCATTCGTCTTGTCATCCTTCCTCGCTCGTTTGTTAACTGGCAAACAGGGTATCCTAATCATTAATTCATGCCGTTGAAACCCTGCCTTTTAAACCATAAGTATAAAAATTTCACCTTGTTAATTATAACAGGAAAACATGTTTAACCAGTGAATACTGCCTAATCCTTTTGGATACTTAATAAAATAAGGGTTTTCCTTTGCTGTCATTGTGTCATATAAAGATGAATCACTAAAACAATGAAATCTATGTCAAATTCATATATAATAAGTGTTAGAATCAATTTTTTGAGGGGAGCATTCAAATGATTTACAAAGTTCTTTATCAACCATCAAGGAAAGAAGTACCCGTACGTGAGAACACGAACACCCTTTATCTTGAAGCAACAGATGTTCGTGATGCTCGGAAAAAATTAGCTGAAAAGCCTTATAATGTGGAATTCATACAGCCGCTAAGTGGAAAATTCCTGGATTATGAGAAGAAATCAGATAAGTTTAAATTGGAGAAGCTGTAAGTTTATGAAATTTGTCAAAAATCATCAAACGGCTGTTTTCTCGCTTGGCGGACTGGGCGAGATTGGGAAAAATACGTATGCCGTTCAATTTCAGGATGAGATCATCGTCATTGACGCGGGTATTAAATTTCCTGAAGATGAACTGCTTGGTATCGATTACGTCATTCCTGATTACAGTTATCTTGTAAAAAACGCAGAAAAAGTAAAAGGCCTATTTATTACACATGGTCATGAGGATCATATTGGCGGTGTCCCTTACCTGCTGCGCGCATTAAATATACCCATCTATGCGGGGAAACTCGCTGCGGGACTGATTCGCAACAAGCTGGACGAACATAATCTGCTGCGCCAGACCGTCATTCATGAAGTAACTGAAGACGATGTGATTAAGTTTCAGAAAACATCCGTCAGCTTCTTCCGCACCACGCACAGTATCCCAGATTCGTATGGAATCGTCGTCAAGACACCACAGGGGAATATTGTCGAGACGGGTGACTTCAAATTTGACTTTACTCCGGTTGGCGGTCAAATTGCCAATCTGACAAAGATGGCCGAGATTGGCAAAGAAGGTGTGCTTTGCCTGATGTCTGACAGCACCAATGCTGAAGTACCCGGATTTACCATGACGGAACGGCAGGTTGGCGAGAACATAAAGGATATTTTCCGAAAAGTGGACGGACGAATTATATTTGCAACCTTTGCCTCAAATATTCATCGGCTGCAGCAAGTCGTCGATGCAGCTGTCGAGACCGGACGGAAAATTGCTGTTTTCGGGCGGAGTATGGAAGCTTCTCTAACGATCGGTGAGGATCTTGGTTATATCCATGCACCGAAAGATACGTTCATTGAACATCAGCAGATCAATCACTTGCCGGATAATCAAGTAACCATTCTCTGTACCGGCAGTCAAGGCGAGCCAATGGCTGCATTATCACGAATTGCCAACGGTACTCATCGTCAGATTCAAGTGCAGCCTGGTGATACAGTCATCTTCTCGTCCTCCCCTATTCCGGGCAATAAGGTCAGCATCAACCGCACAATTAATTTACTTTATCGCGCGGGTGCAGAAGTGATCCATGGCAAACTGAGTAATGTGCATACTTCAGGCCACGGTGGACAGGAAGAAGAAAAGCTGATGCTTCGGCTGTTAAAGCCCAAATTCTTCATGCCTATTCATGGGGAGTACAGAATGCTGAAAAAGCATGTGGAGACAGCGCATGCTTGCGGTATTCCTTTTGACCACTCATTCATTATGGCGATCGGCGATGTTCTCGCGCTCGATCAGAACCAGGCCACTGTCTCCGGCCGAATTCCTTCCGGCTCCGTCTATATTGACGGCAGTGGGATCGGCGATATCGGCAATATTGTGCTGCGCGATCGACGTATCCTGTCTGAAGAGGGACTTGTGATTGTTGTTGTCAGTGTCGATATTAAAGCCCATAAGGTACTCGCCGGCCCAGATATCATTTCTCGCGGATTTGTCTATATGCGTGAATCAGGGGATTTGATTAACGAAGCCCAGGTCATCCTGAGCAGCCATCTCCAGACAATCATTGGCCGGGAGAACTTGCAGTGGTCTGACATAAAAAATGAATTGACCGATGTGCTGGCCCCTTATCTTTACGAAAAAACGCGCCGCAAACCGATGATTCTGCCAATAATTATGCAGGTCGATGAAAAAGCGAATAAAGTGATCGAAAGCAGCAATTAACAATTGCCTCAATCGTATGACTGAAGAAGGCAGCGGAACAGTTTCCGCTGCCTTCTTCTTGCCTTATTTCCGCGCTGCTCACTGACAAACGTCAGCTTATTGATTGTTTGAATTGCAAATTCTTACGAATAACCCTATTTTTCAAAGCAATAATCAATATTGGCGCCGCCAGCGCAATAAGAAAAATCAGCGATACATACCAACCACTGTTAATTCTGCTTGATATATTGCTTGTCAATTTCACGTCAGGATAAATAATATAAGGCATATGGGTCTGTGTATAACCCATCAGAGCGAAATAATATTGCATCATTACCGCTAAAAAGGATAAGCGATAAGCATGTTTGATAAAAATAAGGGTCACGGCGACAAGCAGACACAGCAGCGACAATAAAAACATCCAATAATGGTCCAGCGTTCGCATAAAATGGTCGGGATTTTGATTCTCCAGCCCGAGAAAAGTCAAGCCGCTCGCCAATACTGTCGGCATGCTCCAAAAAAGTGCAAAATTACGCATACCGCTGCTCAGTTCATCCTTGCTGTATAGATGTGAGAAACCAACGAAATACATGGCGCTAATATAAAGAATACTGACTACGGCAATGATCATGACCGTCCAGAAATAGAAATTCGTTAGCAGCATCTTAGCAAGAGTCAGCCAATTGACGTGATCTTCATTCGTAAACCCGCCTTCGCTGACTACCATTGAAATACTTAGAACAGGCGGTATAAGCATACCTGATATACCATTAATGGCTATACTAATTTGATTGAGCAATGATTTTCGCTGCGTCAGCTCAGCCATCGCAAAGAACGTCCCTTTAATCAGGATAAGCACGACAGCAAGTACACCGGGAGCAGCCAATATTGACTGATACATCAATATGATATCTGGTGACAGACCACAAATAATAGCAAATAATAGAATGAAACCAATATTAATTAATTCAGACAGCGGCGATAAATAATCGTGGATGGGCGAAAATAAATTTTCTTTCTTCAACACAACCTGACCGTAGAACAAATAAAAAGCTGCACCGAAGTCAATGGATGCCAGCATCATATAACTGTATACCAAAACCCACAATAGAAGAAATATCAACGAGTCATTCATCATAAACTCCCTTCGAAAGCGATCATTCCTTAGACAATCGTTCCCGTCACTACAACGGATAAGTACCGTATTTATTATAGCAAACTTATATCATTCACACCTTATCCTGCATTTCTAAAAACACGTCACACGATAAACGAAGAGACGAAATTCCAAATCGGAACTCCGCCTCTTCCTTAAATAACATCCATCTGTTCGTTAATTCTCACACATGCAGCGTTTCGTCGCCAGGATGCCAGTTCGCTGGGCAAAGGCCGCCGGACTGCAGTGCCTGCAAGACGCGCAATGTTTCATCCACGTCACGGCCGATATTATTATCATTGACTACAGAATAACGAAGATCGCCTTCTGGGCTGATGATGAATAGGCCGCGCAGAGCAACACCTTCTTCAGGAATTAAAACACCATATTTTTCAGCAACTTCATGTGTATGGTCAGCAGCAAGGCGGAAATTTATTTTGCCGATGCCGCCTTCCTTACGTGATGTCTTCATCCATGCTTGGTGTGTATAAATGGTATCGCATGAACAGCCAATAATATCGGCATTCAAATCTGTAAATTCATTATACCGATCACTAAATGCTGTGATTTCCGTTGGACAAACAAAAGTGAAATCCATCGGGTAGAAAAAGAATACTGTCCATTTTCCCGACTGAATATTTTCTTCAAGATTGGCCTTCGCAAACGAACCGTCCGCATTGACACAATCCAAATTGAATAATGGTGCCTTTGCGCTTACAAGACGTTCTGCCATTTACAACACGCTCCTATAAATAATATTGGATAACTGTTCATTCTCAACGCTATCTATTATAAATAATAATCATCTGGTAGTCAATATTAATTAATAATAATTATTAACGTAACAAATATATTCAGTTCGACAGCGTTATTTCTTTGCATAGAAATGATAAAATTATCATTTATACGAGAAAGAGACTCAAAGGGCTGAATGATTGAGATACTCTAGCTGCTCTCGCAGTACTGCGCAAGTATTATAACCCATTGCTAATATAATCCGTGATCACTTGCACAGCCTGAGCCAAAGCCGTTTCATCCGGCTTAAAATCAGAGGAATGTAAGCCGCTTGTCTTACCGACACCGAGCCAGAACATAAACCCAGGAAGTTCTTTAAGAAAATAGCCGAAATCTTCTCCGGTCATCGATTCTCCACAAATGATATGCGGATAATTCCGCTTCTTAAGAAAGTCAATAAATGGCTTTATATATTTTGCCCGATTGAAGACTTGATAATAATTCGCGCCATAATCAATCCGGCTGTCACAATGATAGGCGATTTCTATTGCTTTCACATGTCGTTCAATATCATCTTTAATTAAAGTCATCACGTCTTGATCAAGCGTGCGTATCGTCCCTTCCACGCGCGCATGTTCGGCAATAATATTTTGTTTCGTTCCGCCATCCATTTTCCCGATCGTCACAACGGCAGCATGCAGTGGATTAATTCGTCTGGCGACAATTGTCTGCAGTCCAACAACGAAATGACTGGCAGCGACAATTGCGTCATGGGTCAGATGCGGGGAAGCGGCATGCCCCCCCTTTCCATAGAAATCAATAAACAATTCCGATGTATTGGCAAATAGACTGCCTTCACGCGTCGCAATCGTCCCCGCAGGAAAGTCGGGAGAAACATGCAGAGCAAGAATGAGAGCTGGTTTCCATTCCTTAAATTCTCTGCTGGCAAGCATCGGCAGCGCGCCGCCCGGTCCCTCTTCCGCCGGTTGGAAAATAAACAGCATATCCTCATTGATCGGATGAGTCACTACGTGCTCCAACACACCAAGTGCAATGGTCATATGGAAGTCGTGACCGCAGGCGTGCATAGTCCCCTCGTGGCGCGAGGCGAATGGATAGCCCGTCTTCTCAGTGATTGGCAACCCATCAATATCCGTTCGATAGCCGATAATACGCGTCGGGGCCAATCCAGAAACATAGACAAATAGCCCTGTTTTCCATTTTTTTATTTGCAGCCGCTGCTGTGGCAATTGGCTGATCTGGTCGAGCAGAAAAGCCTGCGTTTCAATTTCTTCGAAACCCGTCTCGGGTATTCGATGCAGTGCCCGTCTAACTGCAATATAATCCATCATCCTTAACCCCTTCACTTCCGCATTCAATCTGTCACAGCTGTCGAAGTTCCTGCATAATTTCCGTTTTAGACTGTGTCTTCTGATCGATTTTCTTAACAACCCGTGCCGGTGCGCCGACCGCTACTGTATACGGCGGAACATCCTTCGTGACAATTGCACCAGCCCCGACAACCGCTCCCTCACCAATATGAACGCCTTCCAGCACAACTGCATTGGCCCCAATCAAGACGTTGTCCTCGACAATAACCGGCTTCGCCGACGGAGGTTCAACGACTCCGGCAAGTACCGTTCCGGCACCAATATGACAATTTTTCCCAACAGTAGCTCGCCCGCCAAGGACCGCATTCATATCGACCATCGTCCCTTCACCAATGACTGCACCGATATTGATGACAGCTCCCATCATAATAACCGCGTTCTTTCCTATTTCCACGCGATCACGAATCAGCGCACCGGGTTCAATACGTGCCTCAATACCCTTTAAATCGAGAAGTGGAACGGCAGAATTGCGGCAGTCATTTTCCACAATATAATCACTAATTTTTTCTTTATTGGTTTGTAAAAGAAGCGAAATTTCCTGCCAATCGCCAAAGATGACTCCAGCAGAACTGCTCACAAATGCTTGAATGGTTGGTCCAAAATCAATAGTGTCAAGCTCTCCTTTTATATAGACCTTCACCGGTGTTTTCTTTTTGCTGTTTTGCAAAAAAGAAATAATTTCATACGCATCCATTTGTTCCATTTCGTTATCCTCCATTTAATTCTTAATTATCGAACTCATTTTCCATGCATTTATTCTAACATTAAATAGGATTTTATAAAAAGTCTTCCCCTTATCTTTTTCCCATCCCGCCTTTTTTCTAGGTGGACATTATAACACAGGCCAAATGACCCGCAAATTAATCCCAATCGTACAGGAGAACGAGAAATTCTTTTGAAGAGGCGCTCCATTTTTCCCCGTATTAATAAATATTTAAATTTTTGCATTTATTGTCAGAAATTAAATATCTTTTTATTTATTTACGAAAAAAATCCCATAGACAAAAAAATAAGAAATGTTTATAATTTTTATTAAAAGAAATAAAAGACTAAGTTACTTATGAAGGAGGTCATTAGGCTCTATGAACCATGGATCGGCTATAAATGTCTATGTGAATCACATTTTGCCCGATACAAACCAGATTGAAGAAAAACGAATTGAGCTATTCCAAACGGCTAAACTATTTGGTATGTATTCAAATGAGACATTGCGCTGCAGCCAAGAACTTGATGCTTTAATTGCCAGTGCACAGCAAAGCTGCTTCCCCATTTAAGTCTGCTACTTCCTCTGAATTCATGACCCCCAAATTTAGCTGCGTAATTAAAAAAACGCCGGCAGGGTGACTCATACACTCCCATGACCAGCTTAAACTCATGATTGAAATTATAAAAATAGATTAAGCAATTTAAAAATGACAAACGCACTGACTGCGGTAAAGGGCAGCGTAATAATCCATGTTACGACAATATTTATTGCCATGCTCCAATTGACTCCACGCACGCGTTCAGCCGAACCCACTCCTAAGATAGACGACGTAATAACATGCGTTGTGCTGACTGGAAAATGGATTAGTGTAAACCCAAAGATGATACAGGCTGACGATATATCGGCTGCTGCTCCGTTGATCGGTTCAATTTTCATGATCTTGCTGCCAACCGTGTGAATGATTCGCCATCCACCGACAGAAGTACCGAGCGCCATCGCGAGTCCAGCAGCGACTCGAACCCACATTGGTATTTCCACCTTATTCAAATATTTAGAAGCGACAAGTGCCATTGTAATAATTCCCATCGTTTTCTGCGCATCGTTCGTCCCGTGGGCAAATGACTGCACGGCCGCCGTAAAAATCTGCAGAATGCGGAAGCGTCTGTTTGTATTAACTAGCGAAAAATTATGAAATAAATAAGTAAACAGTTTCATAATAATAAATCCTAAAGTGATCGCTGCAATTGGAGAGAAAATCAGTGCCTCGAAAATCTCAATAAACCCTTCATAATTTAACGCATGAAAACCAAGTGCAGAAATACCGGCGCCAGCCAATGAACCAATAATCGCATGTGATGAGCTGCTCGGAATGCCTAGCAGCCATGTCATCAAGTTCCAAAGAATCGCCGTTATTAATGCGGCCAAAACAATGATCAACCCTGTCGTTTCATCATGAATGGTAAATGGGTCAATAATTCCCTTGCTAATTGTTTGTGCGACTCCGGTAAAAGTAATCGCACCAAGAAAGTTCATCGTACCCGCCAGTATAATTGCAATGCGTGGCCGCAGCGCGCGGGTCGATACCGACGTAGCTATTGTATTTGCTGTATCGTGAAAGCCATTAATGAAATCGAAGGTGAAGGCAAAGAACACGATCATCAGCGTTAAGACTAAGAGACTGTCCATGATCAAATAATCCTTTCATGTAAAGTTCCAACATACGACCGCAAAGAACTTGAACTCGGCTAGTCCTCTTTAGGCGTTACGCATAATGATGGTCTCCAGGCAATCAGCTACATCCTCGCAGCTGTCAGCAATAGCTTCCAACATTTCGTAAAGTTCCTTATATTTTATAATTTTTATCGCATCTTTTTCTGTTTTAAACAAATTCGTAATACATTTTACGAGCAAATCATCGCATTGCGTTTCATAATCATTAATCTTGATCACATTGCCGCGAATGCTCGACATTTTCTTTTTGCTAATTAATGAGGTTGCCTGTTTAATTTCTTTCGCTGACTCGTAGAGATAATCGACAAATTGTGTCATATATTCATCCACGTGAGTCAGTCCGTATATTTCAAGGCGCATCGACCATTCCTCGAAGCCGTCAAGCACACTGTCCATCTTCATTGCCATCTCAAGAATATCTTCTCGCTGTAAAGGAGTCACGAATGTTTTATTAAGCGCAATGATCAGTTCGTGGACGTAAGAATCACCTTTCCGCTCATATTGCTTCATTTTCGTCGAAAATTCATGTAAATCTGCTTCGGTCGTGATTTTACTTTCCACGAAAAAGCGCGCAGCCTCTTCCAAATTCAACGAAATCATGGAAAGCATATTTAAGAACTTGTCATTTTTAGACAATAAATGCACAAAATCACCCTCCTGAACTAGTTAACCCCGACCCTGATTGTCCAAAATCTTCCCATGCTTGATGCCACCGAGAGTCAAGGGGTATGCTCCCCCAACTTCCGGCTATTGCACGCTGCACGTAACAATATTCTGTTTAAAAACATAGCTCCGTTCTTGCTCTGACAAAAGCAAAAAAAGTCGAAAAATGCGCCCAAGTTTCATTTTAACAGAGCGATTCCCATTTACAATATATTTTCAATAACTTAACAAAGAATTTACAATGCGAGTCAGTCCTGCTTTGCAAACTCTCCTTAGCATTCACCGAGACATCCTTATGTATGCAATGAGAACAACCGGGCATAGCACCCGGTTGTTAGCAAAATTCACTTCTAAAAGTTCTCATCGCGAAGATTCGCGCATACGTTTAAAACGCATCTGACATCAGCGCTGCTCAAAGTCGTATCACTATTGCGCAGTGAAGGCCGTTCAGGCGGATAGCACTTCCGACATATGCGTCGAAATATAATTTTTCGTTTCACTTATACCACTGCCTTCAATAACAATTAAGCATTCATCATCATGACTGAACAGAACGAAGGAAAGCAATTCAGACAGACGATGAATTTTATACGCTTCATTTTTACCATAAACATAAATATTCTGCTGCCATTGCGTGCAGTAGCTGTAAAAGTCAATGAACGTATTGAGGCGGAGTTTCGTTGGACTGAATTTGAACGAAATAATATTGCGCATTTGCATTCCTTCCCTTTCAATATTTTTATTGATACCTTTATTGTCACATATTTCATGCAATTGATGAACCGGGTTTTTTTGTCGATCAGACACTAGTTTTAGCAAAAACTTTCCCAATAACTTCTAATTTATGGTATCGGCTAGCTCCGATCAAAAAAAAGACCCGCCCAATATGGGCAGCCTTGACCACATCCCCGTGAAGCTGCATATTTAATAGAAGAAAAGCCCAACTATGACTAGCAAGATAAACATGACAACGATTAGAATGAACATCGTCCGATCTCCCCTTTTTTCTATACTGTATGTGTCAAAAAGGTTGGTGGACACGGATGATCGCGGATCATTCAAACTTATATTGAGAAGCTAGCTATTTTAACAAACATATTGCCCCTAATAAAGCAAAATGGCTTGACCCCTGTTGACACAGGAATCAAGCCTTTGTTTTGTGTAAACAGCAGCCAGCAAGAGGTTTGCCGGCTGCTGTTTATGGGAATACTCTATACTATCAATTAAGAATCCGGCGAACCACACCGCTGAAATGCGATCCCCAATAAGGATTGCTGAGACTGGCAACAGCGACACCCGTACTGCTTTGCGAACCGATAAACCGACCACCGCCAAGATAAATGCCAACATGCCCATTTGTCTTATATGTATCAAAGAAAATAAGATCGCCTGGTTTTGCCTGACTAAGGCTAACCGCAGACCCTTGATTCACTAATGCGTCTGTCGTCCGGCCAACACCAATGCCGTTGGCCGCAAAAGCTGCATGAACAAATCCCGAACAATCGAATTGATGCCCAGCTGGATTTGACGCGCCAAAAACATACGTTGAGTTGCCGATGAATTGATTGCCGTAATTCACGACACCCGATACACCGCCACTAGAAACCGAAGCGGACAAGCCAGCAGGCTGAGAAGTCGCCGTATTACTTGAAGTTGAACTGGAACTTGAACTACTCGATGCGTTATCGCTTGAATTGTTAGAATTATTCGAAGACGTATCACCCGAACTATTATTGCCTGCAGCCGAGAAAGAAGTCGCCGTAATATTGGCAGCAGCTTGAGAAACGCTTAGATTGGCTTCAGCATTATTTAAAGCTGTCAGCCTCGCGGCAACACTGGATACTTTTGTATCAAGTGCTTTTGACGCAATTTGCTTCTGTACTTGCAGCTGTTCTACATCGGCGAGAGCTTTTTTCAGTTTCTCCACCCGTGCGACATTGCCCGCCTGTTTCTCCTCGACGTCATTCTTTTTAACTGCGACCGCATCTTTATCATTTTGCTGATCAGTCAAAATCTTATGATCTTGCGATGTAATTAAATGCAATGCCTTAAAGCGATTAACAAAATCGTTAAAATTCTTAGCACCGAACAAAACATCGAGATAATCGGTCGTGCCATTCTTATAGATAGAGACAAGTCGTTCGTCAAGTATTTTCTTGCGCGCATCGATCCGCTTTTGAATCGCGCTGATCTCCGTCTTCAAGGCGGCAATTTTATCATTCGTCACATTAATTTCAGCTTGTCCATTCGTAATTTCTCCGGTTAAAGACAATTGTTTCTTATTAATTGCACGTAAGTCAGCCTTTAATTTTTTCTGCTGTGCAGTCAATTGTGTCTGCAATGATTCTGCAGAGGCTTTTTCTCCTTTAATCTTATCAAGAGACGAATGTGCGTATGTAACAGAAGGAATTGCTGAAGCATATGTCAGTCCTACGGTCAATGCCAGTGTCATTGTTACTTTCTTGTTTGTCATCTTCATAATCGGCTGTTATCCTCCCCAGTGGCCGTTTTATGTATCACATTATGTTTTTGCGATTAAACATTTATTTAAAAAATAACTCTCTTTCGTCTTCATTTCTTTTATCTGTCATTTATCGACCTTTTTATTATAGCATCCTCGTTTTTTAGCAGATATTAAGCTTGTATTTCCTGATGATACACAGCTGTAACAATAGCTGCTTTAGCTATTTATATAGCCATTCTTTTTTGTAACAAGATTGTAATCTTGCCGATTATTCGCGAATTTTGTCGGCAATCTCTAGTTATTGGACAAATCAACCGTGCCATATGCTTTGTCAGAAGAGGAGAAAAGGGGGAAACGCATATGATTCTGCTCGTTTATTCATGCCTAGCCGCAGTTATTCTAGCCAATCAATTACGTGAGAAACCATTGACCGGCAGACTCTACAGGCAACCGCTTGCTCTTTTTCTTTATACTTGTATCGCCCTCTCTTTCATGCCGCAGATTACTGCTGCAGATTGGTGTGTCCTCAGCGCTGCCTTACTGACAGCATTTATGTTCGGTCTGCTGCAAGGGCGCTATACGCCGCTTGTCCACCATGACGGTGCTTGGTATGTCTCTGGATCCCTGCTTGCTGTCCTCGTCTGGCTGACCTCGATCCCCGTGCGTTACGCTTTGAACGCACTGGCTCTGCGCTTTCTCTCACTCACGCCAGCGCTGACCGGCTCCTCAGCCTTCATTGTTTACTTTACCTTTATTGGCGGTCTACTCGCTGGGCGCTACACAATGCTGTTCCTTAGATATCCTTCCTTACTGCGATCGGTCGGAAGCAACGAGAAAAAATTAAAACAGATGCGCAGCCGATAAACTCAAAACTCAGTCTTCATGGTACGGCGAGCAACGAGAGAATTTCCTTATCACGGACGTTCACAGACCGTAACGGTCAGTAATCAATCATCATCATTTTTATCTAATTTTTTACAAATTCAATCTATTTATAAACTTTTTTACATATGATAAAATGAGTTGATTTGTACATTTACAAGCCGTTATATTCCCCTATATATCATCATCAACGACATTAGGCTTGGACAAGCAGAAAACAAACTGGACTATCTTCTATTCAAAATAAACGGTTTACCCTTTTCTAATTATTGACTTGGAACGTTTAGGAGGTTCAATTTTGAAAGCCATTCTTGAAAAACTACAAATTCTTCTAAATAAGAAATATAGTCTCTTTTTTCTTGCGATCGCCCTTTTTTGGCTGAAAACTTATCTCGTCTATCTGACCCAATTTTCACTTGGCATTCAGGATATCATGCAGCGTTTTCTGCTCTTCCTCAATCCGGTCAGTTCGGCATTGCTTTTTTTTGGTATTGCTATTATTTTCAAAGGGAAATTGCAGCAGACTCTTATTCTAATGATTGATTTTATCCTTTCATTCTGGCTGTATGCGAATATTGTATATTACCGGTTCTTCAGTGATTTCATTACATTCTCCACAATTACCGGATCCGGCAGCAATGCCGGCGATCTTGGCGGCAGCATCCTTGCCCTAATGCGGCCAACTGATGTGCTATTTTTTGCCGATACGCTCATTCTGCTGCTGCTGATTCTATTCAAGCAGATTAAGCCGGTAGCTAGACGCTGGCATTCACGAACCATCCTGACTGTTTTCGTTTCCGCAATAATGATCTTTATCGTCAATCTGAGTCTAGCAGAAACGGATCGCCCGGAATTACTTAGCCGAACATTCGATCGGGCCTATATTGTCAAATATCTTGGTGCCTATAATTTTGCGATTTATGATGCGATTCAAAATATCCGTTCCAATGCGCAACGGGCAATGGCTGATAGCAGTGACATCAATGATATTGTCAATTATGCGAAATCCAATTACGCGCCGGCGAATCCTAAATATGCTGGGGTTGGCAAAGGAATGAATGTCATTTACGTGTCGCTGGAATCGCTGCAGAACTTTATAATTGACTATAAAATGCCGGATGGAACGCCGGTGACGCCTTTTTTAAATTCGTTAGCCAAGGGCAGCGACAATACCATTTATTTTAATAACTTCTTCCATCAAACTGGATCCGGAAAAACGTCGGATGCCGAATTTATGATGGAAAATTCCTTATTCCCGCTGTCTCAGGGTCCAGTCTTTCAAATGAAAGGCACGAATACGTATGAAGCCGCTCCGGCAATTATGAATCATCTCGGCTATGAAACGGCCGCTTTTCATGGCAATGTCAAGACCTTCTGGAATCGGGATCAAATGTATAAATCCCTTGGCTACGAACGGTTCTTTGACGCTAAATATTACGATATGAGCGCTGCCAATACAAAGAATTATGGAATGAAAGATAAACCTTTTCTTAAAGAATCAATGCCCTATCTTGACGGGCTGAAACAGCCGTTTTACAGCAAATTCATCCTGCTTTCAAACCACTTTCCTTTTGGTATGGATAGGGAGGACACAAGTTTTAAACCTGGTAATTTTGGCGATAGTGTCGTCAACAATTATTTCCAGTCGGCAAATTATATGGATCAGGCCATTCAGCAATTCTTCTCTGATTTAAAAAAGGACGGCTTATTCGATCATACGATTATTATTATGTATGGTGATCATTATGGGTTATCGGAAAATCATGACAGCGCCATGTCTAAAGTAATCGGCAAGACGATCACACCTTTTGAAAATGCCCAGCTGCAGCGCGTACCGCTGTTTATTCATATTCCCAAAGTCAAGGGGTTTAAAGATGAGACCTATGGCGGTGACGTCGATGTGCGTCCGACCATGATGAATCTTCTCGGCGTCAATACGAAGGATTATATCCAGTTTGGTACTGATCTTCTGTCTACACGTCATCAGCAGATTGTCCCCTTCCGAGACGGCGATGTGGTCACCAATCGTTATACCATTCTCAGCGGTATCGTCTACTCGAATAAAACTGGAAAAACGCTTCCTTCCAAACTTGGCAAACCTTATGAAGCAATTGCCAAGAAGAAACTTGATTATTCGGATAAAGTAATTTACGGCGACTTACTGCGCTTCTATAAACCGAAGGGATTCGTGGCCCCAGCGATTAGTCGAATTAACTATAATTCCAATCAGAAGCTTATTCCCGACTGGAATTACGGCATGGATCAATTGAAAACAAAAGGCAGCAACTAATAGGGAGTCGACTAACACTCCCGCCACGATACGCATGCCATCCCTTTTAAACAAACAGCAAAAAGCGACCGGACTGGAGAGGTCGCTTTTTATTATCCAGTTTATTAAAATTATCCCCGCGCGTGAGTCATTTCTTCCGGCTTCACATACGCATCGAATTGTTCCGCAGTCAAAAGATTCAGCGCAATGGCTGCTTCCTTCAGACTTAGCCCTTCTTTATAAGCTTTTTTGGAAATCTTCGCTGCATTTTCATAGCCAATATACGGATTGAGTGCCGTTACAAGCATCAGTGAACGATGCAGATTCTGATCAATTTTTTCTTGATCCGCTTCAAGTCCAGCAATGCAATGCTTTGTGAACGAACGCATCACATCGGCAAGCAAGGTTGTCGACTGCAGGAAATTATAACCAATCACTGGTTTAAAGACGTTAAGTTCGAAATTACCTTGACTGGCGGCCATCCCGACCGCCGCATCATTTCCCATGACTTGAACAGCCACCATTGTCACCGCTTCGGCTTGGGTCGGATTGACCTTGCCCGGCATGATCGAACTTCCGGGTTCATTTGCTGGAATCCTCAATTCACCAATTCCGCAACGGGGACCGCTGGCCAGCCAGCGGACGTCATTGGCAATTTTCATTAAATCCGCGGCTAAAGCCTTCAGCGCACCGTGAACCGTCACAAGTTGATCGTGACTCGTCAGTGCATGGAATTTATTCGCTGCTGACTGAAAGTTTTTTCCTGTCAACAGACTCAGTTTCTCAGCAACGCGGGCACCGAACGACGGCAGCGCATTTAACCCTGTTCCAACGGCTGTGCCGCCGATCGCAAGCTCACTGAGTGACGCACTCGCAGTCGCAATGAGATCGGAGGAATGCGCAAGCATCGATGCCCAGCCACTGATTTCCTGACCAAGCGTCAGCGGCGTCGCATCTTGCAAATGGGTTCGGCCGATTTTAACTATTGCACTGTTTTCGCTTGCCTTCTTCTCCAGCATGTCCTGTAACGCTTGGGCGGCAGGCAGCACGTCATTCTCAACCGCAAGTAAAGCGGCCACATGCAATGCCGTTGGATACGTATCATTCGAACTTTGTGACCGATTCACGTCGTCATTAGGGTGAACGCGCATCGAGCAGCCTTTCGATTCAAGCAGCTGATTGGCACGGCGGGCAATCACTTCATTCACATTCATATTTGACTGTGTACCGCTGCCGGTCTGCCAAACCATTAAGGGAAACTCATCGTCCCATTTTCCGGCGATGATTTCATCGCAAGCGGCGGCAATGACCTGTGCTTTTTCCTCCTCAAGATTATCAAGTTCTTGATTGGCAATTGCCGCGCTTTTTTTCAGGAGAGCGAAAGCTATAATAATTTCTTTCGGCATCCGCTCCCAGCCGATCTGGAAATTTTGCCGACTGCGTTCGGTCTGCGCCGCCCAAAGATGCTCTGCAGGAACAAGCACATCGCCCATCGTATCGTGTTCTGTTCTATACGCCATTTGACCACCCTCTCAATCTACGCATACGCGTAATAAACGTTGATTGAATTCGTTTTCAATCTCTATTATATCGTTTTCTTCCCACACAGTCATTGAATCGCATGAACTCTTTCATTCCGCTTGCATAGTCTCTTCACTTTTGTCTATGATAGTAGCAGGAAGTGAGGGAAAAACGTGCAACAAGTGAAACGTCTGCTGGCGATTAGTGATCCACATGGCCAGATTGATTTATTTTGCCAATTACTAGAGAAAATAAGCTTCGAACCGGAGCAGGATTTACTTTTCCTGCTCGGCGACTATGTAGACCGAGGAGAAAATCCACAGGCCTGTGTTAAAAAGGCGCGTCAGCTCGAGCAAATGGGGGCAATCGTTCTCAAGGGAAATCATGAAGAGATGATGGAGAAGGCGCTGACAAAACAGAAGCCTGAAGATATCGAGCATTGGGCAGCCAATGGAGGAAGTGCCACACTTCGCAGCTATGATCTGTCGATTAAAGCGCTCTATCAGGCAGCGCTCTGCGGCCAGCCCTTTGATCTTCCTGAACAACTGACAAACGATCTCGAATGGATCCAGACATTAAATCTGTATGCGCAGACGGAGCATTATCTATTCGTTCACGCAGGCATCAACCCGGACCGTCCACTTGATGATCAAGATGAGCAAGATCTGCTATGGATTCGCGAGCCTTTTGTCAACGGCTATAAAGGGTCACGGACAGTGGTTTTCGGTCATACGCCGACTTTGAATCTGCACTCCTCCTATGATGTCTATTTTGGAAATAACGCGATTATTGGTATCGATGGTGGTGCCGTATTTGGCGGCCAATTGAATGCTCTTGAACTGCCATCAAAAATGACATGGTCTGTTCAATAGACTATTAACAGAACGTGTATTTTCATTTTTAATGATTTTTAACCTCGCTGAAATCTCTATACTGTCTTAACGTACAAAAAAGCTTGCGGCTGGAGGAAAAAGAACACCAACCACAAGCTTTTGTTTCCCGCAGAACGAGTTGCTCTTTTCCCGGCTGACCTTAGGATAAAATGTCTCCTTAAGTAAAGGGTTCGTCCTCTTCTTTAGGTAGGAGCTGAGCCGCCTTTTCCTTGGCATCCGCAGCTGCCTGTTTCACCTTGTCTACTCCAGACGCTAGGGCAGCCTTCACATCCAGATTCTGACGCAGCTCCTCACCGCTTTTTGGTGCAAACAATAAGGCGGTAAAACCGCCAACCATTCCACCAATCACCGCTCCGAAAAAAAGGGCCTTTCCACTCAATCCATTCTTGCAGCATGACGACTGATGCGTAGTGTGCATGACGCACCCTCCTTTTTCATTTTGGATTCGGGATTTGAAAAAAACCGATAATTATCTCATGTCGCTTCATGATCAATGAGGCTTGTAGTTTGAGAAAAAATGATAAAAGTATCGGCAAGCAAAAGCCTATCTTTAGTATAGCAATATTTGTCCACAGGGTCTAATTAAGGCATGTCAGCCGCAGACCAACTACGGAAGGGATATCATTGAAAGCGAATCAAAGTATATTTCTTTTTGCCGCGGCGAATGATTGTAAAACGGCCATCCATGCGATCGTCCAATGTGATTGCCGCATTGACATCTGTCCGTCGCCGTCCATTTATATAAATGGCTCCTTGTGTGATGTCCTCGCGTGCCTGGCGACGGGATGGGACGATTGATGCCTCGACAAGCAGATTAATCAATGGCAGTTCACTTGTTTCCGTCACAGTAAATTGCGGAAAAGCCTTAAACCCTTGTTCAATTTCTTCTGCGGAAAGGTCACTCACGTCTCCACTGAACAGAGCGGCAGTAATAGCTTCCGCCTGTTTCAGCGCCTCGTCTCCATGCACCAACCGTGTCATTTCACGAGCGAGCGTTTTCTGCGCTTGGCGTGCCTCTGGATGTGTCTCTACCTCCGCGGCAAGTGCTTCAATTTCTTCTCGGGACAGGAAGGTAAACCATTTGAGATAGTTTACAACATCATCATCAGACGCATTAATCCAGAACTGATACCACTCATAGGGTGTCGTTTTCTCTTGATCAAGCCAAATAGCGCCGCCCATTGACTTACCGAATTTCGTGCCGTCACTCTTGGTTATCAGCGGGAAGGTCATACCAAATGCCGGTTCTGTATAGCCTTTCCGCCGGATTAATTCAAGTCCGGCCGTGATATTCCCCCATTGATCACTGCCGCCAACCTCAAGACGGCAATTGGCCCGTTCATAAAGATTGAGATAGTCAAACGACTGTAATAGCATATAGGAGAACTCAGTAAATGAGATACCCGCTTCCATCCGCTTTTGCACGGATTCCTTGGACAGCATATAATTCAGCGGGAAATGCTTGCCGACATCGCGCAGAAATTCAATGGCTGACAGCTCGCCTAACCAATCATTATTATTGACGTAGGTTGCCTGAGCGTCACTGAAATGAAGGAATCTGTCCAATTGATCCTTCAGCCGGTCCGAAAATTGGGCGACCGTTTCTTGTGTATTCAATTGCCTTTCTGCCGATCGGCCGCTCGGATCACCAATCATTCCGGTGCCGCCGCCAACGACAGCAATCGGATGGTGGCCCGCCTTTTGCAGACGCATCATAATGACGATTATGAGCAAATTGCCCGCGTGCAGACTATCTGCCGTCGGGTCAAAGCCGCAGTAAAAGGCAATCGGCTTCTTCATCGCCTCGCGCAGCCCTTCCTCATCCGTCACCTGATTAAAAAGCCCTCGGTATTTCAGATCCTCGATAATATCTACCATTCTGTATGACCTCCTGATTTTTTTAAGTCGGTACGCAAAGAAAGCGCTCCTCAACAAAGGAGCGCTTATCGCACGGTACCATCCTCATGACCTTCATCTAAAGGCCGCTTAATTGACATAACGACAGCATGAAAAACCGCCGTCTCCCCCTACGCAAAGCCAGTTCAGGGGAGAAACTGCTGGGCTGTATTTCGCCGCCGCATGCGTACCTGCTTGCACCATCCGCAGGCTCTCTGTACACGTCATTGTCGGCCGGCTACTTCTGACCCGTCATCGTCAGCTAAAGTATTCATAAAAGTACTATTTATTTTGCCATCTTTATCAGTAAATGTCAACTCGAATAATTACCGTTGATTTATAGACACTTAAGTAAACATAAACGTCTTTTAATGATACACTAAAAGAAGAGAAACATCAGATCAATGATTTAAGGAGTGTCACCAATGATTACGATGGACGATATCATTCGTGAAGGCAATCCGATTCTTCGCCAAGTCGCTGAAGACGTATCGCTTCCTGCGAGCGACGAAGAAAAAGAAACCTTGCGAGAAATGCTCGAATTTCTAAAAAACAGTCAGGATCCGGAAATTTCAAAAAAATACCAATTACGTGCTGGAATCGGGCTTGCTGCGCCGCAAATTGCAATTAGTAAACGAATGATTGCAATTTATCTTGATGATGATAATGGCAAGCACCATGAATATATGCTTTTCAACCCGAAGATTGTCAGTCATTCGATTGAAAATACGTATCTGGATGGCGGTGAAGGCTGCTTGTCAGTCGACCGAGAAGTGCCTGGCTATGTGCCGCGCCATGCGCGCATTAAGGTCAAGGCTTTCGATATCAATGGAAAACCGCTGACGCTGCGTCTGAAGGGGTATCCATCAATTGCTGTACAGCATGAAATTGATCACTTGAATGGCATTCTGTTCTATGACCATATCAACAAGGAAGATCCGTTCAAAATACCTGATCACGTCGTTCAGGAAGAAGAATTATAAGCTGTTTGCTGCAGCTTTCAACTAACCAAAGAAAAGAGAGGAGCATTTTTTGCCCCTCTCTTTTCTTCATTCTATATTGTAAAAGTTTAAACCTATCAGTGAACGCCGTATGATAAAAGCATAATTTTATCCAGCTTTGACTTGAATTTGATCATGGTCTAACATCACAGTCACATGCGCGAGCTGCTCATTTTCGAGCAGCAAATCCGATATCTTATCCTCTACTTGCTCTTCAAGCACACGGCGCAGCGGACGCGCACCGAATTCTGGATTATAGCCTAATTCAGCTAGCTTCTTCTTTGCTTCGTCCGTCACATCGAGCGTAATGCCCTTATCGCCGGCGACTTTTTCAATGTCAGCAAGCATCAGATCAACAATTGCTACTAAATCATTTTTCGACAGAGCGTTGAATTTAACAATTGCGTCAAAACGATTCAAAAACTCCGGCTGAAAGAAGTTTTCCAACTGCTTAATCATATCGTCATGACTATTACGCGAACCGAAACCAACAGTTGCTGACTTCGTGCTCACACCGGCATTACTCGTCATAATAATAACGGTATCCTTGAAGCTTACAGTCCGCCCCTGACTGTCTGTGAGCCGGCCATCATCGAGTATTTGCAGGAAAAGATGCATGACATCAGGATGTGCCTTTTCTACTTCATCAAGAAGAATGATGCTATACGGTTTGCGGCGAACTTTCTCGGTTAATTGACCCGCTTCATCATGACCAACATAACCCGGAGGTGCACCAATTAATTTAGAGACCGAATGTTTTTCCATGAACTCGCTCATGTCCAGCCGAATCATTGACTCGCGGTCACCAAACATTTCATAAGCAAGTGTTTTCGCCAGTTCTGTTTTACCAACGCCTGTCGGTCCGACAAATAGGAACGACCCAATTGGACGCGTGTTTTTTCGGAAGCCGGTGCGGTTGCGCCGAATGGAACGAGCGACCCTTTCGACGGCTTCTGTCTGACCGATTACATGCTGATTCAGATTGTCAGCCAAATTGCGCATCTTATTTTGCTCATCATTCTGCAGCTTCCGTACTGGAATGCCTGTCCGCGTTTCCACAATCTGCTGAATCAATTCAGGCGTCACAATGGCATTTTTATCGCTGTTAACCGGTGGTTCAGCACCATTCGCCTTAATCTTCTCCAATTGTTCCAATTGCTTCTGATAGGCGTGCTCTTGATCACGAAGATGCGCTGCCTGCTCAAATTGCTCATTCTTTGTCGCTTCAGCTTTTGCTGCCGAGAGTTCCTCAATTTTGCGTTTGACGCTTTCAGTATCAACGGGTGTCAGATTCAAATTCATTTTCGAACCGGCCTCATCCATCAAATCAATTGCTTTATCCGGCAAGAAGCGGTCCTGTATATAACGCGATGACAGCGCGACACAAGCCTGAATCGCTTCATCCGTATAGCGGACATGATGATAACCTTCATATTTCGACTGGATGCCTTGAAGAATTTTTACCGTCTGTTCCTGCGTCGGTTCGTTCACAATGATCGGCTGGAATCGACGTTCAAGCGCCGCGTCTTTTTCAATCTTACGGTATTCCTTGAGGGTTGTGGCACCCATAATCTGCAGTTCACCACGAGCAAGCGCCGGTTTGAGAATATTGCCGGCATCCATCGAGCCGCCTTCAGCAGATCCGGCACCAACAAGTAAATGAACCTCGTCAATAAAGACGATCACATTTTTACGCTTCTCAAGTTCACTCATCATTTGTTTCATTCGCTGTTCGAATTGGCCGCGTATGCCCGTCCCAGCAACAAGTGAGGAGACATCAATAAGAAAAATTTCTTTATTTGCCAGTTTCGCCGGCACCTTTCCTTCGACAATCTTCAGTGCCAATCCTTCAGCAATCGCTGTCTTGCCGACACCAGGTTCACCGATCAGAACCGGATTATTCTTATTTCGCCGATTCAATGTCTCGATCACAAGTTGAACTTCACGTTCACGGCCAATGACTGGATCAATTTTCCCTTGACGGGCATCCTCAGTCAAATTGCGGCCAAGTTTCTCTAGAAAACCGCCGCCTCGTCTGCCGCCATTCGTCTGCGTGCGTCCCGAAAAATCCATGCCATTTTCCTGCGCCTTATTTTCTTGCGCCGCAAAGGTCGGCTGCATGAAACTGCGGAACAATTCTTCGAATGGTGATCCGCCTCCGTCTTGAAAGAACGGTGAACTATTTATAGTATTTTTCATTTTAGCATAGCATTCTTCGCATAAGTGCATATGTTTCTGTCTGCCATTGACAAGCACATTCATTTCTATTACAGCAGGATTTACCTTGCATTCATCACAAAGCACCATATCAAATCCTCCTCATTCATTTTTGACCTTTATTGACCTTACATAAAATATTATAGTCTGACCTTCTTTGACTTTCAAGTATTTTGACACATTTTTTTTGCATCAGAAGTACTTTTTATTCTCAATACTATATAAAAAACGCGTAGTCTTTGTTCATGACCAAAGACTGCGCGCATTCTGTCTGCATCAATCGTTTATTTAACAATCATCACTGGACAATTAGCAAGATGCAGCACCTTATTGCTGACGCTACCAAGCATCATCTGTCCAAAAGCTCCCATCCCTCGATTACCCATGACGACCAAATCTGCTTTTGTATCATTGGCATAGTCACAAATCTGCTGCGCAACGATTCCATAAAGATGGCGTTTCACAAATTTCACATGCGCCGCCATCTTCTTGTCAGCAATATCATCCAGCATCTGGTTGCCTTCACGTTCTTCCACTTCTTTGGCATCTTCGCTGAGCGATGGGCCGACCATTGAATAATACGGGAAATAAACAGGCGACGGGCTCACATAAAGCAACGTGATTTCTACATCGTTCTTCCCTTCGGCAATAGTAAGCGCTTGATCCAATGCACGGTTTGCCGGTTCCGATCCATCAATTGGTACGACTATTTTCAACATGCTCACCACCAGCCCTTCTGAAAATCAATTACATTTTCTTCCTTACATCTTAATTATATACTATCGATCGGCATAATGTAAGCCCTTTAATCGCTGCAAGCAAAGATAGTTTTGTGAACTTTTTTTCATAAAAATTATTTCTTGAAGACATGATCCGCAACCTTCTGCGAAGATGATCCATCTTCCAATGCGCAGAATTTCTCAGCAAAGGCATCAAAATGATCAGAGACACGAAAACCTGTGTGGGCAATTTCTCGAATCGACGCAATAACTTCTGCTGTCGTCTTAACAATCGGCCCTGGAGCCATTTTCTCAAAATCAAAATAGAAACCACGCAGATTGTCTCGATAATCATCGATATCATAGGCGAAGAAAATCATCGGTCGGCGCAGATTGGCATAGTCAAAAAATACAGACGAGTAATCCGTAATCAAAATATCCGAAATCAAATACAGCTCACGAATATCTTCATGATGCGAGAAATCATAGGCAAATCCTTCGTATTCAGATAAATCAAGATTATCCGCAATCAGATAGTGCATCCGCATGATAATAATATACTGATCGCCAAGTTCATGGCGCATATAGTCCAAATCGAGATCAAGATCGAATTTATACCGTCCCTTACCATAGAACTGATTATCACGCCAAGTCGGCGCATAGAGCAAAATTTTCTTGTCCAGCGGCAACCCGTACTGCGCTTTAATCTTATTCATCGCCGCTTCATTATTGGCTTGATACAGAAAATCATTGCGCGGATAACCCGTCTCCAGCATTTCCTGATGGAAACCAAAGGCACGAGCAAATATTTCAGATGAATAGGCGTTTGGTGAGATCAAATAGTCCCAGCGCGCCGACTCCGCAAGAAAATTGGCTTTATATTTTTCAACTGTTGTCCCTGGCATATGAACCTCTTCCATATCCATTGCCAAACGTTTCAGCGGCGTCCCATGCCAAGTCTGCAAATAGATTGTATGCGCCGGCTTCGCCATCCAAAGCGGGAGGCGGACATTTATCACCCAATAATTTGCCCGAGTCATATAATAGAGCCATTTAAATGAAAAACGCTTCACATAAGGAACGTGATGTGCCTCAAATATATCCGTATACTTCGGACTGGCACTCCAGAGAAGCTGATAATCCGCACGCTGATCGCGCATATACTCATAAATCGCACGTGGATTACAGCTATATTGCCTGCCGAAAAAGCTTTCAAACATCACAAGATTCTTCTTGACTGGTAAATGCGCCATCAGCCGGAAACTGCGGTGATAGATCCTGACAAACATCTTATTTTGTTTAATTCTGCGGCTCATCCGGTGAATCTTGTCCTTAAACGCACCACGAAGCGTATAAGGAGCAATTCGCAAAACCACGCTATGATTGCGGTTACGTTTAACTGTCAGACTTCGGTTCGCCTTGTCAACGCGAATAATATGGCGGCCGGTGATAATCTTTTCCCGTGAAAGAATACGCACTGGCTCTTCTGCATAAAGCAGACCATTTTTCGGATGCACAAATTGGAGTCGAAAATAAAAAAGTTCGGATTCGTCAAGGCTTGATCCATACTCGGCGGCAATAGGCTTCAGATCAATATCTACCGAAAAACCCGTCCAATCATAATCTCGATTCAGCATGGCTGCCTTTTCTGTCAAATCATGACGTTCTGCATGCTCCGCAAGCCATTCGCTGATCACATGGTCGTCCTTATCCACGAGCATTAACTTCTTCTGACAATCTTTGATTTCAAAACTGTCATTTACAGGAAAAAGCAGATGCCCTTCCATATGCAGCATATAATGCTTACTAATCGTCGCCACGTTAAGGCGAACCATCACATGAATGGTTTCAATTCGAAGCGAGAAAAAATCCTTTTTTGTGTAATAAGGCACGATCATTAAATTTTGCGCCGTATTATAATCCGTGAATAGATCAAGCATCTGCGGCGCTTGATCCGACTCACGCTTCAAACGGATCTTCAGATCAGCAGGCTCGAAAAAATTGGGGTCGCGAACAGTTTGGCTGCCCTCACGCAGTTCTTCCAGCTGCTGCTTTATGTCTGTATTCTCTGCGAAAAACGCATCAATGAACGACTGATCGGCCGGAAAACGTACATAGCAATCCCAATATTCACGGGTGAGTAATGTTTCACGGCGCTTATTTAAATCAATAGACACCTCTGCGCGCCAATCGCCATTATCTGCGGTTTGGATAGCAGTCAATGGCAATGCATAGTCTTCAGTGCCATATCGATAGCTGAGAATCACTTGCGCTTTACGCAAAAATGCCTCCTCTATCTGAGATGCGAACGACAGATGAAGGGTCCAGCAATCCGGTTGAGGAGCAAAGAAAAGCAGTCGTGCATGTATTGCTTTCTTTAAGTGTTTTTCTAGTTTCTCATTCATCTCGAACGTCCTCCAAGGCTTTATTAAAACTTCTTCACCTTTAATTGATTGAAGATTAATTGACTTGTTTATTGAAGCAGGCTGGCGATATAGTGAGCAACATTTGCACTCGAATGGCCATCCGAATATTGATTCCATTGCTCGGAAAAACGGCTGATTTGTTGTTCGCTTTCCTCTGGCTGATCAAGCAGCGTACGAATTAATGTCTGTTCATCTGTTACCGCTTGTCCGGGGATTATCTTAAGATAGTCGTCGACAAGTCCTCGCTTATGCATATAGCTCTGCAAATCATAAGCATAGAAGACCATCGGCCGCCGAAGCAGCGCAAAATCAAAAGGAATCGATGAATAATCAGTGATAAGAATATCTGCCCCCATAAGCAACTCACTTATTGGTTGATCGGAACAGTCTTTAATAAACGAGGAATTCAGTGATTCCGTTCTATTGCGTGCCACAAGCGGATGAAGCTTGAGCAACAGCACGAATCGCGCGCCAAGACGCGCTTCCATCGCTTGACTGTCAAATGGCAATGTGAAAGTCATCAATTGATCATCGCGAAAGGTAGGCGCGTATAAAAGAATCGTTCGATTTCCATAGAGTGATTTGAAATATTCCCGTTTAAGACGAACAGCCTGCTGATTAAAAAAAGGGTCTGTTTTCGGTATTCCAGTATGTATAAAATGATCGCTGCCAAGCGCGAATGACTGACGAAAAACCTGTTCCATCTGATCAGAACCGACAATAATCTTATCAAAGCGCTGATACACACGTTTAAATCGGCGCCTTGCCCCCGCTGATCGCGCGTTAATCGATCGATCGCCGAGACCAAACGTTTTAAATGCGCCTGACGCATGCCAAAGTTGAATACAGACGACTTGTTTTTGAAAACGTGCCACCGATAGGAACGCATAATAATTATCGATAACGACCACTTGAGCGGTCGCTAAATGCCAGGCGGCACGTAAAATCGACCACGGCTGATAGCGTTCAATCGGATAAACCGGACAGCCCGTTTCTTCGAAGTTCGCACCTATTCCGCCGCGACAGAGAAATACAACAGCCGCATCGGTATCCTCTTCCTTCAGCGCCTGATAGACGAAAAGCGGATTTTCTGCAAATGAAGCGACAAAGACAACCTTATTCTTCTGCACAGAAGCGAGGCGACAGACTGAAAAGCATACTCGAAAAAAGAGCAGATAACAGTTAATCAGCAATTCCTTGATCATTCTTTTACAGATGAAAATAAATCGTTCTTAATCTTCGTTGTTGAGATACCAACAGTCCGCGGCAAATAAATAACTTCGCAATAGTCCTTTAGAAAGTCGAATTTGCCTTTCCAATCGTCACCCATGACAAAAACATCGATATCATTCTCCTGAACGTCCCGAATCTTTTGATCCCAGTCGTTTTCCGGAATTACCTTGTCCACATAACGGATAGCTTCGAGAATCAATTTTCTATTCTCATAGCTATGATAGGCTTCCTTATGTTTCTGCGCATTAAACTCATCCGTGGACAGACCCACGATTAAATAATCGCCCAATTCCTTCGCACGCCGTAAAATATTGATATGTCCATAGTGGAGAAGATCAAAGGTTCCATACGTCAAAATTTTCTTCATTAGTTATTCGCTCCTCATCTTTAAACAGCAAGACGTCTCCCGTCTGCTATTTATACCCCATGTCGTTCAGCCAGACAACCTTAGTTATAGGTTTTGATCGATTGTCTTTTTCTATACACGCCTGAATGCATCCCTGCCGGTGCCGAAACTAGCAAACACCAATCAACAGTAATTATAAGCCCGCATGGTAGCAAATTCAATGCCTATCAATATCCGTCTCCTCAATACCAATTAACAAGCGGCACGTCCCATCATCTCTTAAAGACCCAGAATTTACTGAGGAGGAAATTAACGGCCAAGCCGGCCGCTGTGGCAATTAGTTTATCGACAATCAATGGCAGAAACAGCAGGCTGTGCATAATCAGCAATGTGAATAATAGAACAAAAATATTAAGCGCGATAAATTTAGTCAGCCGTGTGCGTGACTTCTCTGACTTTGAGAATGTTATCTTTGAGTTAAACAAATAACTGTTTAATGTCCCCGCTGTATACGAAATAACTTGGGCGACAGCAAAATAGAGTGAAAAAACCTGGGTGAGCAGGAGAAAGGTGAGAAAGTCGACGGCTGTATTGAGCACACCAACGAGGCCGAAGCTAATCATTTGGCCAATCCAGTGTGCTCTTAAATCATCTAGTCGCTGCCTTGCAGCGTATTGCTGTTGCTTGTCGTTCATTGCGCTCATCCTCATCGGTCACTTATTCCTTACTGGGAAACAATTCGTTATTGTGAGATCAGTATAACTGATTTGTAAGCAATGAGAAAGAATCATGAAAATTTTTCTATAGCACGCCGGGGCTCATGCTTGCGCCTTCCGGGCCTGAATTTATAGTTTCTTTTTCTTATACAACAAATCGCAAAAGTTTGGCCTTTGCGATTTGTTGAAAACTATTCTTCTGCTAATGTTGCCACAAGCTGAGCGAGCGCCATCAATTGATCATCGTCTAATCTGTCGAAGATGTCGCGAAGAATTTGCCTTCGTTCAACCCCAATCTTCTCCAATGTCTGTGAACCCTTATCGGTCACAGTCAATTCAACGATCCGCCGGTCAGAGGTGGACCGGTGCCGGCTCAAAAAACCATTGCGGATCAGTTTGTCAACAACCATTGTGGCATAGCTGGGAGTTACTTCAAATTGCTTTGCCAACCCCGAGGCTGTGCGCTGCTGCCCGTTTAGCAGGCAGGCAAGAAAAACATATTCGTGAGCTGTGATGGTACCACATGGTAAGGTTTGAATACTTTTCTTAAACCGGCGAATCAGAATTTGAAACGTATTGCCAATTGTTTCAATGAGTTCGTCTCTGTCTCGAATATCCATAAAAACACTCCTCGATAGACAGTTACGAGATGGTATCACTGGATCAATTTAGAGCATCCTTCTCCTCAAGCGGTTTCTTTCTTGAAGGAATCGACCGTTTGATGAAAAAGGAGAGAATTAAAGCAACAAGGGTCAGCCCAGTTGCCACTACAAACGCGTCGTTAATCCCCTGAATGGTTGCCAGCTGAGCAATTTTCCCATTCAATAATTGAACCATCAAGCCTTGTCCGGAAGTCATTGAAAGATGCTGACTACCAGCGACGATGGCACCGTCCACCCCTAATTGATGGGTCAGTGCCGTATTGGCTAACGTCATATGATTCGCAAAGACACCAATATGATACGTCGTCCGGTTAGTCATCACGGTAACTAAAAAGGCCGTGCCAAGCGATCCTGCGACTTGCCGCATTGTATTCGACATCGCGGTGCCATGACTATTGAGATGACGCGGCAAATTATTTAATCCTTCTGTCATAATGGGCATCATTAACAGCGACATGCCGAACATCCGCGCCGTATACAGAAACATGATATGTCCAAATGATGTGGCATCGGTCAGCAAGGCAAATTGCCATGTTGTGATAACCGTAATCAGCAGCCCAATAACAGCCAGCGGACGTGATCCAATTCGATCAAATAAAATACCCGTAATCGGTGACATCGCACCCATCAATAATGCACCCGGCAATAATAAGAGACCCGACTGAAGCGGCGTGAATCCACGGATATTTTGCAAATAAATGGGCAGTAGAATCATTGCTGCGAACATTGCCATTGTAATAAATATATTGATAATCGTCGTGAATGTAAATATTTTATAGCGGAAAACGTTCAAATTAAGCAGCGGCATGTCGGTCGTAAGCTCTCGCCAAACAAACAGAATTAAGGACAGCAAGCCGATAAATAAAGTGAGGCGAACGGGCAGACTGTCCCATCCTTTATTGCCTGCCTCGCTGAACGCATAAAGTAAACCGCCAAAACCAATCACTGAAAGCAGGAGCCCAATCAGATCGAGCTTAGGAAAGCTTCTTTTGCCGACATCCGCCAGATAGCGATAAGCGATCGCAATGTCGAGCAGGCCGAGCGGGAAAATAACCCAGAAGAGAAGCCGCCACGTATAATGCTCCACAATATAACCAGACAGTGTCGGTCCAACGGCTGGAGCAAATATCATGGCCAGCCCCATTAGACCCATTGCGCCGCCGCGTTTCTCCGGAGGGAAGACCGTCAGGAAAACATTGGTCATCAATGGCATAATAATCCCCGCACCTGATGCCTGAACGACACGGCCGGCCATGAGAATCGTAAAATTCGGGGCAATCGCGCAGATCAGCGTGCCGAGTGTGAACAGCCCCATTGCCGACAGAAACAGGCGGCGAGTCGTGAATGTTTCCATCAGAAAAGCCGTAATCGGTATTAATACACCGTTCACGAGCATATATCCCGTTGTGATCCACTGCGCTGTACTCGTTGAGATATTGAACGCAGTCATCATCTTCGGCAAGGCAACATTCATCAACGTTTGATTCAATAAGGCGATGAACGCTCCAAGCAGAAGCACAAGTATGACAGAGATTAAATTAATTTCACCGACTGCCGCTGCGTGCGGTGCCGGGACGGCCTTTTCAGTCCGCTGAACTGGCTTCTTCTCCGCAGACGTACTGGAAACCGTACCAACCGTCCGTGCAGTTTCAGCCGCCGCTTCACTCGTTTCAAGCGGACGAGGCGAGCGGGTCGGACGAGGTGCCGTCATTTTTCGATGGCGGTTTCGATACAGCAGCCAATTAAAAATGAATAATGCGAGAAGCGAACAGCCGCCATAAATGGAAAGGAACGGTGTCATCATATCCCTCCTTTCAAGTTCAATCAAATATGAATTTTGACCGTTGCGTTCATACCCGGAAGCAGTTGATCACCCTTAAATCCATCAAGTTCAATTTTCACGGGTATCACCTGTGTCACTTTCGTATAATTGCCATTGCTGTTAGAATTTGAAATCAGCGAAAACGTGCTTGCTGTTGCTTTGCCAATCTGAGTCACTTTACCTGTGAATTTCGTGCCTTTAAACGCATCAATAAACACATCGACCTTTTGCCCTACTTTCACTTGATCAATGCTCGTTTCATCAACATTAGCTGTGATATACAATGACTTCAAATCAAATGCTTCACCAAGCTGAGTGCCGGCGGCAACGAATGTATTCTTCACGGCACTGTTTTCCGCAATCGTTGCTGCTTGCGGCATTTTGACTTCAGTCACAACGGGTTTGCCATCTGTGCCGACGCCGGCAATTTTACCAAGAGTCGCATTCTGATCTTCTGTTTTTCCTTGCTGACCAGCCCATGAAATCAGTTTACCCGAACTTGGTGCCGCAATCGATATTGTCTGCGCACTGACTGCCGCGTTGTCCGTTTTGACGTAATTTGTCGCCTGATCATAATAATAATAACCAATCGCACCACCGCCAATTAATACAATAATGACAATGATATTAATGATAAGAAGACGTGTGAAATTATTCATTCTGTTTTCCCCTTTCGTTTCGCAAAATCCTCGGCAAAATAGATAATAAAGTTAATAGTTAAGTTTATTAACTTTTTCTCACGAAAAATAATATACCACCAATTTCGTACACGTGCAATTAAAATGAAATATTTTTTAAACTAATGCTGACTTTCCTAAATTACTGTTTCTGCCAGCGCTGTGCCGACCGTCACTGGTTTGATGTACTGAGCACATCGACCGCAAACGCAGACCAGCTTTCAAGCCGTTCTCGAATGGCGGTCTGTCGCAAATCTTCGAGCTGCAGCCACTGCCCTTCGAGCTTGTCTTTTTCGCGAACTGTCACGTGCGCGTGCGGCGGCAATTGCAGCAGCGCAAGAATACCAAGATGGACTCGGCCCACAGCGCCTTCATCGTCATTGATAAAACCAAGTGTACGAATGGTCTGTTCTGTTGTCGGTACATCAATCACAATTTCTTCAGACAATTCTCGCTGTAAATTAGCCGCCATTATCTGACGAAAATCAGTGGCCTCTTCTAAGGCGTTCATGTGTCCGCCAACGCCGAGCGACAGCTTGCCGTGGAGCCGTGATTCCGCGCCGCCACCTAGCCGTCTGTAAGCGAAATAATCCGCACCACGCTGAATAATTGCGTATGGGATCGGTTGTTTGAATGCAGGATTATCTTCGGCGTCACCGCGCCGCATCACAGTCCAATAGGCGGCGAGATTCTGTTCCAATTGCTCGACCTTATCTGCCTGTTCCACTATTCCTTGAAATGCCAAACCCTCTTTCTCGCCAAAAAGTGCTGGCCGACTGACAACAATTATTTGTTCATCCATTTTCCCCATCTGACTCTGTCCCCTTCACATAATCATTTATCGTTTGAGCAAGGCTTATTTCTAGGCATTCGCACATCTGAGCGAAATAGGGCAATTAATCATCGCCAATTGCCCCTGCCCATCATAGAATATCATATCTTGTGATAAAGGAGTGACTTGAATGGGCAATATGGGTTTTGGCGGCTACCCGTCAAATATGTCGTTTGGCGGTGCAGGTGACAGCTGTGGTTGTGGAGGCGGTTTTCCTTCCTATCCAGTTGGCGGCGGTGCATCGTGCGGAAGCGGCTTTGCATTGATCGTCGTTCTGTTCATCCTGTTAATTATCGTTGGCGCTGCCTTCGTTTGCTAATCTTCCACAGTTCTATACAAAGCAAGGGTCAAATCCGATTGCGGGTTTGATCCTTGCTTTGTATAATGCAATGATTTCGCCCGAACTGGGCATCATCAAGAATGTACTTGTTGTTGACGCCATAGAATGCATCGGCGAAGTATATTTTCATTCATGAACAGGTCTGATTACTGTATAATCTAATTAGGTTAAAAATCTAATTCGGAGGTGACACCTGCTGCTTTAATCTTGAAGCGCAGGAATTATTTGCAGGACTCTTTCGGAATTCTGACGATTATTCTTCTAATTCTATTGACCGCTTTTTTTGTAGCCGAAGAATTCGCCATCGTTAAAATTCGGGCGACGCGGCTTGAAGAACTTATTAAGCAAGGCAATAAACGGGCACGGGCGACGAAAAAGATTGTCACTCATCTAAATGCCTACCTTTCAACTACGCAACTCGGTATTTCAGTTACAGCACTGGTGCTCGGCTGGATCGGTGAACCGACCGTTGCCCACCTGCTGCATCCACTTTTTTCTCTTGCCGATATTCACGGCTCGCTTGCCACGACAAGTGCAACTGTGCTCTCCTTCTTACTTGTTACGATAGTGAGTGTTGTGCTTGGCGAATTGGCACCGAAAGGGATTGCTATCCAAAAGGCGGAAACGATTTCGCTCGCCTTCGCTTATCCATTGATCGCCTTGCATCGTCTGCTCTTCCCCTTTATCTGGCTGCTGAATAGCTTATCAAATCTCGTGATGAGGATTGTGGGTATTCAGCCGGACGCTAATCATGATCAGGCGTTAACAGAGGGCGAACTGCGTCTGACTTTGGCCGACAGTTTCAAAAGCGGTGAGATTACGCAAGGTGAATTGCGTTATATGAACCGAATTTTTGACTTCGATGATCGAACCGCCCGCGAAGTGATGGTACCGCGCACGGAGATGATCTGCATTGAGGAAGAGGAGCCGCTGAGTGAGCAGCTTCAAATCATTCGCAGTGAAAAATTCACCCGCTTTCCAATGATCAAGGAGGACAAAGATCATGTCGTTGGTATGATTAATATTAAAGACATCTTCACCGATATTCTTGATCAGAAATTGCATTCATTGACACCGTTCATTCGGCCGGTACTGACCGTTCTTGAAACGACGCCGGTGCGTGAGTTATTGGAGAAAATGCAGAAAAACAGCATCCACATGGCTATATTGACCGATGAATACGGCGGGACAAGCGGGTTGGTTACGGTTGAAGACATTCTAGAGGAGATCGTGGGGGAAATTCGCGATGAATTTGATGAGGCCGAAGAACCGATGATTAAACATATTGCACCCGATCAGGCGCTGGTGAGTGGAAAACTGCTTATTTCCCGGATTAACCAAATATTCCAGACGGACATCGAAGAAGAAGGCATTGATACAATCGGCGGCTGGATGCTGGCAGAAGATCCAACGATTCATGAAGGATCTGTTCTCAGCTATGATCACGTCACGTTCAAAGTGATAAGGATGGATACGCATCATATCGTGACGATCCGCGTCACACGCGTTTCATCGGTAGAAGAAACGAAACTAATCAAGGACTGACACGATTATAACCGATAAAAACAACAACAGACCCGCTGAACAATCGTTTCAGCGGGTCTGTTGTTGTATTCAGTTCAGCCGGGCGCGTAAATTATCGGGAACATCAAGCGTATAAAGTCGGCGGTACCGGGACTCATTGGCCAATAATTGCTTATGGGTTCCGCGCATTTCAAGCTGCCCATTTTCCATAAAAATAATTTGATCCATTCGCTCCATACCCGTCAAATGGTGAGTAATCCAAATTAATGTTTTTCCCTTCAATGTCGCGAAAATAGTCTGCAAAAGCGCACGTTCCGTAATTGGATCAAGCCCTACCGTCGGTTCATCAAGGATTACAATCGGATTGTCCTGAAGCAAGACACGGGCTAACGCCAAACGCTCCTTCTCTCCACCGGAAAATATCGCACCCGCTTCATGCATTTGTGTGTCGTAGCCATGCGCCAGCCGCTCAATTTTCTCATGGAGGCAAGCGCCCTTAGCTGCCTCCATGATTTGCTCGGACGTTGCTGATTCATTCCCTAGCTTGAGATTATTTAAGACCGATGTATCAAAAAGGTGCGGACTTTGATTTAATACAGAAATATGCTGACTCATCGAGCGACCAAATTGATCACAGGGGATGCCCCCTAGGGTGACCGTACCCTCAGTTGGTGTCAATGCCCCATAGATCAGGTGGGCAAGCGTTGATTTTCCAGCGCCGCTTCGCCCTATCAAAGCAACCCACTCCCCTTGCTTAATCGTCAGCGAGACCGACTTCAGTGCCCAATTATTATCGGAACTGTACCGATAGAACAAATTGTCTGCGTGAATCGTAACATTCTGAGGATCAGTCAATTGAACGAGCTTCTCGTCTTCAGCCGCAGCTGCGCGTTGACTTTGCGACACTTGCCGCAATCGTTCAAAGGCCTGATCATATTGCGGCAGGCGTTCAACTGCTTCTGAGACAGGGAGCAATGTTTCACTAATTGAAAAGATCACAAGGACAAAGGCGGCAATTAAAGTGGGACTAATATGACCGCCTGCAGCCATGCCTCCCGTCCAGCTGAGGACTAAAAGAACGGCACCACCAATAAGTAATTGACTGAGAAAATCGCGGACATGGCGAAACCTATCCAAGCTATGTTCTTCCTTCGAGGCCATTCTTTCAATGCCTTCGTGCTGAGAAAGAAATGCTGCCTGTCTTCCGGAAAGCATCCAGTCACCAATACCAAGAACGGCATCTGTCAATTTCTCATAAAGGAGATGTCTATGTGTCAGCATCTGCCTGCGCCGCTGTCTTGTCCATACTAACGAAAGGAGCGGGAAGACTACGAGCAAAATAAGCAAATAACTAGCCATCAATAAGGCAAACCAACCGTCAAGATAGCCAATCGCTGCGATCCATAACCCATATACAATTAATGCCGCTGCGCCGGGAAGGACGGTCCGCAAATAAATATCCTGAAGGTGCTCCATGTCATCCGAGAGAATGCCAAGCAAATCCCCTGTCTGATAATGTTGACGAAGGAACAGGGCAAGAGGCTCCAGCTTATTATAAAGCTGAGCGCGCATTTCCGATAGAATTCGCAGAATTGCATCATGGCTAATCAATCGACCTGCATACTGAAACACTGCCCGAAAAATACCAAATGTGCGTACACCGACTATTGGCACATAAATCATCAGAATATTTTCCGGGCGAAGGGCTGCCTTCGATATTAAATAGCCGGACGTAAACAGCAGGCCGGCCGCACATACAGAGGCAAGGACACTAACAAGTACGGCCTGAATTAATCGGCGCCGATGTTGAATAAGATAAGGAATAATCCATGTGTTCATGAGATGTCCCCCAATTGTGCCCGAATAAGCGCCGCATAATCACCATTTTGCTGAATCAACTGTTCCTGCGTGCCCGATTCAGACAGCCGCCCATTTTTCAAAACGAGCATCTGATCCATTTGATCCATCCAATGCAGCCGGTGCGTGGCAAAGAACACAAGCTTATTCTCAAATAGTTGAAGCATCGTTTCTTTCAAATCATATTCCGTCTCAATATCTAGATGTGCGGTAGGTTCATCAAGCAGCAAAATAGGTCGATCGCAGAGAAAAGCCCGCGCCAAAGCAACCCGCTGCTCTTGACCGCCACTTAATTGCCGGCCACCGGCACCAATTTTTTCATTCAAACCTGCGTCAAATTCTTTAAGCAGCTCCAACAGGCCGGCCTTTTCAAGCGCCCGCATCACATCTGAGTCAGTCGCCTCAGGAGAATAGAAAGCAATATTATCTTTGAGCGTGCCGCTGAATAAATACGGATGTTGGGGAATATAGATGATCTGGCGATGCCAGTCTTCACAAGTCAGCCTAATCTCATGGCCATCGACTTGAATCATGCCGCCCGAAGGCGCAATGAAGCCGCCGATTAAATCAATTAATGTGGATTTCCCTGATCCGCTGGCACCAATAATACCAATTCTGGAGAATCCACGTACTGTCAAGCCGATTGAGGTGAGCGCTCTTTCCTCGCTTCCCGAATAAACATAGTCACAATTGGAAAGTGACAAGCTCGACTGCGCGGTCCATTGACTCACTGAATACGCGGAGTCAGCAAACAAGTCCTTCTCCTCCATCACATACACGCGAAGCTTCCGCGCCGACTCTTTGCCATCTAACGTCGCGTGATAATCCTGTCCCAACTCTCGGACAGGCAGAAAAAACTCAGGAGCAAGAATAAGCACGGTCAGTGCCGGAAACAAGGTAATACCGCCATCGATAAGACGCAATCCAAGCGCAACCGCCACGAAGGCAATTGATAACATACTGAAGAAATCAAGAGCAAAAGAAGACATGAACGCGAGGCTCAGTGTGCGCATCGTCATTTTACGGTATTTATCACTGACTCGGCGAATAGACGTTTCGTGCTGACGACTCAGTCCAAGATAGCGAAGCGTGGCTAAGCCGCGCAGCGAATCAATGAAGTGATTGGAAAGCACACGATAGGAAGCCCAGCGATCATCCATCTTCTTCTGGGCGGCAAGTCCAAGTAAAATCATGAAAACAATTAATATCGGCATAGAAAGAGCCAGAATCAGCGCTGACAATCGATCCAAGCTGAAAATATAAGCAAGTACCATCAGCGGCAGCAAGGCATTGGCGGCCATTTTCGGCGGGAATAACTCTAGGTAGTGCCGAACCTGAGTCACACCCTCGAGCGCAAGCGTCACCAAATTTCCGGTTCCTTCCCGCGCAGAAAATTTAGGGCCAAGCTTAAACAGCTTGGCCAGAAAAGCAGTTCTTAAATCTGAACTGGCCCGCTCAGCGAACCGTCCAGATATCATTTGATTGAGAAAAACGCAGAAGTAGCGGCCTGCTAATGCACTGAAAAAGAAAAGTAGTGGTCTTGTTTGCGCCTGCACGCCTTGACCTGCAAATAAATGTGTAATCGCCAGCGACAAATAAACAGCCTGAATGATGAGACACAAACCTTGCAGTAAAGTAAGACAGGCAATCAAAGCGAAGACACGCTTGGCACCCCTATACGATAATATATCACGATCCATTAAGCAGCTTGGCAATCACAACAAATCCGTTTTACAGCGTGCCAAGCATTCACATCCTTTCTTTTAAAGCAGTGCAATAGAACAAGTGTTTAATAGCCCGCCGTATCGCTTCCGCTTACTCTTTTTCTGAATGCGTAATAGCTCCAAATCGTATAGGCGAGCACGATTGGCAGCAGACAAATCGTCACGATTGTCATCACAGTCAATGAGTAATTACCCGAAGAAGCATTGCTTACAGTCAAGTCATAGGCAGGCTTAATGCTGCTGACCATAACACGTGGGAACAAACCAATAAATAGCGAGCCGACCGTCAAAAGAATCACACCCGCATTCATGCCAAGCGCCCAGCCATCCTTTTTCTTGCTGACAAAATAGACAGAAAGCAGCAAGGCAATGACGTCAAGCACATAAACAGGCACGAGAATCGCTCCGCGGCGAGCAAAAATATCCGTCGCGAAATATGAATCAACAATGAATACAAGCGCCACTACAGCAAGTGGCCAGAAGATTTTCTTCGCTAATGCCCGTGACCGCGCCTGCAAGTCGTCCGTCACGCGAAGTGTCAGAAAGACAAGGCCATGATACAGGCAAAGCAAGGTAATCAGTAAACCGCCAAGCACACTGTAGACATTCACAATATCGAAGAGGCCTGCATGCATATTCATTGCTTTATCAATTGGCAGCCCCTGAACAAGTGTTGAGAAGACAACTCCCCATAAGAATGGGGCAAGCAGACCGGCTAGAAAAATCAGCCAATCCCAAGTTCCCGTCCATTTCGAATTAGGAATTTTAACTCGAAATTCGAACGCTGTCGCGCGGCCAATGAGCAAAAATAGCATGACAACAAGCGGAACATAGAAGCCGCTGAATAAAGTGGCATACCAGTTCGGAAACGCTGCAAACATCGCACCGCCCGCCGTGATCATCCACACTTCATTGGCATCCCAGAACGGACCGATCGCTTGATTCAGAATCGTCCGTTCGTCTTTAGTGTGAGCAACGAAACGGGTAGCCATGCCTACCCCGTAATCATACCCTTCAAGGAAGAAAAAGCCAATAAATAATACGGCAATGAGAAGAAACCATAAATTACTCAGTAACAACGTGATACGCCTCCCCGTCAAATGGATCGCTTGATTCAGCGGCTTCCTTCTGATTCAGTTTCGGTCCTTCTTTAAACGTTTGGACGAACAAATAAACCATGATAATGCCGAGAAGCGTATACGCACCCACGAAAACAATGATGGAGAACAGCAGCTCACCAGCCGTGACATTAGGTGAAACGCTGGCTGCCGTTTGCATATAGCCAAAGACAGTCCACGGCTGACGGCCAAATTCTGTCATCATCCAACCCGTCGTACTGCCAATATAAGGAATAGCAATTGAAGCAACCAATGCACGCAGCAGCCATTTACTTTCTGCCAGCTTATTACGCCAGAGTTGAATCGTTCCGATAATGCTCAGCAGGCAAAGAAGGCCGCCCATCAGACACATTACTCGGAAGCTCCAGAACACGGTTTTCACCGGGGGAATATAATTGCCTTGGCCGTATTTTTGTACGTATTCACTCTGCAGCGTATCAATACCTTTTACATTACCGCTGAATGTACCGTACGACAGATAATCAAGGAGATAGGGAATCTTGATAACTCCTGAGTTCGTATGGTTCTTTGTATTAATTGCAGCAGTCAATGTCCAAGCAGCCGGACTGCCGCTGTCCTTCCACAATCCTTCGCTCGCCGCCATTTTCATCGGCTGCGTCTTTACAAGGTACTGCGCCTGAAAATGCCCGAAGAACGCCAGCAGAATAGACGAGAAAAGACCAACAATCAATGCGATTTTCATTGATTTGACAAAAAAGTCAGTATTGCGTTTCTTCAGCAGAGCCACAGCACTGATGCCAGCGACAATGAACGCGCCTGTCGCAAAGGATCCGAATATGGTATGCGGAAATTCAACCCATAGCTGACCATTGGCCAGCAGTGCACCGAAGTTATTCATAATCGCACGCCCATGTTCAACGCTGAAGCCAACCGGATGCTGCATAAACGAGTTAGCCGTCAGAATCCACAAAGCAGAAATTGTTGTTCCTGCCGTAACCAGCCAAATGCAAAGGCAATGCACACCTTTCGACAGCCGATCCCAGCCAAATACCCATAAGCCAATGAAAGTTGATTCAAGGAAGAAGGCAAGTAGCGCTTCAATCGCAAGCGGTGCGCCAAATACATCACCCATGAACCGTGAATACTGAGACCAATTCATGCCAAACTGAAATTCCTGAAGAATACCGGTTACAACACCAATAGCAAAGTTTATTAGGAAAAATTTTCCCCAGAACAATGCCATCGATTTGTACACTTCTTTTTTCTTCACAACATACAATGTTTCCATAATCGATACGAGCAAAACGAGACCAATTGATAATGGCACGAAAAAGAAATGGAAAATTGTTGTTGCTGCGTACTGAAAACGAGCCAAGCTCAATACGTCCATAATCTCTCCCCTTTTCTTCAAGAATAAAATAAGCCATTTGTACTTGTACTTTGAAACCGTTTTAAAAACGACTCAAAGAAAGAAACATGTAACAGATGTCACATATCACACTTATTACTTTACAACTTTTTCGTGACACATCTAGCCGTTTTTGTGTCTAACTCTTGTCTTTTATGTGACTTAAACGTGTATAAAATATGTATTTTGATAATAAATATCAATTAGTCTATTGATCAATTTCACTTATCATTTTTCAAGCAAAAAAAGTATGTCGCTCCTTTAGATAACGCTTACATTTATTTGCTTATCACATTTTAAAAGAAAATCGCTGCATTGCCCCGCCTTCGCAGCAAACCATGCAGCCATCAAAAATTGTTATTCAATTGCTTTCTTCTTTTTAGATGGATGCAATAACATATGTCACATTGATAAACTGGCGCCATTTTCATTAGTCACGTTTATTGAAATAGGCGTTCAGTTGTCCTTTGATCATCCGTTCTCGGACTTTCGAATCATACCGTTTTCCCTGTTTCTTCTGCATTTCCTTACGAAGCTCAGACGTCTGCATACCATCTTCCATTTTATTAGCAATTTCCATCAATGTTTCGATGTCTGTAAAAGAATATTTGCGATTTCCCCGTTCGGACCGTTCAGGAAAGATTAATTTCCTTTTTTCATAATAACGTATCTGTCGCTCACTTAGTCCAGTCAATTCACAGACGGTTCCGATAGTAATTACTTTTTTATAAAGATAGGCATCCTTTTGCGACTGTCCAGCCATCCTCAAGCCCCCAACCTAGAATTTGTTTGTGTCTTCATCCATAAGCCATCCTGCGCAACCGACAAATTGATCGAGATTGCATCTTTTCACATGTAAGATAATATTACATTAACAATATTCAGTAATCAATTAATTTGTGAGATATTTTGACATATAAATGGATTCGATTATGGAAATTGGATACAATAGAAGAAAAGAAATTGAGTGGCCGGTATGGTCAAAGCGCGAGCAGAGCTGAGTATGCATCACTGTAAGGAGAGATGAGGCTATATGGTTGAGAAACATCCCGGAAAAGAACAGAGAAAAGCTTTTATCATTGATCAATTGCTCGACCGAGGCATTTATAAGTACAGAAATCATCAGCTTTATGAACTTTCACTCGATGAATTAGAAGCCACTTATCAACATATCGCCTGTGCCAATTAATGAAAATGAAAAAAGGATGCCGCCTGCTGATGAGGTGACATCCTTTTATGTGTTCGATCCAGTCAATCACTTATTCGTCTGAACGCTGCCGCTGCACAGCACGCTCCTCCGCATCACGCACACGATGTGCTAAGCGGCTGGATGCATCCGCGGCAATGCTGGCTACCAAATCGTCAAGAAACGTATGAATATGGCCATCCTTCATTTGATCCAGTTCGCCGATAATACGCGGTTTTACTTTGTCCAAATAGCCGAAAGTGGTCGAAGCAATACTTCCAAACGCGGACACCGCTCCCAATGCAATCGTCTCATCGACACCAAACAACCCTTCATCCTGATCAATCAGTGATTGCAGCGGTTCGTCTAGAGCATGTTTTTCCGCGAGTTTATCAAGCGCGACGCCGACAAGAATAGCATGCTGTAATTCTCGTTTGGCCAGCACACCCTGCACATTGTCCGCACACATTTCAAGCGTCAAATGGCGGACAAACGGACGCTGTAAATCAAAAACAATTTGGGCAATCGAATCGATCGTAACCCCGCGTTCATTCAGAGCGCGTACGGCCGCCTCTTCTACGGCTTTCGAAGTGACCCGCCTCTTATTTGCCGAATAAAAAGTAGCACCCTCAGCGATACTTGGTGCATACGTCATCTTCTTGGAGAATTCTTCCTGACGATCCATTAACGTAAAACCCCTTTCTTTACACGATCCCATAGGCTGCCTCAGCTTTCCTAGCTCTGGAGGCAGTCTATTAACCCATCCCATTATTTTATGCTACTATAAGAGAAACGATGAGCGCAAGGGAGCCGGCATCATGCGATTACGTGGAAAAATGACTGATCAGCAATTGATTAGCCAATACTCAGGACAGAAATACCCTTTTATGCTGTATAACCCTCAAAACGATACCGAGGATAACTTGTATTCCGTATTAATTGCCTTGGACGGCCGCGATTATTTGCAGATCGGACGGCTCGCTAGCCTCGCTGATGCATGGATAGCTGCCGGTCTCATTAAGCCGCTGATGATCATTGCCATACCTTATGCAAATCCGGCTTCAAGGTGGTCGCTGTATCATCCGCAGGGCGATGACTCGCGCGCATTTTATCACTTTCTAACGAAGGAATTGCCCGACTGGCTGTGCCGTCGCTTCCCAATCGATCCTGAAGCTTCCGCCTGGACGCTTATCGGCGATTCACTTGCCGCCACCTGCTCGCTGCTTGCCGGTCTCAGAAACGCTGATCGATTCGGCAATCTCTTGCTGCAGTCCCCCTATATTGATCAGCCTATCATGGATACTATCCGTCTAACAGAAGGCGCGTCCATCCAGCCCACGCGAATTGTGCATCTGATTGGGCGAAATGAACAGGCCGTGCGAACGACCCGCGGCCCAATCCATAATTTCGTTGCCACTAATCGTCAGCTATACGAAGCACTTCACACGCGCACCTCGATCAATTATACCTATATTGAGACAAATGGTGATCACTCTTGGCGGACGTGGCAATCTCAGGTTCCGCGTCTTTTATTTTCCTCGTATGCCGCCCAAAGCAGACGTTGAGTTCGTCGTAATAGAAATACTGGCGAAGGCTGAGCCCTAGCTTCTTCTAATTGCTACTTGACTTGCCAATTCAACCGTATAAAAAACGCAGCAAGCAGAATACTAACAAGACTGAACATGCCAATATGCTTCTACAATCAAAATATTAGGTCCACAAGGAGGAATTGTTTTGGATTCCTTTGGCTCTATCGCCGTTGAATTGACCGTCGGCCTGTTTGCATTGCTGCTGCTTACTAAAATCATGGGGCGCGCCTCACTGTCAGAAGCCACTCCATTTGACTTTATCGCGATGATTGTCGTCGGTGACTTCGTTAGCGAAGCGATTTACGATCCGCAGACTTCGGTGCTTAAAATAAGCTTCGCAATTTTTTGCTGGGGCCTGCTTATTTATCTGATTGATATTGTCACATTAAAATTTCACAAAATGCGAGCCTTCATTGAAAGTGACCCCGTACCAGTCATTCATGAAGGACGAATTGATCGAGCGATTATGAGAAAAAACAGAATTGATATGAACCATCTGCAGATGCTTCTCCGCGATCGCGAGGTCTTCTCCATCCGCGAAGTGGCCTATGCGTTGCTTGAACCGAACGGCACCGTATCGATCATCCGCAAACCGGAATATGCTTTGCAGGGTAACAACTACATGAAGCAGCGCCAGCATGCTTCGGTATCGCTGCCCTACACGTTAATCAGCGATGGTAAGCTGCTAGAGAAGAATTTGACGATTGCCGGCAAATCCAAGCGCTGGCTCAAGGAAGAAATGCAGGCACGTTCGATTCGAAACGTATCTGAAGTTCTGATTGCCGAGTGGCGCAAAGAGGATGGCCTTTTTATACAGACGCTGGAGAAATAAGGAGAGGCCGGTCTTTGGTGATCCAAAGAGCCGGCCTATTCTATTCGCTATACGCAGCGACGCTATCTATTAAACACTGACGATATTAAATCCAGCATCGACGTGAATCGTCTCACCCGTGATATTCTTCGCTAAATCGCTGAATAAGAACAGCGCGGTATTACCCACGTCTTCGGGGCTGATCGACCGGCGTAGCGGCGCCTTCTCCTCAATGACCTTCAGTACGCTGTTAAATTCGGCAATTCCTTTGGCTGAAAGCGTGCGCACGGGTCCGGCAGAAATACCATTCACCCGAATATTGTGTTTCCCCAAATCGTTCGCTAAATATTTGACGCTCGCGTCCAGGCTGGCCTTAGCTACGCCCATGACATTATAATTTTTCACGACGCGTTCGCCGCCAAGATAAGTCATCGTGACCACACTTCCACCCTCGCTCATCAGCGGTGCTGCCGCCTTCAGTACAGCTGTCAGCGAATACGCGCTGATAGCCTGAGCGAGAAGAAACCCATCACGGGTTGTGTTCATATAGTCACCGTCAAGTTCTTCCTTCTTGGCAAACGCAATGCAGTGTGCAAGTCCATGAATCACGCCAGCATCTTCTTTAATGCGGGCAAACGTCGTCTCAATTTCCTCGTCGCTTGTCACATCACAAGGGTAGAATAAGCTGTCCTTGTTCTCCAAAGTAGCCGCGAGTTTTTCAACGGGTTCACGAAACCGTTCATTATTATACGTAAAAATCAATCGGGCACCCGCGCGATCGAGCGCCTGAGCGATTCCCCAAGCAATACTTCTTTTATTGGCCACGCCCATCACAACATATGTATGGCCCTTCAATGACAATTCCATTTTATAACCTCCCGATTATGTCCATTCTTCCATTGCTCATTATAGCAGAAACAGTCAAATAATGCCTTTGTTGCTCATTTTTTGAATAAAGATACCCTCCATATATTTCAGAGACTGTCGAGTGGCATTGAAAGACGGACGAGCGGCGCCATGTCCTCGGGACACGCTGCATGCAGATGAACGATCTGCGCGGTGAACGGATGCACAAACGAAAGTTCAAAGCTATGCAGTGCCTGCCGCTGTATCACATCGAGCGGGCCGCCGTATAAGTCATCGCCAAGTAAAGGATGCCCAATCGAGGCAAAGTGAACACGAATTTGATGGGTGCGTCCCGTCTGCAACCGAACAAGGACAAGCGTTCGGTCAGTGCCCCGTGCCAGTACGCGGTAATGAGTGATCGATCGGCGACCATCGACCCAGTCCACGCATCGTTCAATCACACTCCCCGCTCTTCGTCCAATCGGCGCGTCAATGACCCCTTCCTCATTCATCAATCGTCCGGACACGACCGCCAGATAGCGGCGGTGAACCTGCCTTTGCTTCTGCATTTTAAAAAAGCGCTCATGGCTGAACCGGCTTTTCGCGACTAGCATCAGCCCAGATGTATTTCGATCGAGACGATTAATAATATGCACAGTCGAGGCAAGATTCTGCTTTTCCAAATAAGCCAGCAGGAAATTGGCCAGCGTTCCTCGTGGATACTGATGGGAGGGGATGACTGGAATACCCGCCTGTTTGTTCACAACAAGTAAATTGGCATCCTCATATACAATATTGATTGGCTGGTCCTCACTGTGCAGAAAGTCACTTCGCTCCTCCGGAGGGAAAACAATCGTCAGCTTCTCCCCCGCGTTCAGAATGTGACGAACCGTACACGCACTGCCGTCAATCAGCAGCTGACCGCCCTTATATTTTATCGCCGACAAAGCCCGCCGCGAGACACGGATTTCTTTCTTCAAGTAATCGCGAAGGACGATGCGGTCATACTCCGGTGTAATCATTCTCTCAATTGTATAGCATGTTTTCATTAATAAACCTCATTCATAAAAACGATCTTATTTCGCACGGTATCTGCACAGTCAGCCAATGAATGAATCGTGTACACGCCGCCAGAACGGAAACGGCCGAAAGCGAGCAAAACAGATTTTCTCTGCAGCAACTGCGCATTCGATTTCAGTCACTTGTTCATGCTGCCTGGCAATGTGGTCAATACTAATGGTGAAATGACTGCCATCAATCGGACGAACTTGACAGTGATGATGCTTTGGCAAAATAATCGGTGAACCGAGCGTTCGATAGACACGGTTATTTATTGACGCAATTTCCGTCAACTGAATGGTCTCAAGCGATGGATGAACAATGGCACCCGCTAAGCCTCTATTATAGGCAGTGGAACCCGTTGGTGTGGAGAAGCATAAACCATCACCACGGAAACTTTCAAATAACTCATTGCGAAAATAAACATCCGCGACAAGCAGACCATTTGTGTGTCGGATGGTGCATTCGTTAAGCGCCAAATAGTCCTTAGAGCGCTCACCGCCCTGTTGACGTACTTTCACACGGAGCAGAGGATAGGCAACCGCTGTATAGTGTTTCTTACTGATGGCATCAATCAAGAGTGGCAATTCCTGTGCCGTCCAGTCGGCATAGAAACCGAGGTGACCCGTATGCACACCGACAAAGGCTGTATCGGCAAGCCGGTCAATATACCGATGAAAGGCCTGCAGCAGCGTGCCATCGCCGCCGACAGAAATCACAAGATCAGGTGCAGACGAATTATAACTTAAGCCCAAACCCGTTAATTCACGCACAAGCCGCGCTTGCAGCTGATTAGAAAAAGCATCTCCACGTGTTTCAACGGCAAACGTCTGTAAACGCTGTGCTTGACACTCGTCACGTGTCATTTTGCCGCTCCTCCCGTCCAGTGTACGCCGAGCTGTTCGTCCGCATTTTTCTTTGAAAAACGCTCCTGAGCCGCCCAAATTTCTTCTCGAATTTGCGACATTTCTTCATCCAAACGAAAGGCTGCTTCAGCCGCCCGAAGCAGCCGTTTCTTCACATCAATCGGGATATCCCCTTTATATTTGTAGTTCAGCGAATGCTCAATTGTTGCCCAGAAATTCATCGCCAATGTGCGGACTTGAATCTCCGCCAATATTTTCTGCTCACCGCTGATCGTCTGCACCGGATACTCAACCACGACGTGATACGAACGGTAGCCGCTCTTTTTCTTATTATTTATATAATCGCGTTCCTCAACGACGACAAAATCAGTCCGTGCCCGAATCCACTGCACGACCTTCATAATGTCGTCAACAAATTGGCACATAATCCGAACACCAGCCAAGTCCTGCATTTGTGTATTGAGCTGATCGAGCGGAATATCCTTTCTTTTTGCCTTCTCTAAAATACTCGGTACAGGCTTGACACGTCCGGTAACAAATTCAATCGGTGAATTCTGCGCAGATGCGCCGCATAAATCACGGTATCCACGCAGCTTAACTTTAAGTTCGTCGACAGCCTGACTGTACGGTGCAAGAAATAGTTTCCAATCCATAATCCTAATCACCTATCCTTACTTGCCCTCACAAAACACGCGGTATTCTCCGTTTTCTTGTAAAGTATTTTAAATCTGCTGCTTCTGGCTGTTGTTTCTTCTCATTCATTATGTCATAATTTATTCGAAGTTACGAGTTTATCCTGTTAATCAATGATAACAAGAATCTGTCGATTTCAAGGAGCTTCCGCAATGGCACAGGAATTGGAAATTGAATATAAGAATATGCTGACGTCGGAGCAATTTAATAGGCTTTGTCGCTTTTTCAAGCTCACCTCCGGGTCCTTTTTCAAACAGATCAATGACTATTTCGATACACCGACACTCGCCCTCCGCGAAAAACAGACCGCCCTGCGTATTCGTCATCTGCCAAGCATGCATGATCTGACGCTCAAGCAGCCGCATGAAGGCGCCATTCTCGAAACCCATCAGAAGCTGACCGATGACGAAAGCCAAGAGTTAATCCAATTTGGTGTCATGCCGGCAGGTGAAGTCGAGCGACAAATAACAGCACTTGGTATCGATGTTGACAAACTGATTCATCTCGGCCAGCTGCGCACGGAGCGCTGTTCGTTCCCTTATAATGGCGGCATATTATTTCTTGATCATAGTTTCTATCTAAAAAAAGAAGATTTCGAACTTGAGTGGGAAGCTGCGAATCAATCCGTCGGCTCCGATCCTTTTGATGACTTATTGCGTCAGCACCATATTGAACGGCAGCCATCAATCAGTAAAATTGCTCGTTTATATCACGCAATAAAGAAGGCAAAATAAGAAAGGCGTGTGAACAAGATGGTTTCTTCGATCCCCCCCAATAATATAACCCGGCTGCTTACTTATGAACTCTCGCCAAACACTATCGACAGCGCGTCAGACGCGGAGACTGCGACCGGTAGTTCAACTGATTTTTCGTTGCTGCTTGGCTCACTGCTGCATTATTTAGAAAATCAAGACCAGACCTCAGACGACGCGGCTGCTTCGTCTGAGGCGCTGTGGTCTCAATTGTCAGCCGCATTGCCGTCACAAACGCTAACAAATGTGAACACTGGATCGGCGCAGCCTTCAGCGACGGCGAGTCCCGCTGAAACAGCCGCCGCTCCCTCCGGCAACTATGGCGCAACGATTCAACAAATGGCTGAGAAATACGGGGTCAGTCCGGCACTGATTCAAGCCGTCATCGATACCGAATCGGGTGGCAATAAGGACGCCGTCAGTTCCGTCGGCGCACAGGGACTGATGCAGCTTATGCCAGCTACTGCGAAAGCGCTCGGCGTCACACAGGCGTTTGATCCTTCTGAGAATATTGAAGGCGGTACGAAATATTTAAAGCAATTATTGAACGAATTTCAAGGAAACACTCGGCTCGCGCTTGCCGCCTATAACGCCGGTTCAGGCAATGTAAAAAAATATGGTGACGTTCCGCCATACCCCGAAACACAGGCTTACGTCACGAAAGTAATGAATAAAATGCAAAGCTATTCTGTCTGAGCGAGTTGCTAAAAAAAACCAAATTTCTCGGAAGAAAACCGAGGAACTTGGTTTTTTTATATGTTTAAGACCGTTTAAAGATTTCAGCGGGACTAAGTATAAGAAAAGCTAAGGCTCAGCCTTCGCCAAGTGTTTCTCATGCCTAGCCGCTTAGAAACTGCTGTCATCAATTGTATCAAGCCAAGACACCACTGCCTGAACAACTTTCTCGACGCAGCCCGGGCTGAACGGCGACTCCAGCTTCGCCGTCTGAACAAGGTCAAGGAACGACTGACTCCCGCCCTGCCTGCACAGATGCAGATAATCGTTCCACGCTGCCGAATAATCCTTTTGTGACTTATTCCAGAACTCAAACGCGCAGACTTGAGCCAATGTATAGTCAATATAGTAAAATGGGCTTTCATAAATATGACTCTGCCGCTGCCACACGCCCCCACGTTCAAGATAATCCATGCCATCATAATCACGATCCGGCAAATAGCGCTGCTCAATCTCTTTCCACGCCTGCTTGCGCTCTGCCGGGGTCATCTCTGGATGCTCATAGACGACATGCTGAAATTCATCAACACTGACTCCGTATGGCAGAAAGAGCAGTGCTTCACTTAGATGGGCAAATTTCCGTTTCTGCGTCTCTTCTTCAAAAAACAGCTTCATCCACGGCCATGTAAAGAGCTCCATGCTCATCGAATGAATCTCGGCCCCTTCATACGTTGGCCAGCGGTAGTCAACAAGCGGACTCGTCGCGGAATAGACTTGAAAAGCATGACCCGCTTCATGCGTCAGCACATCAATATCTGCCGCTGTGCCGTTGAAATTAGAGAAGATAAATGGCGATTGATAATCCTCAATATAGGTGCAATAGCCGCCTCCTGCCTTGCCTTTGGTCGCCAGCAGATCCATCAGATGATGATCGAGCATATAATCGAAGAATTCACCGGTTTCCTTCGACAGTTCATGATACATCTTCTTGCCATTTTCCAGAATCCAGTCCGCATCTCCCTTTGGCATCGCGTTACCGGTTTTAAAATAATACGGCTCATCGTAGAAATACAGCTTATCCACACCAAGACGCATACGCTGCCGTTCGTAAAGCCGAGTTGCAGCCGGCACCACATAGCGGCGAATTTGGTCCCGATAGCCCTTCACCATCTCTTTGTCATAGCCAATTCGCGCCATTCGCGAATAGCTCATATCGGCATAATTAGCAAACCCGAGCTGATGGGCCATTTTCGTACGAATTTTGACTAGCTGATCAAAGATCGTATCAAATTCTTCTTCATGCGCATCAAAATAGCCGAAATAGGCATTGGTCGCTTCCTGGCGCACCGCGCGATCCTTCGACTCACGGAATGCCATCAGCTGCGCGAGCGTCCGTTCTTCCCCTTGAAACGGTATTTTTGCCGCGGCCACTAATTTCGTATACTTGGTCGTCCATTTATTCTCTTGCTGTGCCAGCGGAATAACCGCCTCGGAGAACGAGTTCAACTGTGCTTCAGCAAGGGCAAACAACTGCTTGCCCCATTTCTGCTCAAGCTGCGCCCGATAAGGTGACTGAACGAGCAATTGATAGAATGCCGTTGTTTTCGCTTCGAATAAAGGCATGGTCTCATCCATATAATCGTTTTCTTTCTGATAGAAGGCATCCTCCGTATTAATCGTATGCCTGATCTCTACGAGGTTAAACAACGTATCCAGATGCTTTCTCAACTCATTCACTGCAAGGAACGCTGCTTCAGCCTCTTCAAAACAATTCGCCTGCTGAAACGCTGCAAATGCCTGATTAAATTGCTGCTCATACTCAGCCAGCTCAGGCCGTTGGTATTGGAAATTTTCAAACACCGCCATAACTATTCACCTCAACAAATTCATTACAGGATTTGGGAACCCCTGTTTTCATTATAAAGGTGTTGGTTGATGAAGAAAAGTATATGATGGATGCACGTAAAAACGAGCCGCTTCTCAAGTGAGGAGTGGCTCGTTTTTCATTCATTCAAATATGTTGACCAATCACATGATGATGGCTGTGGTGACGCCGATAATCGCCATGCAGCACCATACGATAAACGATTAAGGAGACAGCAACACCGACCATGCAGAGCACTACAACAGCGGCAACAACACCATTCCAGCCAAACCGCTGCAAGAATAATCCTCCAGATGATCCGACAACACTGGAGCCGAAATAATAAAAGAGCAGATAAAGCGACGATGCCTGAGCTTTTTCCCGCTTATTGGCAAGCAATCCAACCCAACTGCTGGCGACAGAATGTCCGCCGAAGAAGCCGAATGTAAACAGAGCAAGACCAACGATTTTTATTAGCAGCGGCACAGCCATCGTCAGCGACAATCCGCCAATCATCAACAGCAGACAAAAAGCAATGACACCGGCACGATTGACTCGATCAGAAAGCTTTCCAATAATTGTCGAACTCAATGTTCCGACTAGAAAGATGACGAAGATGAAGCCAACGATGGTTTGGCTAAGATTATAAGGAGCCTGCATCAATGGGATACCAATATAATTAAAGGCAGTAACGAAGCTGCCCATCAGCACAAAACCGAGCGCATAAAGGAGAACGAGTGCGGGGGATTCAATATTTTCGATAAATCCGGCCATTGTCCGTTTAAAAGATGTATGCTTCGCCGTAAAATGCTTGGATTTCGGAAGGAATAGAATGAAGCAGGCGCACATAACCAAATTCAGCAGACCGAGTCCGGCAATCGCTATATTCCACGAAAAATGATCGCTTAGAAAACCAACGATTAATCGACCTGAGAGCCCGCCAAGACTATTGCCGCTGACAAAAATACCAACGACATAGCCGAGCACCTTTTTATCAAATTCTTCATTAATATAGGCCATCGCAATCGATGGGTAACCAGCGAGTAAGCCGCCCTGCACGAATCGTATCGCGATCAGTACGGGAAGATTGTGGACAAACCCAATCACAAGTGAAAGTACTGCTGATGACAGAAGGGCGAGAATCATAATGTTTTTGCGATTAAACATTCCCGATGAGAAAGACACAAACAGAAGGCAAATAGCAAGCGCGACCGTCGCCCCTGACAGCGTCAGACTGGCTGCTGCCGGAGTCACATGAAACTGTCTGGCAATCACAGCGATGACCGGCTGCGTGCTGTATAAATCTGCATACATAATAAAGCTGCCCAGAAAAAGAGCAATTAATGTCTTTCTGAAGCCCTTATTTTCTGGTGACAAATAATCCATGAAAACGTCCATCCTTTCTATCTGTTGGTAAACCCCATACTATGCCAGATCCTTTGAGATGTCTAATATTATTCTTGAATAATAATTATGCACCGACGGTCATAATAAAGAATGGACCCATGCTTCGTCGATCTATATTTTTATAGAATTTCTCCATCTTTTCCATATATAAAAGAAATAATATGCTATCTTAGAATAAGAAACTTTCTTAATGCTTAGTGACTGGTCTCGGGGTGATTGAATGGAATGGCAACAGATTGAATATTTTCAGGTGGTAGCAAAATTACAGCATATGACGAAGGCCGCAGAGGAATTGTCGATTTCTCAGCCTGCGCTCAGCCGATCCATTGCTCGTCTCGAAGAAGAGCTTGGTGTTTCTCTGTTCGAGCGTCAAGGGCGCAGCATTATTCTGAATCAATACGGGCGGGTTCTGCTAAAACACGTTACTCATATTTTAAAAGAAATAGACGAGACGAAACGTGAATTGAAAACATTAATGGATCCGGAATATGGCGAAGTGTCGCTCGGTTTTCTTCACACACTGGGTGTAAATGTGATTCCGGATATTCTTCGTTCCTTTCAGCAGGTCCATCCGAATACGAAGGTCAAGCTTTATCAGAATAATAATACAGCGCTGCTTCACCAGCTGGAAACAGGAGAAATCGATCTCTGTCTCGTTCATCATTCTTTTGATGAACCCCATATTCTTTGGGAAAAGCTATGGGAAGAAGAATTATTTCTAATGGTTCCTGTCGGCCATCCGCTTGCCAGCCGGTCGAGCGTTTCTTTGAAGGAAATCGAGAATGAACCGATCATTTCTATGAAACTGGGCTACGAGCTGCGCAAACTTGCCGATAAATTATGTCGAAAAGCAAATTTTGTCCCCATCATTGCTTTCGAAGGGGAGGAAGTCACAACACTTGCTGGTTTAGTCGCCTCCGGACTCGGTGTCGCTCTTCTGCCCGATCAAAAAGATATCGATGAAAGCAAAGTGCGTAAAGTGCATATTACGTGGCCAAACTGCAAGCGGCAAATCGGATTGTCATGGTACGAAGGGCGCGTCATGTCCCCGGCGGCAAAACAATTTATGAAATTTGTGTTTCAGAAATACAGTCCGACACATATCTTTGATTAACCCCGAATTAAAGAGAAGCCCATCCACTTATGAACTGTGGATGGGCTTCTCTTTGCGTCATCACTGTCTTTTAATTTCGCACGCCGTTTTTGCGCTTTGCTTCAAATAGCTGAGCAAAATAGCGATAATCCTCCTTGCTCAGTGCCTTCGTTGCCGAAGGCACCTGTACGCCGCGTTTCATCTGTTGAATCACGCGCTGCTCATCTTCTGTATGAAAACAACCGATAATTTTATTCGTTTCTAGAATATTGGTAAATGCGTGAGGATCGATTTGCTTAATTAACTGTTCCATCCGGTAGAGTTCATAATGGCTGATGACGATCATGATCGAATAGTGCTTATCTCCGGTAAAGCCACCATAAGACGGAATGAGCGTCATGCCCCTGTCAAATTCATTTTGAATCGCCTGAACAAGTTCATCCTTCTTATCCGTTATCGTAATCACCGTCAGCTTCTGATATTTCGTATGAATCATATCGATCACATAACTGTTTACAAATCGTGAAATTAACGTATAAAGAGCAAACTGCCATTCATAAACTGCGCCGGCTATGAGAATAATAATCCCATTCAGAATCAGAAAATAACGGCCTGTCGATGAATTTCTATTTCGACGAGTGAGATAAATAGCAATGATATCAAGACCGCCGGTTGAAATGCCATATTTTAGAGCCGTTCCAACGCCAACTGCCGAAATGATTCCGCCAAAGATAGCATTAAGCAGAATATCGTTTGAGAGCGGATAAACCGGGAGAACAGACAGAAAAAAAGCCGTGAGCAGTACCGTGATGAAGCTGAAGAATGTAAAGCTCTTGCCAACTTTCTTCCAACCAAGCCAGGCGATTGGCAAGTTTAATAAAAGAACAAGCACGCTGATTGATAAATGAACCGGTCCCCAATCGTAGAGAATGTCAGCAATCAGCTGAGCCGCGCCGTTGATTCCCGAAGAATACACATGTGCCGGAATCAAAAATAGATTCATGCTCAGTGCACATAGAAACGCTGAAAAAAGTGAAACGGATAATTTTTTAATTAACTCTTGAAATGACAACTTCTCGTCCATTTTTGTCTTCCTTTGCTAAGCAGTTTGAAACATACAGCCTTTTATCAATTTGCCCGTAAAGCTTTACGGGTCTCAAATTATAGCACGTTGCTCTAATCAATCAACCGTTTGGAACTAATTCATACTATTTATATTAATCAATTAATGGCACGGTTTTTCAGCTAATGGATGCGCGAGGATCTATCCAAAAAGTATCGATTATTTGCTCTGAATGGGTGCTCTTGTTACAATATAGAAGCTAAAGTATAGTGACTTAAATCATACGCGCTGTTGAAATGTCTGCCACCGTTATTCTGGAAATAGTTGCTGTGATAATGAGCGTAGAATCAAATCGCACCGTGCGATTAACAGAATCACGGGTTGCCAGCGATTTCTCACCTTTTACTGCGCCGATGCACCTATTGGCGAACTGAAAACCGACTGTATCGCTGGTAATTGAGAGGTGACTCGAATGTCAAATCAAAAAGAGCATACATTTTGCGAAGGAAGCCTCGGGAATATGACATGCTCTATTCTGCATCAAGGAAATTATGTTCCCAAGGTTGAAATTCTCTGTTTTATTGATCCGCTCTGCCCTGTATGTTGGAGCACTGAACCAATGATGAAAAAATTAATCCTTGAATATCATAATTTTTTTACCCTTCGTTATATCATGACGACGCAGCATGATACGGCGAACCGCTATCAATTTTATCATGCCAAGCAGATCGCCGAACAATGGGATCGCTGTGCACGTCTGACAGGAATGTGCTGCGACAGCGACATATGGCTGGAGAATCCGCCTTCACCGTATTCAGTCGCACTTGCAATTAAAGCAGCTGAATTTCAAGGGCAGAATGCGAGTTACCGGTTCTTGAGGCGTATTCGTGAGCAGGTGTTTCTGCGGAAAGAGGGGCTTTGTCAATTCGAGGATTTTCTCGATGCCGCGAAGTTCTGTCAATTGAATATTGATGAATTTACTGCTGATTTTCATTCCTGCCGATCAATTAAGGCTATTCAATCGGATCGTAAGCTGGCTAATGAACTGTCGATTACCGAACTTCCATCACTTGTCTATTCAACATCCGCCGACGATTCAGAGGCCATTCGAATCAGTGGGCGCTATGAGTATCCCGTTTATGTACAAATATTAAAAGAATTAATTCCTTATTCAATTGAACCGGCAACCCGTCCCCTGCTTTCTGACTATATTGCAGCCGAACGTATCTTGACGACACGGGAAGTATCTGTGATTTACGATTGGTCCGTTGATGAAGCACTGAATCAACTGCGTAAACTGCAGATCAAGAATCTTATTCAGCCCATTGAATTGAAAAGTGGAATATACTGGAAACATATTAAGCAATAAAAGTCATATATTTCATACTAATCCATACGCTGTATCCTTCGATAGGAGCGATGTCTATGAAAGCATTCGTTGCTTTGGCACTGACTGTGGTCGTTCTGTACAGCCTTTATCACTTCTTTCTTGGGTTGATGCATTTGGAATCGGTGTTGTTTACAGGCAGCAGCCTGTTTGTCTGTCTGCTGACGACAGTTCGCTTGCTGACGTGGCAGCGCGGCCGCTAGCAATTGGTAATTAAAAAAGAGGGGGCATTTCAGCAAATTGCTGAGTGCCCCCTCTCTTTTGATTAGCAAATCATCGATATAGATTTACTGAAAGAGAAGTGATTCCGTTTGATCCAGAACGGACGCGAAGACATCCATCGCCTGCTGAATCGAGTTAGGATCGCCCATATCGACACCCGCTTGCTTAAGCACGTCGATAGGGTATTCTGAACTTCCCGACTGCAAGTATTTCTTATAGCGCGTGACTGCCGGAACTCCTTCTTCCAGAATTTGACGGGATAAAGCCGATGCTGCACTATAGCCCGTTGCATACTGATACACATAATAATTATAGTAAAAATGCGGAATGCGTGACCACTCCAGCCCAATTTGCTGATCGACAACGATACCTGAGCCAAAATATAGCTTATTTAAGTCATAATACGTCTTTGTCAGAAAATCCGCAGTCAATGCCACGCCTTCCTGCGCCTTCTGATGAATAATATACTCAAATTCAGCAAACATGGTCTGGCGGAAGACAGTCGCTTTAAATCCTTCCAATTGATTATTAAGCAGATACAGTTTCGTTTTCTTGTCCTCTGTATGCTCAAGCAAATAATGATTAAGCAGCGCCTCATTGCATGTCGATGCCACTTCGGCAACAAAAATAGAATAATCGGCATATGGATAAGGCTGGAATTTCCGCGAATAATAGCTGTGCATCGAATGACCGAGTTCATGTGCAAGCGTGAAGGCACTGTTGATATTATCTTGCCAGTTGAGCAGAATATAGGGCATCGTACCATAACTGCCGCTGGAATACCCACCGCTTCGCTTATTTTGCGTCTCGCGAACATCGATCCAGCGCTTGGTGAATCCATCGCGAATCATATCAAGATAGTCCTCACCAAGCGGCGCAAGTCCCTTAAGAACAAGCTGCTTCGCTTCATCATATGTGATCGCCATCTTCGCATCTGCTACGAGCGGTGCATATAAATCGTACATATGCAGTTCATCGACTGCGAGTGCTTTTTTTCGCAATGCGACATAACGATACATTAATGGCAGATTTTTGTGAATGGTCTGAATCAAATTATCATAAACAGATTCAGGAATGTGATTGGCAAATAAGGCAGCTTCACGGGCATTCTTATAATTTCTTGCCGTTGCATAGAAATTATCGCGTTTTATTTGTCCGCTCAATGTGGCGGCAAGTGTATTGCGAAAACTGCCATATGTTTCGTAGATGCCTTCGAAAGTGTCCTTGCGTACACGGCGCACATCACTTTCCATTAGACGTCCATAGCGGCCATGAGTAATTTCAATCGGCGTTCCATCCTCGTCTTCAATCGTTGGGAATTTTAAGTCGGCATTATTCAACATGCCGAAGACGGTTTGTGCTGCATCTGTCGCGTCGCCTGCCGCTGCAAGTAATGCTTCTTTTTCCGCGTCAAGCACATGCGGCCGCGTCCTAGTAATTTCGTCAATTGCGTGGCGATACAGGCGCAAGGGTTCAAATTCACTGAAAAAGGTTTCCAGCCTCTGCCCTTCTATCGCCAATATTTCTGGCACAACAAAGGCAAGACGACTTCCAGCAACGGTTGCTAAATTACCCGCGCGGTCATGCAGCGCCTGAAACGTCGCGTTTGCCGTGTCCTGATCATTTTTCATATGTGCATAGACATAGACCTTATAGAGTAATTCCGTTAGCTCATCTTGTTTTTTCAGCAGCGCATAAAGCTTTTCAGCAGACTGACCGAGTTCCCCTTTATACGTTTCTGCTTCATTCAGTAGTGTTTTGACACTGGCGAACCCTTCTTCCCAAGCGGCGATATTGGGAAAAATGGCTTCCAAATTCCACTTTTCTTCCTCAGCGATATCCTCCCGTGTTGGCAAGGCCGTTGCTTGTTTCTCCACCATATAGACACCCCCATCAATTATTCCGAAGAATTTATCGGACAAAACCTATTCAATTATTGTTATCGTACCGCTTTTCACGGTTTGGTGCAAAATTTTGCTCAATACTTCATGCCAATTAAGCGATCAAGATAATATGAATCTTGTTTAAATAATAATTGAAGCGATGTGATTGTTTCCAGAGGCTGCCCAATATAAGCATAGCCATCCCCTTCTCTTGTGACGACACCAAGCCGAGTGAGTTGATTGAGATAAATACGGATGAGTGAAAGTCGATCCTGGGCAGGAACGAGAGGAAGCCGGCGCTCGGTGAACAAGGCTTGTCCGTGTCGCCGCTCCGTTATTCGAAGAATTTGCGGGATAGTCATAGCGCGGCCGCGTGTTTGCGCAAGGATATAGCATATCCAAGTCTGCCAAAGATAGGGTGGATTCAGAAAATGCAAATAGTGCGGGTCAGGGAGGCCGCAGAATGCCGGATAAAGCGAAAGAGAATAGCGCATTTGATAGGCTTGATTGCGTAACCAACCTGTTTCATCATCCACGTGTCGGTAGCTAGCAAGACGCTGTTTCCGTTTCAGCATCAGCCAATTTGTTCTAAAGACCTCGGCGCTAAATTCTTGCGGTGGATAACGCAATTGATGCGGACAAGCTTCTTCAAGTCGATAAACTATTTCTTGGGAAATAAGTGTTGACTTTGTACATATATGGAGATTGGTTAAGAAATGAAATAATTTACAATCGGAGTCATAATAGCAGAGAAAAAAAGGAGAAGCAAGAGAAGTGTTCATATTTTCCGCGGGTCGTCTGGAACGAATTGCCGCAAATTCAAAAGTGGAGAGAAACAGTCGCTTCCCACGCAGACGCAAACGATTGCCGCCCAGCAGCCATACGGGCTCGATTCCTGCCCGCTGATAACCCGCCGTTCGTCCATCATACCGTTCTTCTGAAAGACTGCTGCATTGGTATTCAAACGCGATAGGCTCAATTCCCGGCAGAAAGACATCTGCTCGCTGCCGCAGCTGTGGCAGATAATGTTCCAAAAGTGCTCGACAGCCGTGCTGATGCGCCCATTGATAAATATCTATTTTCCCAGTGAGATGCTGCTCTGTCTCAGGTTCACTCTGTTCTGAGCAGCAGTGGCCAGGAAAATGAGCGAAATGCGGCTGTTTTTTCATTCCTATCTTCAATTGCACAAAACGACGGCAGACAGGACAAACGAACCGGCCAGCCGCGCGTTCAGCTAATAATTGTTCTCTTGTGCGATTAGGAGCCACAAGTGATAATTGTGTCCCATCGTGGCGAAGTGCAACAAGCAAAGGCATCCCTCCCGACACTCATTGATCGCAAATTTTTTTCAGTAACGATGCGGAAATTTTTCCTTTAAAAACGACACCGCCTGTTCTTCGATTAACACTTTACCGTATTCCTCGATAATGGACTCTGTCACTCCTGTGTCCATCCCATATTCCAAAATACGGCTTAACCAAGTATCCTGATCGTCTTCACTAGTCTCTTCTGAGAAAGTAATCTTTAAATAATAGCGGCTCTGATAACTATAAAGAACGGATTGCAGCTCATCTGTCGAATCAAGCGTTTGACTTAACCTAATCAAGTCTTCAATATCTTTAAACTGAATGACAAATGTGAGCTTCTGCTCCTCCTCTTCCGATGAATCAAATTCTTCATTGCCATCTTTCTCAGCCTCTTCTTCCGCTGAGTCTTCGCCGTCTGCCTTATTGCGCATTGGCAGCTCCAATTGTCTATCTGATGACACTGGGATTTGAATATTATTCCCATCCTTCGACACCTGCGCTCGTGTCACTAAAATTTCCATTCCCTTTTCCAACGCCTGCACGCGAATCCAAAGCGGACCTTCGAGTGAAAAAGACTCTTGACTATGCGCTTCCTCCATAATTTGCCAAAATAATTCTTCGCTGCGCTCTTTATTAAACCATATTTCTTCAATATCAAAACCACGATCTTCAATATCCAGATAAGTGATATAGAATTTCAGCGTATTTTCATTAATTCGTTCAATTTTCATCATACTCTCTCCCTTCTTTGTCCGTGTGTACGGGAGTTTACAGGCGATGCCAGTCTTAATATACAGTTTACTGCATTGCTTCTCACGAAACCGCTGCTTAGGCAACCCGTGTCTCGGCTCCGCTATGAACATCATAGACTTGCATCTTATCCAATACATTTATTGTATGCTAAAAACAAGCTGAATGAAATAGATAAGCTGTTGAATTTCCACGATTCCGCTATCACCTACTATTGAACGGTTCTACAGTTTATTGTCAAAAGCCGGCAATTAGACCATCGCGTGCGACTTTGGGAATGAATACGGACAGGCCCGCATACGTTTGAAAGGTAATCGCAGAAAGGGGTAGGCAGAATGGACTTTGATCTGAGCACCTTGTTATTTATTGTTAAAATCATCTTTATTGACATTATATTAGGTGGCGACAACGCAGTGGTTATCGCTCTGGCCTGTCGCCGTCTGCAAGAAAAGAAGCGCAATAAAGCTATTTTTCTTGGAACTGGTATCGCGGTGATCGTGCGTATTTGTCTGACTGCTATTGTCGTCTCACTGCTTAATATTCCCTTTCTACTCTTGGCTGGCGCTTGTTTTTTAATTATAATCGCACTTCGCCTGATTACTAATAAAGAAGAAAAAGTGCATGTCCAGGCGGGCTCAACGCTCATGTCTGCTGTCCGCACCATCGTTTTTGCAGATATTGTAATGGGACTTGACAATATGCTGGCAATCGCCGGCGCGGCCAAAGGTCATATAGGGTTCATCGCCATCGGCTTGCTCGTATCTGTGCCGATAATCGTCTGGGGAAGCAAGCTGATTCTTATCGCTATGGAACATTTTCCTATTCTCATCTATTTTGGTGGTGCCGTGCTATTATACACAGCTTCGGAAATGATTCTCGCCGAACCTAAGCTGATTCCGTTTATCGCAAATTTTCCTGGAATTGTTCAGTTTCTTCCCCCAGCGCTTATTATCACATTCCTATCCATTGGTCTGCTGCTCAATCTTCGCGCAACCAGTCAAGCCTCAGACAAATGAAGACCCTTGTGCAAGTTTTCAGCCACGACTGCCAAAAAAACTGCTACTCTGTAGACAAACGGCGCTACTCTGTAGACAAATGCACCTACTCTGTAGACAAAGCGCCTACTCTGTAGACAATTGCGCCTACTCTGTAGACAAACGGCGCCACTCTGTAGACAATTGCGCCTACTCTGTAGACAAATGCACCTACTCTGCAGACAATTGCGCCTACTCTGTAGACAAAGCGCCTACTCTGTAGACAATTGCGCCTACTCTGTAGACAAACGGCGCCACTCTGT
>JBDNRH010000003.1:0-24243 GCA_047718535.1 Sporolactobacillus sp.
CCCCGCTTCTGGCGGATTATCGGCCTATTGGGCTGAAAACCGCAGCCCTCAGGCCCAATAATCCTTCAAAAACAGCAAAACACTGAATTTGAAAAAGCCTATCCTATAGGGTAGGCCTTCTCCTTTCATAGTACTGTCTTCTTTTTCTCAATTTGATACATATCGGGACTCAGTTCCTGCGCTTAAAACCAAAAATGAAACTGCGTATTCAAAAGCAGAACGACAACGACTGTGAGCACAAACAATAAGAAAGCAGCACTGATAAAAACGATGATTTTCAAAACAACGGCTGCCGCACGTTTATGTTTAATCCGCAGCAAATAAACTGGAAGCATGACCGCCGAAACGACGGCAAACAAAATAAACGGATAAAAAAATCCTTCGACGAAAGTGCCCGTATGAAACACAAACTGCTTAGCAAGACCGCGCACAAGGCAAATGGCGAGAACCGTGACAAGCGACCATTTTAAACCGTATCTTTTGCGTGTCCCTTCGAAATTATAGAAAAACACGTGTTTCCACATGCGTCCAAAAAGTCGCATTTCCTCCTTTAGATAATCATCGGCAATATTTTTGAAACGAAGGCCACGTTTCTCCTCACTTGTAATCTGTTCAAGATAGCGACGTTCATCAAAGTGCTGTAAGTTGACTTTTTCCTCGATCATCTGCGCACATAAATCAATTGCCCCGCGCAGCGCATCCATCTGCCGATTGAGCTGCTCCTCTTGACTTTGAATCGCCGCGCCAAGATCGAGTGTCCCACCGAATATCTTTTTAATATCTGAAACAGACAGACCGAGTTTGCGCAGAACGATCACGCGGTTCAAGATCCGCACATCGCGCGGCTGATAGTCACGGTAGTTATTCGCTTGCCGCTCTGGGTTAATGAGCCCCTCTTTTTCGTAAAAACGAATGTTGGCCCTAGATAGCCGTGTTTGCTCTTCCAGTTCTTTAATGGTCAATGGTATGCCCTCCTTACGGCTAACCATAGGGGGTAAAGTGAGTTTACAGTCAAGACTTTTATGTAAAATCACTGCTGGTAATTGATTCTGTCACTGTCAGCGGCAAACAGGTAGTGAGGCATATCCTGACCCCAATAGTGCTTCACAAAACGCTTTCTGACCGTCATGCCATTGCGAATCGCCACATTCATCGATGGTTTGATTACATACGCCTTTCATAATTTTCCCAATTTACTTAGCCAACCTAGATTATCCATGCAAAATTGTAATGAATGCAATGTTTTTCGTGCATTATTTTTGCCAATGCGTTATTCTACTAATTAAGCCAAATGTTTGCAATCTTCAGCTTTCAACCATTATAACTAGATAAATAAGTAAAAACAATACGACCAATCTTAGCTGAAAAAATAGAAAATGGGTGATGCACTGTGGTCAGTTGGGCAATTGTTCTAGCAATTATACTTTCAATAGCGATTAGCTATAAACTAAAAATGAATACGGGTATTCTGGCAATCGCCTTCGCTTATTTGATTGGCAGCTTTCTATTGAAAATGGAGCCGGCATCAATCATCGCTTTATGGCCAGTACCGATATTTTTTGTCATTTTAGCTGTGACCCTCTTTTTTAATTTTGCTGTCGTCAACGGTACTCTAGAGAAAATTTCCAGTTTTTTTCTCTATAAAAGTCGTCATTTCCCGTTCTTTTTACCGCTCGTCATTCTCTTTACCGCCTTATTAATGGCCGCGCTTGGCGCAGGTTACTACGCAATTATGGTACTTCTTGTGCCTGTGACCTTGATTGCCTGCAAGCGGATAGGTCTCGATCCGCTGATTGGCGCGCTTGCTGTCAGCTTCGGTGCTCAGGCCGGTGCGAATTTCATGGTCAGTGCGAATGGCGTCATTTTCCGTGGATTGATTGCCAGTGACGGCTTCAGTAAATCCTTTGCTTTCTCCGAGTCATCGACCATCTTTATTACCTATTTAGTAATTGCCCTTCTTGTCGTTGTATCGCTGATCAGTCTTAAGAAAAACCGCAGCCGTCTTCCTCAAGAGATGCAAAGCATCGAAATGGTCAGACCTGAACCGCTTGAGCCTAAGCAGAAGATTAATCTCGCTTTAATTTTGCTATTTGTCGTTGTCCTACTCGTTCCTGCAGTTCTTCACGCACTCGTACCGGCAAATGTAGCGCTAACGGCAATTAATTCGAAAATAGATGTCGGGCTAGTCGCCATCTTCTTTACAGTCATTGCCTCTGTGCTACGCCTTGCCAATGAAAAAGAAGTGCTGGCAAAAGTTCCTTGGCATACCCTGATGATGATCTCCGGAGTGGGAATTCTGATTGGGGTCGCTATTAAAGCAGGAACCATTGGTCTCCTTGCGCATTGGGTTGGCACCAGTGTTCCCGTCTTTCTTGTTCCCCTTGCTCTATGCCTGATCGCCGCATTAATGACGTCCTTCAGTAGTTTAATTGGTGTCGTGGCTCCGGCCCTGTTTCCGATTGTCGCATCAGTCGCCCATCTTAGCGGACTCGACCCGGTTCTGCTTTATACATGCATTGTCATCGGCGGGTTATCAGCAGCTATTTCCCCATTTTCTTCTGGTGGCGCAATCGTTCTCGGCTTTTGCACGAACGAAAACGAGCGTCAGAAGATGTTCAGCAAGGAATTGCTTCGCGGCTGGCCAATTAGTGTCGGCTCGTCGCTTGCCATGAGCGTTGTCCTGTTTGCTATTTTACGCTAACCGGTGTGCGCTGTACGAACGAGAGCGAACGGGTTCAATTGCCTGTTCGCTCTCGTTTTAATTCATCATGTTCTATAAAAGAGAGCGCATATCCGTTTCCTTACACGTGCCAACCCTCTGCCTGCTGCTGCTGTCCGCGCCTCTCTCCTGTTAGTTCGAACAAGCGGGCAATGCCCTTTTTTTCATTCATTGCTCGCCTCCTCTATAATTCGTGTCTGTTCATCGACGATCAGCAGTCTGTCGTCATTCATGACTGAATAACGGATGCCCTCTTTTGCAGCGCTTGGTTAATTAGAAAGACAATAAACGCGCAAATTGTGAATCCAAGAAAAACAAAAAATGGCAGCGAATGGTTCTGTTCATACAGCAACGTGCTGACGATCGGTGAGACAACGCCAGAGATGCCCTGTGTCATTGCTACGAGACCCGAGACAATCCCTTGATGCTCCTTAGGAACGCTCAGCGAGCAGCCGGCAGCCATCGCCGTCATCCCAAAGGCTAGTCCGGCACCGATGAACAGAAAACTGGCGACCAGCAGCCAATAATTCGCTGTAATGGCGATAATTGGCAGAGCCACTATCATAAATAGCGCGCCAAGACTAATAAGCCGGACTGGCTGCCAATTCAGACGTTTCATTTGCAGAACTTGCGTGCCGATCAAGACCAACCCCATGATAAAGAAGAGAATCGCTGACTGGCTGGCACTGGCAATGGTTGAATAATGAAAGACGTCGTGGAGCAGCAGCGGAATAAGCATCTGTATCATGACCATAATCAGCATCGAACTGCATCCGAGCAAGAGCCAGCTCAGTAATTGAAATGAAAAGAAGGGTGACTTTTTCACTTGATCCCTATGCTGTGCCACACTAGGCGGCGTACTCGGCAATGCGTGAATCAGATAAAGGCCAATCACTAGCGAAAGCGCCACCGTTAAATAAAAGGGGTAGAACAGTGAACCCGCCCCGGACAATAACCCACCAATTGCCGGGCCAATGACCATCGCAAGACCCATGGCAAATCCTAATAAAGCCATACCTTTTGTTCGCGAAGCCTCATCAGTCAAGTCAGCCATCAGTGCATTTCCGGCTGCGGGCATGGCTGGCAGAAAAATACCGAGAAGAATACGGGAAAGCACCAAATAGACAAATGCGGTTATGAGAAATTTTCCTTGTGCAATGGCATAGCCGAAAAGCGCAATATAGAGAATATACACGATACCAACGGCAAGCATACCGCTTACGATTACAATTTTTCTTCCCCAGCGATCCGACAGCTTTCCCCATACCGGACCGCCAAGCATCATGCTCAGCGATCCGACAGACACCATCAGACCCGTCTGCCCGGGCGATAGAAAGGCTGTTCGACAAAGTGGAACGAGAACCGGCATTGTCACAAATATCGCTAAATAATTAACAAAGGTCGCAAGAAATAGTTTTTGTTTCGTTTGCGCCATGAGTCGCTCTCCTTTTTTTGTATGACTCAATCACCCGTCAATCGACACTCACAAGCCTCTGCTATTGCCGCAGTATCTCATGCCCCTCCTTTGGCGGCTTGTTAAATAACGGAATGCAAGCTATACTGATAATGGTTCTCAATTATAGTAGAAAATATAGGCCGCCGCGTCAATGCAAAGTCAGTAAACTCGGCTCAAAGCGGTATATTAACGCCTGAGAGGGGCAAATCAATGAATGACATACTGCTTAATAGATATGAACCCTGTCTGGAACTACATGGTTTTCAGCGTTACGTTTCTAGCACGGACGAAATGGGGGGCGTCTATTATGAAATCAAACCGGAGAAGGGAAGAGGTTTTTTTTGGGCCTATGCCCATCGTGATGAATTTGTGCTTTCCGTTCTTGACTTTTTCTACTATGAAGACTTACAACTTGCCTATGAACAGCCAAGCTTTATGAGCATCGAGTTCATTGAGTCTATTTCAGGAGAAGAGTTCTCTCCCCATCCACGGAAGATGACGCCTGGTGTACAAGCACTGAGTGGAAGACCCGGTTCATATTGCGCATGCTTCCATAAAAATACACCGTTTCACTGCATTTGCATCGATTTCCTGCCACCCTTTATTGAGCGTCATGCCGGATGTAGTTTTGCCGCGATGCAAACGAATTGGCAACAACTCCTGCCACGAGAAGGAGACACGGCGCGAACCGCCGATTTAATCTACTTGCTCAAACAAATCAAGAATTTTCGTGGCAATTTCAATGCGGCACACCTCTATTTTCAAGGTAAGGCTGTTGAAGCATTAGCCTTAATGGTCAATCAGGAAAAAATAGAGCCTGTCAAAGCCGTCTCGATCTGCAAAGACGATCTTGAGGCGCTTCATCAAGTGGCTGCTCATTTGAATCGCTATTATGACACAAGCCTTAATCTCGACGACTTAGCTAGACAGGCGTGTATGGGAAAGACAAAATTAAAATACTTGTTTAAACACGTCTATCTGCAGACACTATCCGATTATGTGTTCGAAAAACGCTTAACCCACGCCAAAGCGCTGCTTCTCAGTTCCGAATCAAGCATCCATGAAATAGCACAACGTGTGGGTTACGCGAAGTCGAGCAGTCTTTCCTCCCTGTTCAAAAAAAAATTCGGTATTACCCCATGTGATTACCGAAAGAAAATGATGCACTCCCATTAAGTGGATCATCAAGTTTAGCAGCAGATGCTCATGAACGAAAGGGAAAAGAATAGCTTGCTGTTGTTCCATCGGCAGACAAGCAACCCAACGTGCCAGCGGCTCCAAAGTAACCGCGCTGCCCGCCTGTGACAATGAAAGTACCGTATCATGACGCTCGGCGCACCAAACAATTCCTTTCGCTCGCAAAAGCGTCGTTTTCCCTGATCCTAAAAAACCACTTAAAACAGTGACTGGAATCGCTGATCTCACGCGTGTTTACCAGCTCGCTTTGCGCACACCAGGAATTTGTCCTTTATGTGCATATTCTCGAAAAGCAATGCGCGACATATTGAATTTGCGCAAATAGCCGTGCGGGCGCCCGGTAAGTGGACAGCGGTTATGCAGCCGGGTCGGCGACGAATCGCGTGGTAGTTTCGCCAAAGCGGCGTAACGTGCAACCATCTCCTGCCGTTTGCGTTCTTTAATCATTTTTGATTTTTTTGCCATACACTAAAATCTCCTTTTATGCAATTTGTCTTTATCAATTAGTGATTGAACTCGCGATCCATTATTTTTTCCCCATGGTAACGTCCATCCGCACTCACGCGATGGGAAAGATGATAACTTCCTGTCTCTGGATCACATGAAAGTGTCGGTACATTCAGTTTCTGATTGGCGCGACGTTTACCCTTTCGCGCCGTCGATGTTCGCCGTTTTGGAACTGCCAAGAGTGCATCCCCTCCCTTCTAGTCTTGGCTCAATTTGCCAAATCTTTTTTAAGCCGTTTAGCAGCCTTAATCACCTTCAGTGCCCGTCGATGTGTTTTCTTATTCGGACTGTGCAGTTCGCGTCGTGCTATTGATAATTGCGCCTTGTCATTCATTTGATCATCTCTTTCTTCGATATAAATCGTAATCGTTACGTTTTATAATAATATAAACCACTCCACTCGTCAAATTTACTCTTTTTCGTTAGAATACCTTAGGCTTACGACACGGACTTAAGCCGTGTTCGATGTGACCGAGAAATTAGGCGCAGCGCGGTGAGCGCCGCACCAATCAAAGCCAATGCGAATAGCACAAGATAGACGCCGCGCATCCCGAACACAAAGATGTCATCACGGCCAAATACGTAATTCGTCACGGTCCGATGCAGCTTCAAGCTCATGAAGTCATAAAGACAAGTCGTGGCGAGAATGATTCCGATCACCTGTCCAAGATTCCTCACAAGTGAATTGACGCTGCCGGCAATCCCGAGTTGATCCGTCCGGCAGGCCGACATAATCAGTGAATTATTGCCGGGTATTTAAAGCCTTGACCGGCAAATCAACGACAGAGTACGTGAACGCCCTGCGTCTAGAACACGCAGCCCGTCTGCTTAAGTCTGGCATGACTGTGACCGAAGCGGCATTCTCCAGCGGCTTTGACAATCTCAACTATTTCAGCCGGCGATTCAGGCGTGACTACGGCATAACGCCCTCCGCCTTCAAAAATAAAAAACAAAATTGAGAAAATGAATTAGGTATTGCCCTTTTAGTATATATACTTATAATAAGTATATATACTAAATTTGGAGGTTTTCATTATGGAATTGTCATTTAAAACAGAAGTTCAAGCAGATGAGCAGGCCATTTGGCCATTTTATGCCGATCCATCTAAACGCGGAATTTGGGAAGAAGACCTAGAAAATTTGACCTTCGATGGCGCTGTTAAGACGGGTACAACGGGTAAAATGAAGTTAAAAGGAATGCCCGAGATGCATTTTACACTTATCCGCGTCGTTCCCTATGCAAGCTATTGGGACCAAACCGAGGTGCCGGGCATAGGCAGTCTAATCTTCGGTCACGACATCATTCGTGAAAATGATCGAATAGCGATTCAGCATACGGTTTGCTTGAAAAAGGAGCAAGCTTCCGGCGATGATCTGACTTTTCTAAACGGCGTGTTCGCAGATGTTCCTCAAGCAGTATTGAAGATTAAAAATGAGGTGGAAAGCTAAAATGGATTTTCCATCCGCGCGCTTTAAAGACAATCCGCAAGCGTCAACGGGCTTACTTTTCATGCGTGCCTATAATAAATGGCATACGATTATTTCCAAACAATTGCGGACGTTAGGTCTTACCCATCCAAGATTCGTCGTGCTGACAACTTTGAACTATCTAAGCCAAACATGCGCATTCGTCTCTCAGGCAGCCATTGCCAAAATGGCCGATATGGATGTCATGTCTGTGTCGCAGATTATCAATGGCCTCGAACGTGACGCATTCGTGACGCGAATTGCTAACCCTGAGGACAGCCGTGCCAACGCGGTGATTCTGCTTCCCAAAGGGCAAGACAGCGTCGCGCGGGCATTACCGCTTGTTGAACAAATTGATGATACATTTTTCGGTACTTTGCAGGCGGACGAAACGATTCTACGTACGTATTTGCAACGCTTAACGTCTGTCCAATCTATATAAAAGGGTCGCTCCATAAGGGGCGGCCCTTTTATTTAGCTCTTAATTGTTCCAATTAATTAAGGCTGCAATAGTCGTCCCATTAAAATAGTCGCGTAAAAATTTCCATTTGAAAGCCGTTTATCTCGCCTCAGAATGCCCTCGACCTCAAAGCCAAATTTCTCATAAAGTCTCCTCGCGTTCGCATTTGTCTCCAAAACGCTTAAATTCATTTTTTGAATACCACTGGCCACTGCCCAATCCAATGAACAGCGAAGAAACTGTGAACCAATTCCAAGTCCCCAGTACATTTTCAGGACGCCGACGCCAAATGTGACGTGATGCGACAGCCTTTTCAAAGCACTTCCCTCACATCTGGAAAAACCCGCAATATGGTTGTTTACAACAGCGACGAGAAATAGACAATTGTCAGCTTCCGTATCCGAACAAATAAGGCGCTCGAATGCTTGGGCATCCAAGACAGCTTCTCCCGGTTCCCGATCCATATTCTCCGTTTCTCCGTCAATTTGCAGTCGAACGTTGGCTAATTCAGCGGCATCTGCACACTTCGCCGAACGGATGAGTAAAGGTTCTGCTTGTCTGCCTTCGCTCAAATAGGGGGTTATTTGCAATGTGTGACGCCCTCCTCGAAAACTAATCTTATTCCGTACGTTAACGCCTCATGACTAGAGTCCAATCCCTGCAAATTCTGCAAAGGTGTATTGGCCAATTGCATTGACTGATAGTATAGTTCCCATAGTAACAAACAATCGCAGCCTGTCAATTCTCGCATTTTGGCATTTATCTTAAAAAAAAAATCAGATTTGAACATCTCCTAATGATAAGTTTTCACTTGACTTTTCGTATAAAATTCCATAATCTAAAAGTATACTAATAGTTTACTTAATTGCACGAAGGTGAATGGTATGAGTCAGGACACGCGAAAACAGCGGGAAAAAGCGATCCGGAAGAGCGACATCATTGATGCGGCTGAACATGTTTTCTTCTCCAAGGGCTACGAAAAAGCTTCTGTGGACGAGATCGCGAAGGTGGCAGAGTTCAGCAAGCGCACGCTTTATAGCTATTTTCGCAGCAAAGAACAGCTCTATTTCGAGGTAATGATTCGCGGTTATCGGCTCTTGCTCACCGCAATCAATCGTCAGCTTCAGGCAATCGCCGACGCAGAGGCGCCGGAGAAACTGCGCTGCCTATTCTTCACGCTGCTGGCGTTCAGCCGTGATCAGCCCGCATATTTTGCCGCGATCATGGACTATGAAACGAATGAAGAAAGTGAGACAGCCGGCATTGACGAGAACTCGAAGAACGAATGCTATCGGCTCGGTGAACAGCTCTTCGCTCTGCTTCACCGCACACTTTCACAAGGCTCCGCTGAAGGCAGCCTGCGTGCGGACAGTGCTGACAAAGAGACGGCATTATTTCTGTGGGCGTGTACGATCGGCATTTTCAATACGGCGGCAAAAAAGCAAACCTATTTGGCGCACTATCATCACATCGATTCAGACAAATTTATCACGGCTTCATTCAGCCAGCTGCTGCGGCTGATTAGCAGAGACGGAGAGAATGATGATGATAAGACGAAGATGGACTAAAGCACTGCTCATTGGCGTAATCGCACTCGTCAGTCTTTGCGTCACAATTGTTTTCAGTCTATTCCTACTTAGCGGAGGGTTTATGAAACCGACATATATGGAACCATGGTCAAAGACCTATGCTGAGAAGTGCAGCGATCCCCGCCTTCGTCTTGCCGCAGCCGGTCTGCTGGCGGCCAGCGGGCACAATATGCAGCCATGGAAAATCAAGCTTGATCCGTCCGATCCGGCAATCTTTTATCTCTACGCCGATAATAAGCGAATGACGCCGGAAGTCGATCCGTATGCACGGCAGATGATGATCTCAGAAGGAACTTTTCTCGAATACGTCGCGGTTGCTGGCCAAGAAGCCGGTTGGCATGCGACAATCAGCCTATTCCCCGATGGCACTTATGACGAGGCGCAGCTCGCCAAAAGCATGGCGGCTAAACCCGTGGCAAAAATTCGTTTGACTCACACGACGCCGGAAAAAGACCCACTATACGACGCGTTCTTCTTACCGGATACGAACCGCGAGGCGTATCAATCACATCCACTCACCGCAAGCCAGCTTACGACGCTTGAGTCACTGTCTGACTTCCGCACTATCACTGTCAAGCTATACCATGATCCCGCCAATCTAGAAATGATCGGCGACTACGCGATTAAGAGTGCGACAATCGAGGCCGGCGTCACACGCGTCATGAATGAATCCAATGCTATTTTCAGAGCAAACGAATACGAAAAAAATAAATTCCGCTACGGTTATTCTGTGGAAGGACAAGGTGCATCCGGCATTAAGAAACAAATCCTGCAAGGACTGTTGACACTTATGCCATCGCTAAATACCGGCAAGGCTGCTTCGAAGAACTTCATTACTTATACAAGCGCGTCCGTTCAACATACCCCGGCCTATGCGATGATCGTTTCCTCGGGGAACAGTCGCCGCCAGCAAGTCGAAAGCGGCATGCTCTATAGCCGACTCGTACTCACCGGACACGTGCTTGGACTTGCCATGCAGCCCCTCAGCCAAGTACTGGAAGAATATCCAGAGATGCACGCGCCATACACGACTTTCAAACACGTTTACGCGCCCGATGGCGGCACTGTGCAAATGCTGTTTCGCGTCGGCCGTCCAACCATGCAGGCCCCGCTCAGTATGCGCCGCGATGTCAACGCGTTGCTCATCCATTAACGATGCATGCGCCGCTGCAAGCATGCAAGAGCAATCAAAACCAGTCCATTGAGCGCGAGACCAACCGCGTAACCGCCGAGAATATCAGTGAGATAATGCACTTGCAGAAAAGGACGCGTAAAGCCCACAAGCAGAATCGCTGCAACGCATAGCGCAACAAGCAGCGCCCGCGTCCATTTTCGGTGACAATGGGGAAGGAGCACGATGATCAGCAGACCATACATCGTTGCTGCATTCATCGCGTGTCCGCTTGGAAAGCTATAGCCGGTCTCATGCACGTAATGATACAAGTCAGGGCGGGGTCTCGCGACGAGTTGTTTGAGCATATGATTAAGCGAGCGCTCCATCAGGAACAACAAGGGCAAAAGAACAGCCGCCACCACTCGTTTTTTCAAAAGCAGGAAAAGAACAGCGAGGCTGATTAATGGAAACAGGACACGCGAGGAGGCGAGCTGCGTGGCACGCCGCATCCAGTCGATAAACCAAGTCTGTCGCAGCGGGGACAAACTGATTAGGAAGGCTTGATCCAAGTCCTGTACGGCTGGCCATTGAATAGAAAGCCGCAGACAAAGGTATGCCAGTGTTCCCGATAAGAAAAACCACAAACCTATATAGAGCATTCTCTGCCTTGAATCCAATTGATTCACATTATCTCCCCTCTTCCAGCTCGGCTATAGAACCAGTTTATGGTTCGTCCGCATTATTCATTCCATCGATGATTCGCGAGTGATGCCAATCGGTCTGCCACGCGCTGTCCATTATTCTGCATTTTCACTTATCTTCCAATCAATTATATGCTTTCTATAAGTAGTCATAGTATAATGAAGTAAGCGTATACAGATAATAGTTTCATGTTGAAATAAGACAGTAACATCGATAAGGGAGGTATTTTAAATTGAAGGCGATAGAATTCTCTCTCACAGGTTGTTGGCATGGTTCTTGGGCAGGCTGCGGACATGTGCAGACAAAAACATTGGACATGTCGCTTGCTGTCGATCCGTCAATGGGCGGAACAGGGGGCGGCACCAATCCTGATGAATTGCTGCTGAGCGCGCTCGCGTCATGTTATAGCATCACACTTGGCATTCGCTTGGATAAGGAAGGCATCGACTATCATCACATTTCCATTCAGTCAAAGGGCATCGTCAGTAAAGCAAACGGCCTGCACTTTGAGCGGGTCATCCATTATCCAACGATCCATTTGAACAGACAGTTGAACGATCACCTGCGGGAAAAGCTGCTTAGCTGTATTCACAAAGCAGAGCGCGACTGCATGATTGCCAAAGCCGTCCACGGTAATCTGCAATTGACTATTGAACCGAACTTTGACGTGATGACGAATGATACGCCACCAGAGACAAAAGCATGAGCCGCCGAATGGGGCTCATGCTTTTCTTTTGATTGCTTTTTTCATTTTATAAAAGTCGTCATGCGTCAAATTGCTGAACTGCTGCAGCTGGCGTGACGTTCGCTGCATTTTCTCTTTATTGCATACTAATCCTAACTTGATTTGCGCAAGTGACTGATTTAGTTTATTTTTTTCCTTCGCTATCATTTCGCCTTTTTCGCGCAGTTTCTCGCTTGTTTTTGATAAATTAGCGAGCGTTCCATTTAATCGTCTCACCGTCTGAATAAAAGAGCCGATAAAATAAAGAATCGCCAAAACGGCAACTGCCAAGCTCAGATATACAATAATCATTCGACAGGCCCCACTTCCGTAGCAGCTTTCTACCGTCTTTATCATACCCCATTCGCCAAGAAAAATCACTTTTTCACATAGTCTGCGCAAGAATTGTCCCTAGAAGCGATGTTTTGCTATACTGAATGAAGCAAGGCTTACAAGGAGGTTCTTCAAGTCATGGATGAAAAAGTTGCATTAATAACCGGGGGGACACGGGGAATTGGCAAAGCCATCGCTGAAAAATTTGCTCAGAATGGTTATAATCTCGTGTTGAATTATGCCCGAAAGTCTTCAATCGCTGAGGAAACGAAACAAGCGCTTGAAAGCAGCTATTCGGTGCGTGTCTTGCTTGTCAAAGCAAATATAGGTGAATTGGCACAGATTGACACGCTTTTCCAAACGATAGACGCGCATTTCGGACGACTTGATGCCTTCATCAGCAATGCCGCATCCGGTGTGCAGCGACCGCTCATGGATATTCAGGAGAAGCATTGGGACTGGACTCAGGACATTAACGCGAAAGCTTATTTATTTGCTGCCCAGAAAGCCGCAAAATTAATGGAGAAAAACGGCGGCGGTCATATCGTAGCCTTGTCAAGTCTTGGGGCGGTGCGTGCTTTGCCAAACTATGTTGTGGTAGGTGTCTCTAAGGCGGCCGTTGAGGCGATTACACGTTATCTGGCGGTCGCTCTTGCACCAATGAAGATAACGGTAAATACGGTCTCAGGCGGTGCGGTCGATACCGATGCGCTCAAGCATTTCCCAAATCGTGAGGAATTGCTGAAACAGGCTGCTGAGCATAATCCGGCGGGCCGTATCGTAGAACCTGAAGATTTGGCAGAAGCAGTGTACTTTCTCTGCACACCAGCCGCGTTCATGATTCGCGGACAGACGCTGACTGTTGATGGTGGGCTCTCACTGCTCGCTGAATAAAACAAATCCACTCAAGAGAATACGATCGCATCGTCTTGAGCGGCCTTGTCAGCAACTAGAACTTATTTATTTAATTACGCCGCATAAGACACGTGCCCCAGCATTTCCTGATGGATCGGTCACTTGGTCATCACCACGTTCGTGAATAATCAAAGCTGAGCCATCTGCGTCACGCAATGAATTAGGCATCCCCTCTTCAAGCGTAACGCGTGGATTGAGAAGGACGGTGTTCACTCGTCCATGGCAATCCGCGAAAATATTGGGCATATCGCCGGCATGCGGACCCTTTGGATTGTTAAGGCCGTGTTTCTTCTCTCCGGGATTAAAATGGCCGCCCGCAGACATGAAATCAGGAGGGGTGCACACTCCGTTTTCATGAAAATGAATCGCGTGAATTCCCGGTCGGAGTCCTTCGGCTTTAATCGCAATTCGGACACCCTTCGCAGTCTGGGTTAACACCGCTTCGCCCATCTGCTCATTTTTCCCATTAATCAACGGCACTAACAATCGCTGTGAGCCTGTTTCTTTCGCTGATACATGATGATTGAATGGGTGCTCATACGCAACAACAAAGATAAGCAGCAATGCACCGAGCAGATAGATGATCACTTTGCTTCTCAAATCAATCCCTCCTACGAGCTAGCGTGCACTGCAATAGAAATTCTATGCATGATGACGCAAAAGACTTTACCGCAAGCATACCGTATGAATGGAGGAATTCCATTGAAAATTATTGATGAGTTTAAAAAATTTCTGGCACGCGGCAATGTGATCGATTTAGCGGTTGGTATTATTATTGGCACCGCATTCGGCCAAATTGTCAGCTCACTTGTGAAAGACATCGTGACCCCGCCAATCGGTCTTCTGCTCGGCAAGGTTGATTTCAGTAATTTGTATATCAATCTTTCTGGGAAAACGTATTCAAGTCTCTCTGCTGCCCAGAAAGCCGGAGCACCGACAATCAATTACGGTCTATTCTTAAATCATGTGATTAACTTTCTAATTATTGCCCTTGTTATTTTTTTCGCCGTTCGGCTGATTAACAAACTAAGCTTCAAGAAGTCTGACCCTGCCACAACAAAAAGCTGTCCCTACTGTCTCTCGACAATACCGATACAAGCGACAAAATGTGCACACTGCACTGCTGATTTGCCGAATCACCAAGAAATGAGCACTCACTAAATAAGAAATTGACAGACTGTCATTGCAATCCTTTTCACGGAGTGACCTGAAATGCCGGATTCATTTTCTTCCCCGATTTTGGGGACTATTCTCATTCTTCTCGGCTTTGCAGTCTTGATCCGCACCGAGAAAATTCTATTGTCTGCATCATCGCTGCGTGGCGGCCGGATCAACCGCCGATTCTTAGGCACGATGACCGTCATACTGATCTTGGCAGGTGTATATTTATTACTCGCCCCGATATTATTTGTCATGATGGGCGATGATTATTGGATTCTCTTTGTTCTAGGAATCTTCGCTTGCCTGATGCTGCTCATTCGTCTGCTAATGCCGTGAAGACGTGGAGACGCCGAACAGACCGCTTCCGGAAAATTCCTCGGGAAGCGGTCTTTTTTCCGCGTGCAGAAGCTGACTGCCATCGAATGCGAAATGAAAATCAGCCGCCTCCCATGCTTCTGGATGAAGCACCTCTTTCATAAAAAAACGCAAGCTAGGTACCGCACCGACGGTCTCTTTCGACACAATCCAATCGATGGCTTTCCAGTCAAGTATCCCCTCTCGTGTAGCTATTGGCGTGACAGGCTTCTGCTCGGTGGATATATCCGCCAGAAAAAGATACATGCCCTCAACTGCTGCTCCTTCCGCCTGCCAGCTAGCAATTCCACGGTAAACAACTGTACCTGGCCGCAGCCCCGTTTCTTCCCAAATCTCGCGCAAGACGCATGCCTTTGGCGATTCATCGACTTCCAGTTTGCCGCCAATGCCATTCCAGCAGCCCTGCCACGGCTTTTTCTTGCGATTGATCATTAATAACTCGTCCTTGTGACGAATCATTGCTAATGTATAGCGAAGCATTCTTCTTCCCCTTCCTCTTATATACCTTGTGTCATTCTCTATTATAATAGTAATTGTCGAATAAAAGAGGAGCCATTTTAATGGGTAATGGTTTCATTCAGCGTTGACAGAACATACGTTTCCTTATATACTATTTACAGAACATTTGTTCAAATCATACAGTGAGGTGATTCGTATGGCATCAAATCAGCCGTCAGAGATTCAATTTTCCATTTTAAAGCATTATGGCGTCTTATCCACAGAAAGCAGCAATTGGACAAAAGAATTGAATCTCGTCAGTTGGAATAATCGGGAAGCTAAATACGATATTCGCAGCTGGGCCCCTGATAAGAAGAAGATGGGACGAGGAATTACATTGAATGGCGAGGAATGTGCCCTCTTGCGGACCTTGCTGAATACTAAGTTTTCTAACGGCCAAAGCGCAGCACCCGCGGTCTCTTCGACCACATCCGCAAGCTAACTCTATTCCTCATTATATCTGCAAATAGCTGTTTCTCTCTTTCTCTATCCTGCTGCTCCCAAGCTTTTCCCTTTTCAGGCATACGCATGAAGCGGCTCTCATCTCTGCAGCGCGCATCAAGAAATGACCCGCTTCATGATTACATAACGCTCGAACCATCGCTTTTATGACCGATTCCTTTGCTGCCCAATATTTTCTGATTGACACGTTTTACTTCTTTCCATAAACTAAAATTGTACTTAATTTGTCGATTTCGGTCCTTCTTTCATACGCATATGAAAATAGAAAGCGTTCATAGCAATTAAAATTTAGAAAAACTATTAAGATAGCAGCTTAGCAATCATTATTATTTTTTCTGTTGGGGGGAACATGAGGATGAGTGAACAACTTATTGAGAAAAATACAGGATTTAGAAAATGGTGGCAGATGATGCGGCCGCATACACTCACTGCATCAATTGTTCCGGTCACGCTTGGTACGGCAATGGTACTGCCGCTTAAACGGCCGAACCTATTGCTTTTCGCTGCCATGCTCGTTGCATCAGTCCTCATACAAATTGCGACCAATTTATTTAACGAATACTTCGATTTCAAACGCGGGCTGGACACCGCGGAGTCGGTCGGCATCGGTGGCAGCATTGTCCGTGATGGATTTCATCCAAAGACAATAGTGCGCTTAGCCCTTGCACTGTGTGCTTCAGCAATGCTTATTGGCATCTATATCTGCTGGATGAGCAGTTGGTGGCTCGCCTTAGCCGGTTCTGTCTGTATCCTGACCGGCTATCTCTATTCTGGCGGTCCACGGCCAATTGCCTATACACCTTTCGGCGAATTGGTTTCCGGACTCTTTATGGGTGTATTTATTATCTGGATCTCCTTCTTTATCCAAGTACAGAACATCACACTTAACTGTCTGTTGCTGTCACTGCCAATCGGTCTCCTTGTCGGTGGAATTAATATGGCGAATAATATTCGTGACATGGATGGTGACAAGGCGAAAGGCAGACGGACATTGCCTGTTCTTCTTGGACGCAGCCGCTCAATTACTGTGCTGGCCGTGCTGTTTGCTCTCTCGTATCTTTGGATTCTTGGACTGATGCTGGCTCGTGTCGATTCGGCTTGGCTGCTGATCGTATTTGCCAGCCTTCCAAAAGCGATTCAAGCGACTAAATTATTTCACGGTAAGAACAAGTCGATTCAATTAATGCCAGCGATGAAGGCGACTGCGCAGATGCAGACATTATTCGGTCTTCTGTTGTCAGTCGGATTGCTCCTTGATTATTTTATCTAAGCAATTCTGTTGCAATTCTATTCATTTCGTCTTAAAATGAATTTGTCAATTGAATAGTTGTTTCCTTCAGGGCAGGGTGCAATTCCCGACCGGCGGTATCGGACAAATGTCCGGAGTCCGCAAGCCGAAAGGCAGATCCGGTGTGAAACCGGGACCGACAGTAGAGTCTGGATGAAAGAAGGATGATGTGAGAAGCAGAATGAATTTGCGTGACTGTTTCTACGGAGTTAGAGATCTAGTTTTAGCAGATCGGTCTTGTTTGGTTTGCATAAAAAGCCCAAGGAAAATATCCTTGGGCTTTTCTTATTTTTGCTATTCCTTCAATACCCCTTCTCTGATTCCGGTTAAAGTTGCACACACTTCCCTGCATCATCCCAATACTTTTATGGGGTGATTGATTGTGAAAAGATTAACTTTGCAAAAGCTTGTACTCGTCTCGTTACTCGCGACCATTGGCTACTTGATTATGCTGATTGCGTTTCCTGTGCCTATGCTTCCCGGTTTTCTGACGCTTGACTTCAGTGACCTGCCAGCGTTAATCGGCGCAATTTTACTCGGACCCGGAGCTGGTATCCTGATAGAAGCGCTCAAGAATATTTTACACGTGCTTCTTTCCAGTTCATTAACCGTTGTCCCTGTAGGAGAATTGGCTAATTTCACTGCGGGTTCGATTCTCATTATTGTTTCCTGGCTATTCTATCGTCGCAGCTATTCACTTGTTTGGCTGAGTTTCGGTATGATTTTCGGCACGCTGGCAATGACGGCCATTATGGCTGTCGTTAATTATTTTATTATTTTTCCGAGTTACGCCTTTTTCCTCGGATTTAGTATCCATGCGGCAGTAGGAGTGGCAGCAGCCGCCAATCACAGTATCCATAGCCTGATGACATTGATTGTTTATGGTGTTGTTCCATTCAACCTTCTCAAAGGTATCGCGCTGACAATAATCATGCTGCCTGTCTGCCTGCGATTGAAGAGTTTTATTGCCAGAAAGTCACAAGCCTAATTCTTTGAATACCGACTGTTCAACTGAAAAAAATAATATAGCTCTATTGAAAAAGCATCCGATCAACAATCGGATGCTTTTTCATCAATTCGCGTAATCGACTTAAGCGGCACTTTAGCCGCGTCCATACGCGTCATTAATACACATATGCAGTACCTACAATAACAAGTAAAATGAACAGAACAACGATTAACGCGAAACCGCTGTTCAATCCGCCAGTAGTTGCACCCATGCGACAATCGCCCCTTTGCAGATATTTTGAACAGTTAAGCTGCTCAAGCACTAATAGCATATGCGGCAGTTATCCATTGGTGTGGACACGAGCGGAGCGTCAAAATCAGCGATCCCAAGGGCGTTTTAACGACACATTGGCAACGAATTTCTCCGTCTCACTTCTTCGCGACTTGCGATGTAAATAGCGCTTTTCTGCACCATCAAACAAGAGCTTCTGTTCTTCACTCTCTGGAACGACTTTCGGTACGGCGACAGGTTTGCCATCTTCACCAATTGCGACAAATGTCAAGAAGCATGTCGTGCAGAGAATGCGCTCACCAGACATCAAGTCTTCCGAGATAATTTTCACGAACACTTCCATCGATGTATTATGTGTCCACGTGACAATCGCTTCCAGACATACCGATGACCCTACTTTTATCGGCTTCAAGAAATCTACAGAATCAATTGACGCGGTGACAACAAGCTGACGGGCGTGACGTGTTGCAGAAATGGCAGCTATATTGTCCACATACATCATTAGCTTTCCACCAAAGAAAGTGCCGTGATTATTTGTATCATTAGGCAGTACATGCACCGATGTAACGGCCATTGATTCGTTCGCTTTTTTTTCTTCCACGTTACTTCCTCCAATATAAACATTCCATTTGAATAGCTGTATTCCTTAACCGCTTTTTTTATCATAATGCAAATGCATCTATTTACCAAGCAGAACTACTTTCATTCGATTAATTCTCTATTTATTCGTCAATTTCCACTAATTTCCTATAAAATTTTGCAGAAAACATCTTGACAAAGTCGAAAGTTTATTTATCCATGTTACAGAACTGTAATGCGTCTTCAATCCTGTTGATATATTCGACGCTTACAATAACGTTTGGAAGCAGAGAAGGGTGCTACATCTTTCCTGTATGCCAAAAGGGGGGCTTCAACCGAATGAATATCATTAAAGGGCTGACGGCAATGACAAGTTTGACTGTCTTCATGGGAATGATGACACCAACTGCAATTGTCAGCGCGGCAACGAACAGTACAAATGATAGTCACGAAGTCAAAACAACTAATCCTCATATGGGTCATCCGTTTAATACCGTATCAGAGGAGCAAGCAAGCAGCCAATCTTCTAGCCAAGAAAACAATGTGACTATCTTTGGCAATGGGCTGCTGCAACAAGGAGAGACCAATCTTTCTGTTGCTCGTCTGCAAAATTTACTTCACAAACTCGGCTATTATAATGGAACGATTGATGGTAGTTTCGGTAATAGCACGCTGATTGCTGTGGACGCTTTTCAAGCCGATCAAAAGATTGCCGAGCAGGGCATTGTCGGTGCGGCAACCAAAACTGCTTTATTTCAGGTCTTCCGTACAACACCAGAGTATAAGACCTATCAAGAACAATTACTATCGATCAAAGCAGCTGAAGTGAAACAGAAAAAAGAAGAGGAAAAGCGAGCCAAACAGCAGCAGGCACGGCAAGAAGCTGCGGCAAAGGCGGCCGCTGAAGCAGCCGCTAAGGCTGCGCGTGACAAACAGCAACAGTCGCAGCCTGCCGTTCAGAATCAATCCTATCAACCGCAGAATAATTCGCAGCCCGCGCAGACTAACCAGTCAATAACTGTGCTCGCGACAAGTTACGACCTTGGCGGGCGCACAGCGACTGGAATAGATTTGGACAGCAATCCCAATGCCCAAGTCATTGCCGTCGACCCATCCGTCATCCCGCTCGGATCGCGCGTCCTGATCCCTGGCTATGGTGTTTACGTGGCGGCCGATACGGGTGGCGCCATTCGCGGCAATCGAATTGATATTCACTTTCCAACACAAAGCGCCGCACTGAACTTCGGTGTTCAGACGTTAACCATACAGATTTTAAATTGAATCACTCGTAAAAACCAGATCCGTTCACGCTGATCTGGTTTTTCATTTGTTCTCTACTCATCGAAGTAAAAAAGGCATATAAAAAGATCCATGTCCCTTTTTCAAGTGCCATGGATCTTTTTCTTCAGTTTATAAATGCACACGATAATTGATTTGCTGTTTTTCGGCATGTCGTTCAAGACCAAGCTCAATTAATTTCTCAATTAATTGATCGTATGGAACGCCGGAATGCTTCCATAGAAGCGGGAACATGCTGTATTGCGTAAATCCAGGCATCGTATTGACCTCATTCAGTATTACGCGCTGATCCTTTTCACGGATAAACACATCACAGCGCGCAAGCCCGGAAAGGTTAAGGGCACGGAAGGCACGTTTTGCGACATCCTCCAACTCTGCCAACACTTTATCTTCTAAATCAGCTGGAATGATTAGCGTACTCTTACCATCTTGATATTTAGACTGATAATCGTAGAATTCAGCCGAATTGGTCTTGATTTCCCCCGGCACAGAAACAGCGAGCTCGTGATTGCCGATCACACCGATCTCTACTTCCCGTCCGTTGACTTGCTCCTCGACGATAATCTTCGTGTCAAAACGGAACGCTTCATTAATTGCCGCCGATAAGTCCGTCTCACTTGTACAACGGCTGATACCAACGCTTGAGCCGCCATTCGCCGGCTTCACGAAACACGGATAGCCAATCGTTTCTTTGACGCGTGCAATGAAAGACGGGGCATCCTGCTCCCATTCGTATTTTACAGCAGAAATATAATCGGGTTCGGAAATATGGTGCGCCGCGAACACGTCTTTCATCATTACTTTATCCATACCAGCGGCCGATCCAGCAACGCCTGAGCCGACATAGGCAATATTAAGCAACTCGAACAAGCCTTGAACGGTGCCATCTTCGCCATTAGGTCCGTGAAGCAGCGGAAAGACGATATCCGGACGAGTCGATCCCGCTACTGCAGAAGACGGGGCAAGCCAATGCTCACTCTGAGCAGTCAATGCCGGATTTCCATTGAGGAGCAGCTGACTCTTGTCAGTCAGTTTTCCCTTAAGCACGTCTCCAGCAACCCAGCGTCCGTCCTGCTGAATATGCACTGGAAGAATCGCGTATTTCGATTGATTAATGGCATTAATCGCCGAAAACGCAGTCAATAAAGAAATTTCATATTCAGTCGATTTGCCGCCATACAGAACAGCGACTGTCTTCTTTTCATTTGTCATTTGTCTTCCTCTATTCTCTGTCTTTATTTTCTCATCGGCCGCAAGCAGCCCCGCTTTTCCTAGTGTAGCACAAACCGCTGGTGATAAAAGAGGACAGATTAAATTCCCGCAAAAAAATGTGTGGGCGCAGTATGGTCATCCTTTTTATGGCTGATGACTGAGCTTTACCTTTTCCAGAAACTCGATCCGCTGACTGATCGGCGGATGATCATACTGGATCCAGCGGACGAGCGCCGGTGGATTGGCTTCACTGAGACTCGAAGCGGCTAATCGCTGAAAAGCTGTAATACCCGCCTGCCGATTATGCGTGAGTTGAATCGCGTAATTATCCGCCTGCCATTCAAAATGCCGGGAAACCGCGTTTTGTGCCGGTTCCCCGGCAAATGAGAGCATAGCGAAAAGCAGAAGCACTAGAGGCAGTGCCGCTAAATCACCTGGATGCTGCAAATTCAGCCGTGTCGCCCATTTCTGAGACGACCAAAGCAGCAATTTGGCCGTCAGAAACAGACCGACCAGCAAGGCTGCCAACGCCGCTGCCGTTCCCCAGAGAATATGGTGCATCACATAATGCCCCATCTCATGCGCCATAATAAACAAAATCTGTTGATTGGTCAGTTGCTGAAGCGTCGTATCCCAAAGCACAATGCGCAGATTGGAACCGATACCGTTGACGTAAGCGTTCATCGTATGCGTCTGAGTCGACATATCCACCTGATAGACATTATCTGCGGGAATACCAGCCCGATTGGCCATTGACAGAATTTCTTGCTTTAACGCGCCGCTTCTCAATGGTTGAAAATGATTATAGAGCGGATCAATGACCACCGGCTGAAGATACATGAGAAAGATAATAAACGGGACAGACAGCAGCCAGACAGGAAACCACCAATTTTTAGGGCTGCGGCGAATAAAAAAGAAAACAACCGTAAGGCTGAGAAATCCAATCAAACTGTCAACACCAAGACTGACTGCCTGATCTTTGAACCATTCCGCGAACGGCTGGACAGAAAGACCATATGCCTGCGAGAGTTGATAGGAAATGAAGTCTATCGGCCAAAAAACAATCGTCGTAAGCAGTGTCACAACTAGAAAGCAGAAAAGCATCTGCACAATAAAAGAGTGCGACAGTCGTTCAGCGCTGCGCCGAAGCCATACCGATAACCCAGAAAACAACAGAAAAAAATAAACTGCCCACTCCAAAGGAATCGAAGCAAATGAAATGAAATGCCGCCATGGGTTAATCTGTGCACTCGCGGCCAGCTGACGAGCGCTCATGAAATAGGTCGGATCCGCCGCGGTCCCTTTCACACTGGCTGGCACACCGTGGTGTGCCCAAACAAAAAAATAGAGGCCAATGAGAAGCAAATAAAGCGTATAACTAATCGCAAAAATGATTGTTACTTTTTTCAAGGGTATCCTCCCTCTCACTATCAGAAAATAGGACCGCTTGTTTGATGAGCGGGCCAGATAATCTTAGTGTAGTTTGTCCCTATTGATTTTAGAACAAGCATTAACGAGGGATTTGGAAATAGTGCCTGCACAGCGACTTTTTAAACAATCGCTGACAACAGTTCTTGCTTACTTATTTTTCCAAAATAAAAAGGAACGTCCACTGAATCGAGAAATTCTTCAATCGTTTTCGGATCATAGCGAACACCTTTCAGGCGCTCGGTAAATTCATGCACATCCCCTTGACCGAAGAAGTCACCAAATATTGTCGCCTGTTCAATTCGCCCATGCATTACCTGTAGTCGCAAATCAATTCGTCCGCCAACGAACCGTTTGGCCTTCTGCACGTTAAAGGTCGGCGATTTGCCAAATACCCAATCCCAGTTCTGATAGCGTTCGCGGGCAATTGTAATAATATTCATCCAGTCCTGATCAGTAAAGACATATTCCGGTATTTCTCCCGCGTCCGCAAATAAATAGCGCAGCAACAATTCCCGAAACTGCTGGATCGTCATATCATGCTGAAGATGCTCACGAATATTGGTGACCCGGCTGCGCACGGATTTAATCCCTTTCGATTCAAATTTAGCTGCATCCGGATGAAGGGCTTCGGCAACGTTGTCCAAATTGACATCAAAAAGCAGCGTGCCGTGGCTGAAGATACGTCCTTTCGTCACAAACTGGGCGTTCCCAGATATTTTCTTGCCGTCAACAACGAGATCATTTCTTCCCTGCAGAACAGCGTCCACACCTAAATGATGCAACGCCCGAATGACGGGTTCCGTAAACTTGCGATAATTATTGAAGCTGTCACCATCATCTTTGGCGATAAAACTAAAGCTAAGATTACCCGGATCATTATAGACGCAGCCACCTCCACTCAGTCGGCGTGTCACTGTGACATGATGGGCGCGTGCATACTCCATATTAACTTCTTCAACCGTATTTTGATTTCGTCCGACAATGATGGTCGGTGCCATTCGATAAAACATGAGATATGTTTCATCAATCGGCAGATGCGTCAATGCGTATTCTTCAATAGCAAAATTAAGAGTCTGATCGAGCAAATCACGATTATTAATATATTTCATTAAAATACACTCCTTCACGAGGCTGCGTTCTTTCCCTTCTATAGTAAAACGTGCGTGAACTTTCGTCTAATCTTTCGCTGTTGGCGCCTTTGTAAGCCTGCTTCTAAGAAAAAATAGGAAGCACTCGCTTAATTGAAGTTACACGCGCCTACTCTGCAGACAAACGGCGCTACTCTGCAGATAAACGGCGCTACTCTGCAGATAAACGGCACTACTCTGTAGTCAAACGCGCCTACTCTGTAGACAAACGCGCCTACTCTGCAGATAAACGGCGCTACTCTGCAGATAAACGGCACTACTCTGTAGTCAAACGCGCCTACTCTGTAGACAAACGCGCCTACTCTGCAGATAAACGGCGCTACTCTGCAGACAAACGGTGCTACTCTGCAGACAAATGGCGCTACTC
>JBDNRH010000003.1:24343-169666 GCA_047718535.1 Sporolactobacillus sp.
TGTAGACAAACGGTGCTACTCTGTAGACAAACGCGCCTACTCTGCAGACAAACGGCGCTACTCTGTAGACAAACGGCGCTACTCTGCAGACAAATGGCGCTACTCTGTAGACAAATCGCCTACTCTGCAGACAAATCGCCTACTCTGCAGATAAACGGGGCTACTCTGCAGATAAATGGTGCTACTCTGTAGACAAACGGTGCTACTCTGTAGACAAACGCGCCTACTCTGCAGACAAACGGTGCTACTCTGTAGACAATTGCGTCTGTTTAACACTTGAAATGTCATGCGTTATTGCTTTTTGCGACTTGTTACGGTTAATCATTCTATTTTACAGAAAATCTTAGCTCGCCCTGTGTCCGTAGAACTTGGTTTCTCCAAGATTTTCTAATATAGTGTATAAAGGAAGAAAGTGTCAAGAGAGGATGAATCTATATGAAAACAATCTACTTAGTTCGCCACGGACGCACGCTTTTCAACCAACTGTATCGCATGCAAGGCGGTTCAGATACACAGCTGTTGCCTGAAGGCAGGCAAAAGGCCGTCGCGTTGGGTCAAGCATTTAAAAAAGAACAAATAAAATTTGATGCAGCGTTCTCAAGTGACCTCGGCAGGGCTCGAGAAACAGCTCGCCTTATACTGGCAAATTGTGCAACACCAGACTTGTCCTTGACTGAACTAGAGGCGCTGCGTGAAGTGAATTTCGGCAGCTTTGAAGGGACGCCGAGCGTGTCCGCATGGGATCAAGCGCGCGTACGTTCAGGTATTCATAATCTTACGGCTGCCTCTCCCGACAATATCCGCATTCAGGCGCTTCACGCGTTCAAAGAAATGGATTCGGTCGGTCTCGCTGAAAGCTATGAAGATGTGGTCAAGCGCATTGAGCAGACGCTCACCAATCTCAGCCATTCGGAAGGTCAAACAATCCTCGCTGTCAGCCATGGTTTGTTCATCAACTGCATCATCTATTATTTGCAAGGAAAAGAGACGCCTCTGGAAATCTTACCAAATACGAGCGTAACCAAGTTACTTTACGAAAAAGAGACCGACAGTTATCGAATTCTCTATGTCGGCCGAGAAGCTCATTTTGCAGATTAATTTATATCCTGACCTAATAAAAAAGCATTGGATATTTTCCAATGCTTTTTCGCTTATAAACTTATGGGGCACGATAGATTCACAATTAAATTTCTGAAGTCACTTGATTTTTCAATGAATCCTGATGAAGTTTGTGATTGAAACGAATCGTGAACGTCAGGATGCTAAGGCCAACTGCAACTAGGACGAAAATCCATAGAACAGTCGCATTGAACGAAAGCAGTGCCGGTTGATGTCCGTCGATAATGGCACGGAATCCATTAACACTATAGGTCATTGGCAAGAAGTTTGCTACGTTCTGCAGCCAGTTCGGAATTAACTGAATGGCATAGGCGCCGCCGCTTGAGACGAGCTGCAAAATCAAAATGACGATGCAGGCGAAGCGCCCTTCATTATCGAACGATCCAGCTAGCCACTCGATAATCGCCATGAAACTCATACTTGTCAATATTGTATAGGCGACGAACAGCATTGGATTCGAGACGTGCAGACCGAGCCCTTTCAAAACGATGATATCAATCAAAAGTGACTGACCGATTGACATCAGCAAGGTGATAAAGAATTTGCTCAAGGCAATCGCCCAACCGCTCGTCGCCTGTCCGGACGGGCGTCCGAGATCAAAGATAATAGTCAGCAGCAAGGCGCCGACGTAAAGTCCAAGAGAAATAAAATAAGGAGCGAATCCGGAGCCAAATGTATCGACCGATTGATGGGATTGATTTGACGCATGCACAGGTGTAGCGAATTGCTGCGCATGTGCTCCATCGGTTGGCGTCTTCGCCAGCTGCCCATGTGCCGTACTCAAATTTGTTCCTAATGTTTGATTGCCTTGATAAATTTTCTCTGCGCCATCAGAAAGCTGATTTGCGCCCGAAGCCAGCTTATCTTGACCTGAGGCCAACGCCGAAGCCCCTGTTGTCAGTTGGTCTGCACCATTCGCCAGCTTACCTGTGCTTTGTGCCAGCGTTTTGGCACCGCCCGCAAGTGCTGCCGAGTTGCTGTTCAGCTGATTCAAGCCGCTGTTCAACTGATTGGCTCCCTGAGCAGCCTGATTGACACTTGAGGCAAGTAAAGGAAGTCCATTGCCGCCAGCCAGCTGACTCGTGCCCGCGGCCAACTGCTGCGCCGCTGCATTCAGCGTCAGCCCGGTCGACGGATCTTTCTGATTTAGCCCCGATACAACCCCACTCTTAATTTGAGAAGCTGTACCTGACGCAGTTTGTTGCGCCGTTTGCTGAGCTGTGGCATAGGCGGTGGTTGGCGCGATCTGCTGCGCCGCTGCATAGGCCGCTGCCGGAGCAACCTGCTGAGCTGTTCCCACAGCCGTTTGCTTAATCGTATTTTCAGAAGACTGCTGCAAACCTGCGGCTATCGCTTTATTTGTAGCCGTGCTATTGATGGATCCAGCGATCTCCTGAGTTACGTTCGAAGCAATTTGATTAATTGCAGCATTAGCTGCAGCTGCAGCTTTCGCCGAATCTCCTCCTGCGCCTGCCAAATAAACACTGTAGAGAGCTTGATACAGACTTGAATCTGATCCATTTGAATTATATCTTAATCCATTTTGAATTGATGATTCACTATCTGTCACATTTTTTGAAACGAGGCCTGTAATTCCTTCTGCCCCCTGAAGAGACTGATCAGCGATCGTTCCGTTTGCTGACGCATTAGCCTGGGCAATGGCCTGCTCTCCAATGGATGCTGCATCCAGCGACTGACCTGCAGCCTGTTCAATTTGATTCTTATTTCCCTGAACAGTGCTCAAAGCGTTGGTTTCGATTGCAGACTTATTGGCAGCGACTTGCTGCGCAGCCGCAGAACCAATCGCTGCTGGATTAATTGACGAATTAAACTGGGCGGGCAATCCGTTAATGATCGAATCAAACGCCTGCATGCCGTTATTCAATTGATTGACTTGACCGACGAGGTTCTGGCTCTGGATGCCACTATTCAGTTGGTTCAATCCATTTGTAAGCTGCGCCGCACCGGGTACGAGTTGTCCGCTGACGGCACCCGTATAGTGCTGAACGCCCGTGCTAAGCGTGCCAGCTCCCGAATTCAACTGCTGCGCACCGCTGGCAAGCTGCGCGGTACCGGATTGGAGCGTTGCCGTACCACTGGCAAGTGACTCAAACCCATTTTTCAGCTGATTAAGACCGGTTAATTCTTTCTTTGCACCCTTTGTCAGCTTTGTCGAACCTGCGGACGCTTGCTTCAAGCCGTCCGTCAGCTCATCTAGCTGCTTATACATCGACTGCGCGTAAGTTTTTGTAATTTCCGCGGAGATACGGCTCTTTAATTCTTTTTCACCAGCATCAGCCATACGTGAGGCAATGAAATTATAATCAGCGTTCAAGCGATAAATCATCTGCGCGGGTTTCACCGTCCCGTCAGCAAGTGTCGTCGCATGCTTCGAGAATGACGCCGGAATGCGTACCGTCATGAAATACTTGTTATTATGAAAGCCGTTCTGTGCCTCCTTTTCACTGACAAATTTCCATTTAAATTCGTCATTCTTTTTCAATTGTTTAACCAAGTCTTTCCCCGCATTCAGCGTCTTCCCGGCGATTTTTGCTCCCTGGTCTTGGTTCACGACAGCAACCGGCAGCTTACCCGTCTCCCCGAACGCATCCCAGAAGCTATACAGAAACATTCCTGCATAGAGGAGCGGCACACACATCACAGCGAGCATGACAATAATATTATGTGGTTTAGCGACAATTGCTTTAAGCTCCGCCACAATCAGATGAATCAAATTCATTCACAGACGCTCCCCTTTCATAGACTGCAACTTTCAGGACAATGTGTTAAACCATCAATACATTATGACTAATCCGGTCGTTTGGTCATATTTTTGAAAAAAAATAACAAAATCAATTGCTATTTTTTTTCAATCCGTTTACTAAATACATTTCAAACAAGTTGGCAATTTCCTCACTGGAAAGTGGCTGATGGCGCAGTTCCCAGTCAAAGACTAGCGCAATATACAATTTCAAGATGACAAACGCAGTTACTTTCGGATCACAATTCTTAATTTCGCCGCGTTCAATGGCTTCACGAATGAAGACTTCCAGAAAACTGAGAATGGCGTCCTCGACATTGGCCAGCGCGTCTTGCGCTTGCAGCGTCCCGACTTCTTTGATCTCCTGAGTTAATTTAATTGTCAGCTGGTGCTCTTTGCGAAATTCAAGCACATGGTAAAGAGCGCCGTGCAGATTGCTGAAAAAACTGCCATTGTCGTCAATCGCCGCTGTAGCCATTGTTTTGAGATTGCGAATAAATTGATTCATAATTTCCGAAAACAATTCTTCCTTATTCTTAAAAAAAGTATAGATCGTGCCCTTGCCGACATTGGCAATTCGGGCGACTGAATCCATTGTCGTCGCCTTATAGCCAAATGAGGCAAACGACATTTCTGCTGCTTTAATAATATTCGCCTTACGATCAATAACGACCATGTTCTCACCACTGTTTGACCAATTGACCGAAATAGTCATTCTGTCCTTGGAAAAATCTTAACACACTGCTATTCATGAATCAAGCTTGAAATTCAAAAGATAAAATTTTTTTCATATAATTGTAGCCGACAGCGATTCAACAGCCGCTTCAGCCGCCTGCTTGCCTTGACGGATAACATCTGGGATGCCCACACCGTCATAGGCCATACCCGCCAGATGAATCCGTGAAAAACGCTGCACACGCTCCTTTTCAAGTGCGCACAGCCACCGGTTATGTCCGACCGCATATTGCGGCATCGAATGCGGCATATGCGTGATGACAGAGAAATCCGGGGCGCCGCTGAGCGTTATCCCCTCGATCGCATTCAAATCTCGGCAGGCCTTGTCAGTCAATGCCTGATCTGATTCTTGCTGCGGGTCCCAATCCGCATAATGGCCGTAGAAAACGCGCAGCAAGGCTTTTCCTTGAGGGGTTGTATGCGGCCATTTCAAATGGGTCCATGTCGCTGCAGATAACCGTCCAGCACCGCGATCGCTGGCAACAAAACCGGTACCTTCATTAGCAAGCTGTACGGCGGCCTGATCAAAAGCAAGCGAAATCGTGGTCATGCCGGAATCATCGCCGGCAGACTGGGCTTGCAGCGCGGTAAAGTCGGGCAATAATTTCTGCGCGGCGTCCAGCGGCGTGGCAAGAATCACCGCATCCGCTTCAAAGCGACAGCCGTCACCATTCAGGACAAATCGGTCATCAACAGACTGAATTGACTCAATCGCGGTGTCAATCACAGGTTTGTTTGTCAGCCGTTCCGCAATTTGCGTGCAGAATGTCGATAGCCCGTCGCGCAAGGTGGCAAACTGGCTCGTCTTCTTCCCAGATGCTAAGCCATGAACCGCCTGCAGCAGGCTTTTATGCTGCATCGCCATCTGTTTAAATTGCGGCAGTGTCGATTCAAGGCTTAAGTGATAAAGATCACCCCCATAGACACCGGAGAGCAGCGGGCCGATGACCCGTTCGACAAGTTCTCGGCCCACCCTTTGTTCAAAGAAGTCGCCCACCGATTGATCATCAAACGGAGTCATCGGTGGCAGCAACAGCTCTTCGAAGACTCTGGCTTTACCTTCATTACTCAGTAAATTCGTTTCAAGAAGAGGCACAAAGTCGCCAGGAACGCCCATCACTGAACCGGTTGGAATTAAATGCAAATGACCTTGATACAGAATATAAGCTTTGCCTGTGCGATTGTCGACAAGTTGCTCCGCCAAGCCAAGATCATGTGCCAGATCGATCGCTGCGGTCTTCCTTTTCAAGAAGGAATCGGGTCCCCGCTCAATCACAAACCCATCGCGGTGTAATGTATCAAATTTTCCCCCCAAGTGATCGGTAGCTTCAATAACAAGCGGCAGAACATCCAGTTGCTTTTCTTCACTCCATTTCTGAATATAAAAAGCAGCGCTAAGTCCCGCCATTCCGCCGCCAATAATAGCAATCGTCTGCGTCATTTGCGTTCAATCCCTTCCTCAATAGATTGCAAAACAGCAGAAGCAAGCGCATCGATGAACAGGGGATCGGTGTCAGGCATCTGCGGCCGATGATACGTGGCTCCGAGAGATTCGACGAGCTGTCGGCATTGCGTGTCGTTATCATAAAGCACTTCTAAATGTTCAGCAACGAAGCCTATCGGACAGAAAATATAATGTTTATAGCCGAATTGTTCATGTAACACGCGAATTTCATTAAGAATATCCGGTCCGAGCCACGGATCGGGCGTCTTTCCGGCACTCTGCCAAGCTTGCTTATAGCGGCTTAACTCCGCTTGCTTGGCAATTAACTGGATCGTTTCCGCAATTTGTTCAGGATAAGGATCGCCATTTTTAAGAATACGTTCGGGGAGACTGTGCGCGGAAAAAATCACCACCGCCGCGTCGCGCTCCTCTTCCGCTATAGCCATCCATGCAGATCGAATTTGTCGCGACCAGAAAGCGATGAAATTCGGCTGTTGATACCAATATGGAATCATTTTCAGCGACATCTGCGCACCAGCAGCAGTGGCTGCCCGATCGGCATAGCTCTGAACACTGAAACGTGAATAATGCGGAGCGAGAGCGAGCGCCACTCCTTGCGTGATCCCATCCGTTTTCATTTGCGCAACCGCGTCTTCAATGAACGGGTGGATGTACTTGAGTCCGAGATAATGTTTGAACGTCCACTTTGTCTGTCGATCATTCAATCGTTTTTCCAGTGCAGACGCCTGCGAAGCCGTCAGCTCTGCAAGCGGCGAGGAACCGCCAATTGCCGCGTAACGTGCCGCAAGATGGTCAATTTGCTCATCACTTGGTCTTCTTCCATGGCGGATCGCCGTATAATATGGCGCGATATCGCTTTTTGAATAAGGGGTTCCATAAGCCATAACTAGCAGACCAATTATTGGATTTTCTGTCATTGTCAACATCCTTTTTCAAATTTACTGACTGACTCACTGCGCCCATTCACGGAATAACAATGCACATAATCCGTCAGCCGGCGCAAAGTGTCCTCCTCGACGTCCGGAAAAACACCATGTCCAAGATTAAAGATATAACCCGGACGCCCGGACAGCTGTTGCAAAATCTGTTCTGCTCTTGCCTGCAATAGCGGCCACGGTGCCAATAGCAGAGACGGATCAAGCGTTCCCTGAATCGCCTGCGCGACATGCGCTTCATTTAACTGTGCCACATCTGTCCGCCAGTCGACGGACAGCACATCAACGGGCAGCTTCGTCCATTCTTGCACGAGATGACCGGCGCCCGCCGAGAAGTACAGCGTCACCGCACCTGTCTGCCGCAGTGCATTGAAAATACGTACCATTGTTGGCGCGATATAGCAGCTATAATCAAGCGCCGACAGGCTGCCGACCCATGAATCAAAAACTTGAACAGCTTGGGCGCCGGCATTAATTTGCGCAGATAAATATTGAATCGTCATCTCCGCCAAATCGTCCATCAGCGCCTGCCATAGCCGCGGGTGAGTATACATGAATGCTTTCGTCACATGATAATTTTTCGACGGTCCGCCTTCTATTAAATAACTGGCTAGAGTGAACGGCGCCCCGGCAAAACCGATAAGCGGCACATCAAGCTGGTCGTGCAGCCGATCGATCGTCTCCAACACATAAGGCAGATCGCGCATTGGCTCCAACAGACGAAGCCGTTGCAAATCCTTTTCTTCACGAAAAGGCTGCTTAATCACCGGCCCAACGCCCTCAATAATTGACACATCCAACCCGCGTGCCTTCAGCGGTGTCATGATATCCGCAAACAGAATGGCCGCGTCCACACCAAGATGATCCACAGGCATTCGCGTGACTTGAGCACAGACCTCGGGATGCCGACTGATTTCAAAGAACGAATATTTTTCCCGAATCGCTCGGTAGTCAGCCTGGTAACGCCCCGCCTGACGCATATACCAGACAGGGATATGTGCAACCCTTTCCTTTCGGCAGGCGCGTAAGAACGTATCGTTGAACAGTGTACTCATTCCTTCATATGTAGTAGTGTAAGCGGTTTAAATTATTTTCGGCAATAATTTCTTTTGCCATCGATTACTGATCGAATACTCTTATTTTAAGCGAAAAAAAAGGAAATTTCATCTATTCTCGCCTTTTTCCGTAAAAAAAAGCAGAAAATAATGAGTCAGCTGGATCGCCTCTTGACTACTCACTTATTTGCATGACTCGCAAATCGCGCCTTTAATCAGTCATCGACAAATGCGTAATCCAGCGTACGGCTACCTTTTGCGAGGCGGTGCCCGTTTTTCCCGTCTGCGGGTTATAGGGAATGACATAATACGTTTCTTTGGACATCGGATTAACAAAATTAATCGTGTAGGAATGTCCTCCCGTCACGTGGCCGCGATACATCGTCTTGCCTTCGATATCTGAATAAATGCGATAAATGATTCGCTTGTCCGCTGGCCCATCCCATGATAATTTCAAAGCGGGCAGCGCGAATTTACCGATTGTTCCGTTAGCTGCTAAGTTCGTCACAGCAGCCAGATGAATCGGCTGCTCCAAATCGGAGACGTCTTGTGGTTTGGTGAAGGCTGTCAATCGTGACTCCTGTGGCATCTGATTGATGACCGATTTATAAAGCTGTACGGCGTCATCACTGGAACCATTCAGAAACTGATTGCGACTCGTTTCGTCATAACCAATCCAGACTGAACCAACGACATCTGGTGTATAGCCAACAAACCAGGCATCGCGCAATCCACGTTTCGTATAGGCAGTCGATCCCGTCTTTCCAGCCAGCGCCGTGCGTGTATAGCCGGCCCGCGCTGTACCATTACGCACAACTGACTCGAGCATCCGCGTCATATACCATGCTGTCTGCGCCGTAAAGACTTTCGTTTCTTTTGGACTCGCCTCACTGATTTTCTTTCCATCATGATTATAAATAGCTTGAATAAAATATGGATCAGCCTTCTCCCCCTGATTGTCAAACGAAGTATAGGCTGCCGCCATTTGCAGCGGGGTGACGCCGCGGCGCAGACCGCCTAAGGCAATTGCCAGTCCGTTATCGGGAATCGAAATCCCCATTTTCTTCAAATAGTCTTTGCTGCGGTCAATTCCAATTTGATTCAGCAGCCAGACAGCCGGCGCATTCTGCGAGATCGTGAGTGCATCGTACATGGTCATTTCACCCGTATAGCGACCGCTATAATTTGTTGGCGGGTAATTTCCATATTTTTTATAAATCACTTTCTTATCCTGAAGCAATGAGAAGGGCTGATAATGTCCAGAATCCAGCGCCGGACCGTAGACAGCAAGCGGTTTGAATGATGATCCTGGCTGGCGCAAGGCATTCACTCGATTATAACCCCCAAGCACATAATTGCGTCCACCTTGAACAGCCAGCACTGCACCTTCTTTGGTCATCAGCACAAAGGCGCCTTGCGGCGATACTTTAGGGTTTGTGCCGCGGAAATAGCCGTTATTTTGAAAGGCACGGTAAGAAGCGTTTTGAGCCGCTCGGCTGATTGGAACCACAATTTTATAGCCGCCGCGAATCAAATCATCATAGGAAATATGATAGCGTTTCTGTGCCTCCTGCTCCACCATGTCTATATACGTATCATATTGCGGATTCGTCTGCATCTTATGAATATGGAGACCGAGGCCATCCTGCTTCAGTCGGGCCACTTCGACGCCCGGCAAAAATTTATTTTTTTGCAGCAAATCGAGGACAATATTTCTCCGCTCAAGTGCCTTCTGCGGATGCAATATAGGCGAATAGCCGTTGGGGCCCTTAGGCAGCGCGGCGAGCAGAGCCCCTTCATTCTCGCTCAGCTGGCTGACATCTTTATCAAAGAAAAATTCAGACGCCATCTGAATCCCGTAGATGCCATGACCGAAATATAATTGATTGAGATACATTGACAAAATTTCTTTCTTACTATAACGACGTTCCAAATCAATAGCAATCGCGGCTTCTTTTATTTTGCGAAACCACGTCTTCTGATCAGAAAGATAGGCATTACGCGCCAGCTGCTGTGTAATCGTGCTGCCGCCCTCTTCCTTCTGCCTCGACAGAATATCGGTAACGAGCGCACGCGCCGTGCCGCGAATATCGATGCCTGAATGCTTGTAAAAGCGTACATCTTCCGTGGCAATGAACGCGTCCTGCACGTGTTTTGGCACTTTATTTAATGCAACGGGATCGCGATTTTCCGCATAAAGGCGTGAAATTTCATGCCCCTGCAGATCGACGACTGTCGAAGTGCGACTGAGCACCATCTTCTGATCGTCGACATAATGATTACCGATTACGAGCAGAACAAAATAAATCAGCAATCCAATAATCACAGCACTTATTATGAAATAGGAAGCCTGAAAAAGGCGCATATAGAGTTTCTGTTTGCGATCCATCGTTGCTCCGCCTCTCAGCACGTCCAGCAATTGTTTCCAATTCATTATCTTGTTCATCCTTCTGCTTAGTCTTTACTATCTTCATCCACCTTACCAAAAAAAAGGGTTGGTTCAACGGATTTAAAAAATTTTCCAAAAAAAAGACCGCTCTCTGTAAAGAGCGATCTTCTTTAAGTGATCAAAAGGTGGAGCGTGATCCGAGTCAGGCTACATCCTTATTATTTTTATGCAATTCGCTGTGACGCACGCTATAGCCGAAATAAATTATCAATCCAAGGATCAGCCAAACTGCGAAACGAATCCAGGTGACTGGCTTTAGACCGGTAATCAAATACGCACAGGCGAGAATACCGAGGATCGGCACAACCGGAAACCAAGGCGTTTTGAACGGACGAGCCATATCTGGTTTCTTATAGCGCAGAACGATCACACCGGCGCAGACAATGATGAAAGCAAAAAGCGTACCAATATTAGTCAATTCAGCGACAATACCGATTGGGAAGAACCCAGCAGTCAAGGCGCAGACAACAGCAACAATAATCGTTGAGAGCGCTGGCGTCTTGCGTCTTTCACTTACTTTGCCGAATGCTCTTGGGATCAGACCGTCGCGCGCCATAGCGAAGAAGATACGTGACTGTCCGAACATCAGCACGAGCAATACAGAGGTGATACCGCAAATCGCGCCGACAGATACAATAATCGAGCCCCAGCCAATACCAATCTGATCAAGCGCATAGGCAACAGGAGCAGCGGATCCAGCTGGCGTGCCGTACGCCGTATATTTTACAACACCGGTCATGATGGCAGAGACGATGATATAGAGCACGGTACAAATTAATAAAGAATAAATAATACCTTAGGCATGTCTTTCTGTGGATTGCGTGCTTCTTCAGCAGCAGTCGATACGGCGTCAAAGCCAATATAAGCGAAGAATACATAGGCCGCCCCCGATACAATACCGTTAAAACCAAACGGCATGAACGGCACCCAGTTATGCGGCTTGATGAACCAAACAGCCAATAAAATGAACAGAATAACCGCCGCTGATTTAATAATGACGATCGTTCCGTTAACATTCGATGTGTTACGAACGCCGCTGATTAACAGCCAAGCAATCAAACCAATAATCAGAATGGCCGGCAGATTAATGACGCCGCCCTTAGTAAAGGGTGATTGCGTGATAGCGGCTGGCAGAACAATACCGACATTTTTTAGCAGGTTAACGACATAACCCGACCAGCCAATCGCAACCGTCGCAATACCGACTGCATATTCCAGAATTAAATCCCAGCCGATAATCCAAGCCCAAATTTCACCAAGACCGGCGTAGCCGAATGTATAGGCACTGCCGGCTACCGGTACAGCCGCTGAAAATTCAGCATAGCAGAGTGCTGCGAACACGCAGGCAAGGCCTGCTAAGATGAAAGAGATGACAAGTGCCGGACCAGAGTAGGACGCAGCAGCAACACCAGTCAGAACGAAAATACCCGTACCGATAATACAGCCGATACCAAGCAGGGTCAGATCGAACGCGCTGAGCGCTTTCTTCAGACCCTGTTTGCCTTCGGTTTCGGCAATAAGCTGGCTGACTGGCTTTGTACTAAAGATTTTACTCATTAATAAAAGCCTCCTGTATATGTAAAAGTGTTGATGAAAACAAAATCAATTATACGCACTGCTCATATTTTTTCAACTTGTAAAATTAAAACAATTCAATGCTAAATTGCTTTTTTGTCTGTTAATTCAACAATTGATGGCGCATTCACTTATTAAAAATTTTTTTATTTTTGATGACAGAAAAACTAACACTTTTGTTGACATAGCCGATTATTATCGATCTTATATTTTATTCTTGACTAATTATCAATTACTCATTATAATTTTCGTTGTGCCTGATTGATGGTGGTTTTTGTTTGGGGCATTAGCTCAGCTGGGAGAGCGTTGCCTTCGCATGGCAGAGGTCAGGGGTTCGATCCCCCTATGCTCCATAATAAAATTTGATTGTAAATAAAAAACTGGTCCTAAATACATGGGCCAGTTTTTTATTTACTGCTTCTGTTAGCCAAAAAAAGCTTTCCGGTTTATTGCCAGAAAGCTTTTTGAGTTTCTATTCATTTACGCTGTATATTGCTGCGAATTTTCCGACTCTTCTTCATCACGGACACGTGGATGCTTAAGTCCTGTATTAATGCCGATATAATAAGGAATTAAGGATGTGACTGCCATAAGTATAGTGTCGACTGGAGCTGGAATCACGCCAATCGCTCCGCGTATGCCGAGAAAACCGACGCCTGTCGGATCGCCTTTGAATGTCCCTAAATAGCTGATAGCTAGAACAATAACGAAATAAAGGAAGAGCCAAACCGCCGAGCGCATATCTTCCTTCACATTGACTGTTTTCGCAAACGCCTGATCACGGTCAATAAACGCAAAATACAAAATAAGGGATACGATTGTCAAACCAATCAGCAAAGAAACAACGGTCCAACCGCTCCAATACGTAATTAATGTGGCAGACATAAAGGCGAGCGGAGAAATCACCGACATGCCAGCAAGTTTGAACGGCCGCTCCATATCCGGCAGCGTTTTGCGAAAAGAAGCTGCTGTAATCGGGCCTACCATATACGTCAGCACGGTGGCCGAGGTGACGGCTGATATCAAGCCGCTCCACTGCTGGAACTGACCGGGAAGGGTCCACAAGATGCCGAGAATCAGCGTCAGCCACATCGCACTTCTCGGAACACCTGTCCGTTTATCGACCGAATTAAAAATTTTATAAAAATAGCCATTTTGTGCCCAAGCAAACAATACACGGGATGTCCCCGATAAATAAATATTTCCTGTTCCAGCCGGAGAGATGACGGCATCAAATAAGATAAGACCGGTTAGCCACGAAACACCTAGAGCTGCTGCCAAATCGGCAAACGGCGAATTGAAAGTGACCTTGGCCCAGCCGCCAGCCAAGTCATGGCCTGGTACAGCCCCGAGGAAGGTAATCTGCAAGAGCAAGTAGATAACCATACCGACTGTGACCGCCAAAATAATAGCGAGCGGCACATCACGTTTCGGGTTCTTTGCTTCACCGGCAAAATCGACCGCTTGACGGAAGCCTAGGAACGCAAACACGATGCCGGCGTTGGAAACCGCCTGAAAGACGCCTGATAGACCGCCTGGCGCCGCATGACCGACGCTGAAGTTACCCGGATGGAAATACATGAGTAAGGAGACAACAGCCAGTATCGGCACGACAAATTTAAATGCGGTCACGATCGTATTTATCTTGCCAAATACATTGACGCTCCAATAATTCAGAAAGAAAAAGAGAACTAGAAGTGCGGCTTGAATAACAAAACCGAGGAAGGTCGGTGCGCCCGCTTTTGACGACAATGCCGGCCACCAATAGGTAGCGTATTGACGAACCGCTTCAACTTCAACGCCCGCTACACTGGAATAGGCAAGCATTGAAATAAAGCCAATCAAAAAGCCAACGACCGATCCATGAGAATAGTCTGGATATTTGACAAAACCACCCGTGCGAGGGATAGCGGCACCAAGTTCTCCATAGACAAGGCCAATGAGAATGACGGCAAATGCGCCAATGACCCAAGCGAGCCATGCCAATGAACCGGCATAATTAGCTCCCTTCATAGAAGCATAGAGCCACCCTGAACCAATAATTGATCCAATGCCAAGCATCGTCAAATCGAGAAGACTGAGCTTGCGCTTCAATTTACCTTGTTCCAAATTATTCAACTCCTCTAAAAAAATAATATATTTATAAAACAGTGACAATTATAGTTTTCCTTCTAGTTGATTGCAATTGATAAAACATATTTTTTCTGAATTGTAATTTTTATAAAATTTTTTTCATTTTCCGGCTATTCCATTTCAAAAGTGCTATGAAAGCAGCACCTAAAACAAATGACAGACAAAAGGCGTCTCCAAAACGGAAACGCCTCCACTTACTATTCGTTTTCAATCGTGCACACTTTCATTGTCAACGCTTGATTAAAGCCGCAATCCTCTGCAGGCCAAAGCCAATCACACTATAGACAATCAGAGCAAAAACCGCGGATAGATCAAGCGTGCGGCCGTTAAAGACAACCGGATGGAATATTCCTTCGAACGGCTGCAGCATCGGTTCAGCCAGATTATTTAGCAGATGAACGAACGGCGTTTCATTCGCCGCAAAAAATTTCAACAAAATAAATAATACAAGAACAACTTGAACAAATGTCAGCAGAATACTGATTAATTTAGGCAGCATCCCGCCTGTCTTCTTCCCTCTCACGACGGCCTCTTCCCTCCCTTGTCCGCTGGGTTTCTGATCAACATCTTAAGCGATCCGCTAAGCTGCGTCAAACCTGTCGCCAAACACGGAGGCAAAAGAAAACAGAAAAAAGCACCCGGAAGGCAGCTGACCTTTCGGATGCATCGTCAGAACGATAATAGTTAATGATTCAGGCGTTCTTCAAGAGCCGCCTTCTCCGACTCGTAGCCGGGCTTACCGAGCAGAGCGAACATATTCTTCTTGTAAGCTTCAACACCTGGCTGGTTAAAAGCATTGATACCAAGCAGATAGCCGCTGACAGCAACAGCTTTCTCAAAGAAATACATCAAGTAACCGAGATGATAGGCGGTCAATTCCGGAATAGTGACAACGAGCTGCGGCACCTGTCCATCCGTATGTGCCAGACGAACGCCCTCTGCCGCTTTTTTATTGACAAAATCCATGGTCTTATCGGCCAAGAAATTCAAATTATCCAAATTGCCTTGTTCCGACTTAATGGTCACATTGCTGCGCGGGGTCGTCACGAGCACAGCCGTCTCAAACATCACCCTCCGGCCTTCCTGAACAAACTGTCCGAGAGAATGAAGGTCGGTACTGTAATCAGCAGACGAAGGATAGAGGCCCTTGAAATCCTTGCCTTCGCTTTCGCCAAATAATTGTTTCCACCATTCGGAGAAATAATGCAGATGCGGTTCAAAATTAACGAGCATTTCTACAGTTTTCCCTTTGTTATACAGAACATTGCGCACAGCTGCGTACTGATAGGCTTGATTCTTGCTTAAATCTGGTTCATCAAAATCATGCTGCGCGTCGCGTGCGCCTTCCATCAACGCATCAATATCAATACCAGCCACGGCAATCGGCAGCAGGCCGACAGCTGTCAGCACAGAGAAACGGCCACCGACATCGTCAGGAATGACAAAGCTCTCATAACCTTCTTCATCAGCAAGCGTTTTCAGAGCACCCTTCGCCTTATCTGTTGTAGCATAAATCCGCCCTTGCGCTTCTTCCTTGCCATATTTCTTTTCAAGGAATTCACGGAAAACGCGGAAAGCAATAGCTGGTTCTGTCGTCGTTCCCGATTTGGAAATGACATTGACAGACACGTCCTTATCCTTTAGTACGTCAAAGAGGTCACTCAAATAAGTCGAGCTAATGCTATTGCCGGCAAAGAAGACTTGCGGCGTCTTGCGATCAGAGCCGGCCAGTTCATTATAAAAAGAATGACTGAGCGTCTGAATGGCCGCACGTGCGCCAAGATAAGAACCGCCAATACCGATTACAACGAGAACATCAGAATCGCTTTTAATTTTTTCAGCAGCTTTTTGAATACGTGCAAATTCTTCTTTATCGTAATTTGTTGGTAAGTCCAACCAGCCAAGAAAGTCGCTTCCAGCACCCGTTTTTTCATGAATCGACTGATGAGCGGCTGCAACTTGTCCGGATAGATAATCGATTTCATGCTGCGCAAAAAATGACAGCGCGTTGCCATAATCGAATGATACTTTATCGCTCATACTTAATGCCTCCAATATGCAAAAATAATTGCCTGACCTTCTTAACTTTACAAGACCCACCCAATAAATTCAAGTAAGCGTCCAGCAAAATAGGCGGCAAATTCATACACCATAGCTGAATTCACATGAAAGACAATAAATTGCCATATCACGTGCTCTTTAGAAAACCTTGGCGAAGCTAGGTCCGCAGGCGAAGGCTGAGCAATGGGACCTATTATTTTCTAGGTGTTGCACTTAGAGTGTAAATTCAAGCGTATAAAAAAATGAATATTTTTCGTCAAAACCGCTCAAGCTAACCATTGCAACGGACGTGCTATGCACATCCGATACAAAGGAGGAAAGAAATATGAATGGTTTGCAAAGAACTTGCCTAGCCCTGCTGATTATCGGCGGGATTAACTGGGGGCTTATCGGTTTTTTCCAATTTGATCTCGTTGCTGCTATCTTCGGTGGAAGCACAACGGCATTATCGCGTATTATTTACGGTATTGTCGGTCTTTGCGCGCTCTATTGTCTGACACTTCTTTTCAAGCCAAGCGAAGAAATTGTCCACGAACACGAACCTGAAGTTCGTTAACGATGATCAAATTAAGATCACTAAAAAGAGGATGGCTCTTTCACAGGCCGCCCTCTTTTTTCGCAGGAAAATTAGAATACTTATGTTTAAACGTAGCAATCGCTTAAATCTGAACGACAGATTCCGGTTCGATACGAACAGTCTTCTCTATATAGATCTGATGCCAGAGCATGAACATTAATGCCGTCCAAATTTTGCGGCTGTGATCACGCAGTCCTGCACGATGCTCGTCAAGCAATTTCAGCACGTACGATTTATTAATAAATTCATCCACTTCACTGTCATGAATAAGTGTGCGTGCCCAGTCGTATAACTCGTCCTTTAGCCAAATGCGAATCGGCACGGGGAATCCAAGTTTCTTACGGAATAAGATGGAATCGGGAACAATACCGCGCATGGCTTCACGCAAAGCGTATTTCGTTGTCCCTTCTGCTGTTTTTAATGAGGCAGGCAATCTTCTAGCGACATCAAAAACGGCTTTGTCAAGAAACGGCACACGCAACTCGAGCGAATGAGCCATTGTCATTCGATCGGCAACGACAAGAATATCGCCGGTCAGCCACGTTTCAATATCAACAAGCTGCATTTGATCGAGTTTGCTCGTCCCTGATGCCCGCTGATAAATCGGATCGGTCACGGCTGTGAACGGCGTATGCGCAGAGTAAGTTTTCAAAATTAATTTCTTTTCTGGTTCATCAAAAATAAACGCGTTGCCGACGTAGCGCTGATTAAGCGGGGTTGTTCCTCGCAGCAGGAAACTTCTCCCCCGCATACCAACCGGCAGCCTACTGGCCAATGCGTGGACCATTGTTTTCCCCGGCTGCGGTACGGCATCGAACCATCTTAACGAAATCGGCTCCCGATAGATATTATAGCCGCCAAATAATTCATCGGAACCTTCTCCGGAAAGAACCACTTTGACGTGTTTACGTGCTTCTCTCGCAACGAAATAATTAGGAATGGCCGCCGGATCGGCAACCGGCTGATCCATATGCCAAATAATTCTTGGCAGCTCTTGCAGCACCATCTCCGGTGTAATTTCAAGTGCGTGATTCTCGACACCAAGCTTCTCTGCAGAATCTTGGGCAATGTCAATTTCGTTATAGCCCTTACTGGCAAAACCAACCGTAAACGTTTTTATATTTTCATTAAATCGTTTGGCAAGTGCCACGATACAAGTCGAATCAATGCCACTGGAGAGAAACGCGCCAACGGGCACATCACTGCGCATATGCATCTTTACTGAGTCGATCAGAACATCTTGGATCGCTTTCTTCGCCTGGTCAATCGTCTGCGCTTTCGGTGTAAATGCAGCCTGCCAATACATCCCGAGTTCCAGTGGCCCAGATTGTTTCTTGATGAAATAATGACCGGGTTCCAGCACTTTAATGGATTGTACAAGCGTGTGTGGTTCTGGCACGAATTGAAAGGTCAGATAATGCTGCAATGCTTCCTGAGACAAACTAAGCTTGTCTTCCCCGACAAGCAGGCTCTTCTCTTCTGACGCAAAGAAAATCCCCGAACCCGTCTCCATATAATAAAACGGTTTGATCCCAAAATGGTCTCTCGCGCCGAACAATGTCTTTTCCTGCTTATCCCAGATTATAAAAGCAAACATGCCGCGAAAATACTTTAGACAGTCTATCCCGCGATCGGCATACATCGCCACGATAACTTCAGTATCCGAGGTGGTATTAAAGGAATAGCCCTTTTCAATGAGTTCGTTACGCAGTTCCACGTAATTATAAACTTCACCATTGAAAATAATATAGTAGCGTTCATTTTCGTAAGGAAGCGGCTGATGTCCGCCGGCCAAATCAATGATGCTGAGACGGCGAAAAGCCAGCTGTACTTCGGCATCTGTGTAGTAGCCAATATCGTCAGGTCCGCGATGCATAATACAGTCCGTTCGTTCGCTCATTGCATTTTGTTGATGATTGCCGGGTTCAAGGTCCCCATCATTGGCAATATAGCCGCAAAATCCGCACATTTTTCTCCTTATCCCCCTTCAGAAAAATAAACTAGTAACTTGAACGATGCCAGTGGCAATCATTCGATACTTTAGTTTATCATTGCCTGATTAAAATTCATAGACAAGAACCGAATAAAATTCCGCTTAATCATTCTTCACATCGGGCACTTCATCAAAGAAATCCTGAATCGATTTCCCCAAAATATCCGCAATTTTTGCCAGCATTTCAGCAGACAATTTATTTCTTCCAGTTTCTAGGTAGTAATACCCATTCTGACTTTTGAAACCGAGTCGGGCAGACATCTCACTAAGCGTCATTTGCGCCTTGCGATATTGTTTTAAGCGTTCTAAATTGAGGAGCAGCATTTAAATTCTCTCCTTATCAATTTCCGTTTTGGTAATTTGAATTAATTGTAACATAAATAAGCAAATAGTATTACCTATTTGGAAATATATTCTTATTCACTCAAAAGACATGCTACAATTTTTTAATAGTTATTTTGTTGTAAAACGGAGGCACAGGGATGGGCAATGTATTGGGCAATAGAATTCGCTTCCTTCGCGAGGAACGCGATTTGTCTCAGGTTGAATTAGCTAGACGACTGACCATGACAAATGTCCAATTAAATCGGTATGAAACTGGGAAACGTCACCCCGATCCTGAGACCTTACTCTCGATTGCTGATTTCTTTAATGTGCCGACAGACTATTTGCTTGGGAGAAGCTCACATCTGCATGAAGCTCCTTCCGAATACATCAGTAGTGATGATCGCCTGCTGATCACTGAATTGAAAAACGACCCTGAACTGCATCGATTCGTCCGTGAATTGCTTGAAAATAGCGATCAAGCATCGCTGCTTCTGCGCATTTGGCAAGCGATCCGAAATGATGTATCCACACATCATTAATTTTTTTCCAGTTACCCTACTTTTATTCATGCTTGATTGAAGGCTCAGCATAATGGCTGTGAATTAATAATAAAACAGAACGTATGAATTCAGTGAATTCATACGTTCTGTTTGTTATTCCGATTATAGCTCCTGCCCAGCGCAATCACAGAAAGTGAAATTTCCCCTTCTTGAGTACGAGACCCATACCACCGAGTTCCATCAAGTACTTATCATCAATGATTTTCTTCATAAATGCAGCGGGTTTGCCTTTCAGTTGCTTTTCAAACACGGTCCCGATGCCCACCTTATCTCCAAGTGAGGCTACAGTTCCTTGTGTCTTATAAACGAAGGGTTCCGTTTCTTCGCCTTTAATCAGATGCTTTAGATTCTTCGCAACAAAGAATGCTTCCTGGACAGCGATTTGTGCCGTCGGCGGATAGGGACGCTCCCCTTCTTTCGGAAAAATAACGGCGACATCGCCGACAGCGAAAATATGATCATCTTCCTTGGCACGCAAATCAGGTGCTACTTCAATTTTTCCCCGATTGGTTGTAAAACCGGAATCCGCAGGAATATGATTGGCTTTCACGCCTCCTGTCCAAACAATAGTTCCCGCCTCAATTGTTTCCAGTTCTTCGCTGTCCTTTTTTTGAACCTTAACACCTTCTGCAGTCGCTTCTTTAATGAAAGTACCCAGTTTAAAGACAACACCCTTGCTTTCCAGATAGCTCTGCGCATAATCGGCCAACTCACGAGCAAACGGCGGCAGAATCAGCGGCAGACCTTCAACATTAATAATTTTCACCTTATCTGCCGGTATGTCATATTCTTTGCATAATTCCGGAACACGGTTAACTAGCTCACCGAGGAATTCAACCCCGCTCAGCCCCGCCCCGCCAACAACGATCGTTAAATCGCTGTCTTTAGCATCCGGATCATTATTGTAGCTGGCAAATTTATACTCAATATGTTCACGAATTTTCCGTGCCGTATTCACACTGCGAATCGCAAAAGCATAGTCTTCAAGCCCCTTGATCCCAAACGTATTGGATTCAAACCCGAGTCCAATCACCAAATAATCGTAGGACAATTCACCGTTTTTAAGGATAACTTTCTTTGCTTCCCGATCAATCGAGCGTACCGAGTCCTGCACAAAATGCACTCGATTTGTGTTGATCACATTTTTAATCAGCATTCGCGTTTTATCGTGGTGAATCGTTCCAGCGGCCGCTTCATGAAGCCATGTCGTCTGGTAATGATAATTATGTTTATTAACGAGTGTAATATCCGCCTCATCAGTTCCTAATTCTTTCGTCAGACGAACTGTCGTCATCATTCCGCCATAACCGGCCCCTAAGATCAAAATTTTTGGCTTACTCATATCTATTCCACCTTCATGTTTGAGATTTATATCACAATTTATTTTCAAATTTATATTATGTCATTTCTGTTAACTTTTCAAGGAAAATGCCTTCTTATTTTCATTTTGATATGAATTCACGAGTTATTCGAAGAAAATTGTAGATTTCTCGTGAAAATATGTGGATAGATATTATCAACAAGTAAAATCAGTTATTAACTATATTTTTTTATAATTGACATTTTATTATTCGCAAAAAAATAAACACGCAATAAATGTGTGTTTATTTTCAACTCTGAAATTATATTTCAGATTATGAACTTATTTTCCCTAATCTGTGGATTAAGTATTGATAAAAATCAACTATTCGTTTCCGGTTTGAATTTATTCGGATCTTTCGATGGCAATAAGGTAATGACAAAGCTGGCAATGCCAGCGAATAATGAAATAAAAGTGATGACGATGTACAAAGTATTTTTAGTACCGATAGTAAATTTGACCGCATCATTCAATACCAACGGGAGCACACATAAGCCAACATACCACCACGCGGATAGATTGACATCATGAAAGCGGCGAATAGCTAAACTGAGACTTGGTATGAGTACCGCCAGCCAATAAAGAAGGTATAAACTAAGCACAATGATAATCGCTATGCCTAATTCAGCAAAATTTTTCGTTATGATTGCGTGAATAAGTGGTCCGATAACAATGGCAAAGATTATAATAGAAATTAGAAAATTCCATAGCTGCACCCACCAAAAGGCCGAGCGGCTGCTGCGTCCGCCAAAATGAATATAATTTTTCCAGAACGCTGCATAGGCTGCGAAAAATCCCATAAATTCACCTCATTTTCTTTTCATTTGGTAAATTATAGCACACTTCCAATCGCCATTATGCTTTTTTACGATTATTTAATGCACAAGAGAGAAGCAATTTGTTAACAAATCGCTTCTCTCTCAGTATAGCAGTCATTTTTAGCTTTCAAAGTCGATACTATCTATCAGCAGTCGCAATGCTTCGCGGGTTCACCGGCGTTATCAGCAGTCTTGAACGAATGGCCGCAGCCACATGTGGAAATCGCGTTCGGGTTGTCAATTGTGAAACCGCCGCCTTGAAGATTTTGCTTGAAATCAATGATGACGCCGTCAAGCAAAGGCGCACTATTCGGGTCAACAACGACCTTCAAGCCGTCCTGTTCAAATACATGATCCCCTTCGAGCACTTTATCATCAAATCCCATGCCGTAACTCAGGCCGGAGCAACCGCCGCCGCCAACGCCGACACGCAGGAATAATTCCTCACCCGGTTCGTCATTCAACATTTCTTTCACGCGAAAATTTGCTGCTTCTGTAAGTGTCAGTTGCACACACGTCAACTCCCTTTTTATTGGTTTCCTGTGATCAAGCGCACAGATCCTGTATTCATTATAGCGACAACACAGCTTAGCTATCAAATAAATTGAATTCAAATCCAATTTTCGCCATGAGTCCATCGTTTTAAACCTTATACGTCGTAATAGGTACCGGAACAGATCACGTCTGCGGTGCCGGTCATCCATACATGATTGCTCGCCGCATCCCACTTAATCGTCAGATCGCCCCCGGCCAGATGGACAGTAATCGATTGATCCTTCTCGAGCCGCTTTTCCAAGATAGAAGCCACCACCGCAGCACAGGCGCCCGTCCCGCAAGCTTGAGTGATCCCCGATCCACGCTCCCAGACGCGGTAGTCAATCGCATTGGCCGACAGCGGATGCACAAACCCGATATTCGCTCCTTCTGGAAAAAGTGGATACGTATCGGCAAGCAGCGGCCCCAATTGATCAATCGGAGCCTCGGCAATGTCGTCCACAAAAAAAAGAGCATGCGGGTTTCCCATCGAGACAGCAGTAAACAGATACTCTTTCCCATAGGCCGACAGTTTCTCACGAATGACAGCCCGATCGACTGCTTCCCCAGCAACCGGAATCTGTGCCCGTGACAGAATCGGTTCGTCCATATCGATCGAGACATCGGTTACGGAATCACCCGTCTTATGGACAATTGCCCGCTTATTCCCGGATAATGTTTCAATATCAAAAGACAGACTGTCCACCAGATGATGGTCAACACAATAGCGGGCGACGCAGCGCAGCCCATTCCCACAATTTTTCGCCTCTGATCCGTCCTTATTAAAGATTCGCATTTTCACATCCGCGGTAGATGAGGGCAGAATCAAAATCAGCCCGTCAGAACCGATGCCAAAGGCTGGATCGGATACGTGCCGCGCCAGTGCAGGCGGATCGGGGATGGACAAACTGCGCGTGATCCCGTCCATATAAATATAACAATTACCAAGGCCATGCATTTTCGTGAATGCATACGACTGAGCCAATTTCAATCATCTCCTGTGTTCAGCGCAGCGGCTGAGTCGCCCAAATATAATCTCTGTCAATCGATTCAATAATCAGCCGTTCCTCGCAGCAAGGCAGAACGACGGCTGTCTTAATTCCTTCAAAAGCCCGGGCGATAGCTTCTTTCTTTAATGGCAGGAGCACGGGTGACGCCTGACAAAATGGACAGGTTTCAAAATAAATATCATCAGCGATCCGTTCATACGGCCAGCTATGATGGAAATCAAGCATCATTTCGTCTCTCTTCTCCAGTGTGTTCATATTTAATTTTATAGTTTACCATGTTCCAGCCATTCCGTCACATCTTTATTGCGTACTGATCGCTTCGAGCGGACATGGATTGACTGGCTTTAGGCCGCATTGTTCAATATAACGACGAATTGGTCTTAACGGACTCACACCCTCACCAATGACTTGACCGTCACACACAATCAGCGGATAAAAGAAGGCTTCCTTCTCCGTGGGCAAACAGAATTGCCGATCCTGTTCATTTTCAGGATGATTAATCGATATATAACGTACAGTGATCGCACCACCGAATGTTCTGCTCAGCGCCGCCTGCAGCCATTCAGCTGTCGCTCTTGATGAAGGCATCGGTGCACAGCTGGCGCATTGTTCTTCATCTTCAGTACCGTAAACAGTCAGTATCATAGCCGTTCCCTCCAATCGTCCCAATTGATACGAACGATAGCTACAATGAACGTATATCAAGAGAGCAAACATTGTCAATAGATTTTTCACTATAAAAAAGATATAATGAGCAAAGAGAGCTGATGCGGATTCTTGCTTCATGGGTGGACTGAATTGCAGGCTCGTTTTCACTATATTTTTGGAAAATGGTAGTTGTCGATAGCGAATGAAAAGGAGTGTTCTCTAGATGTACGATCAAGTGACAGAAGTACTCGATAAGCTTCGTCCCTTTCTAATACGTGACGGCGGAGACGTTGAATTGATTGATGTGGAAGATGGTATCGTGCGCGTCAAGTTGCTCGGTGCCTGTGAAAACTGTCCAAGTTCCACGCTGACCCTGAAGGCCGGAATTGAGCGCGCCCTGCTTGAAAATGTACCTGGCGTGAAAGAATTAGAACAAGTATTCTAAGCGAAGGAAATCGCCATTAAGACTAAAAACATTGATCGGCCTGATGCCTGCGGGCGTCAAGCCGATCAATGTTTTTTCATGGCCTATCCCTGTTCTGAGAGAGAAGCGATCCACTCCGGCACATCGAGATCGGGAAAGCGGCGGCCAAGATAGTGAAGTATATACTGATTATCTTCGATTTTACGCTCATTCATCGCTAACATATCCTCAAGCAGCGCCCGGTCCTCAAAGCTTGAACCAAGTAAATAACGTTCACAGCATTCCACATAGGAAAGCGGGAACAGCAGACGGCCATACATACGTCCCGCAACTGGCAGAGACAAAGGAAAAACGGCTTCATAACTGTCAAGAAACGCGGCCACCTCATACAATGACTCCTCTCGCTCATGCGTCCAAACAGTCAGCCGAATCCACTCGGCAAGATCGCGTGAACGATCATCAGCAACCCATGTTGCCGGATTTTCCGGAAACAGCGAGTCAGCACCGGAAAACCGATAATGAGTCAGTGTCAATGGTTCAGGCGGATAATTGAAGCTGCAGTCAACCAAAAATTGCACCGCATTTTCAGCAACACCGGAAAAATAAGGAAAATTGCTTACAAAACTTTTTTCAAAGAAGTTTTGATTCCTTCCCTCTCCCAATTCGGTATATTTCTTGCCTAGCGTATCAAGGCTGCGTGCAAGACCTTCTGTCTTCTGATAGACAAGCGCTTCCGGAAATGACCGACTATCAATCCCCTGCGTCCATCGATGCAATAGCGCAAGTGCGCTGCCAATCGGCTGCTCCGCATCGGAATCCTGGGGGAGCTGCATTAATACGGAAGGCGCACCATTCACCGCTGTCTCAAAGCCGCCGTCACGCGTTGGCACTAATTGACAGACATTGAGCGGTGTTTGTTCCTGCAAATAAGTCGCCAGAATCGCCAAGGCCTCTAAGTTGTGATGAAAAAACCGGTCCAATGGCTGGAAGAACAGACTGACTGGCTGATCGAATGAGTGGTCAAGCGCATAATGACGACTGACTAGCGCCTGAAAATCGTCAGGCATGGGCGATCATCTCCTCACCCTTATTGCTCCTATTCTATGCAGAACGATTCCGCATTTTCCTCCTCAACGAAGATTTTCTCCACTGCCATTAGTGCCGCTGTGCCCATATTAAGAAGGTTTAAAATGTCCAATCTTCTAGCGACGGCAACACATACGTAGGTTGTACAGCTTTTTCCCGTAACGCACGTTCACTGGTCACCCCTGTTAAAACGAGCAGTGAATCAATGCCGGAGCGAATTCCCGCCATAATATCCGTATCATAATTGTCTCCTATCATTAATGTCGTTTCTTTATCGGCGCCAAGCATCCGCAAAGCCTGTTCAATAATTATAGGCTCCGGTTTCCCGATGAAAATCGGGGCGACGCCCGTTGACACAGAAATGACCGAAGTCAGCGCGCCATTGCCAGGCATCAGCCCGCGCTCATTCGGCAACGCAACATCTGGATTCGTTGATACAAACCGTGCGCCGGCACGCACCGCCAGGCAAGCCTTAGCATATTTCTCATATGTAATCGCGCGATCCATACCGAAGGCGACATAATCAGGCTGCTCTTCTTTATACTTTAGCCCAGCCAGCTCCATCGCTCGCCTGAGACCTTCTTCGCCAATGGAATAGACGGTCGCATCCGCTTTCTCGCTCTTAATAAACTGCGCGGTGGCGATGCTCGTGGTCAGTACGTTGGCCTGCGTACACGGAATGCCAAATCCAGTCAGTTGTTCGGCGACTGCTTCTTTCGTGCGTGTCGAATTATTCGTAATAAAGAGATAAGAAAAGCCCATTTTATTCAATGTTTTAACAAATTCAACCGCTTCTGGAATCGGTTCTTTACCCCTGTACACCGTGCCATCCAAATCAAGTAAATATGTGTGATAATTCTTCACCATTGATCTGCCCAACTCTCTTCTTTAGTCTCCATTTTTAAAAATTACTCTTCCACTTTTCGAACCGGGGCAAACGCTGAGACAGGGCCAAGCTCCTTCTCCAGATAATCCGCCACACACTGGCTGAAACGGCTGAGTGCCCGAGAATTGTCTAAAAGGCAGCTTGCCAGCTTCTGATGATCAAGTGATAAATACTCACGAACAAGCTGTTTACGCCAACTAATCACTCGTTTGATCGCCTCTGCTTCTGCCTCCGGAAGCACTTTCTCATCCTCAAGAATATCGATTATATCAAGATAGCCGCCCGGATCCCGCATAATGAAGCCATCAATCATTTGATTGCCGGTATCAATGATCGACTCGATTAAATTCTGTGCAATACGCTCCAAGGCTAATTGCTCTAGCTCCGTTTTCCAAGCCTTTCTCTGAAACAGCTCAAGCAGATGGTCAATATAGTCCAGCTTATCCTTTAATTGTTGCCGGTCGACAAAATACATCGGAATATCCTGCTCCTTCCCTCACCAATTGTCCGTGATTAAAAAAAGAATTCCGCGCAAACTAAAGAAAATCAGAACCGATCAGGAAATACTATGTCTGGCTTTGGGAAGCTTCTTTAAAACAAAGTACGCACAGCCGAAACTGCAATATTCCATCAAATAATCGACCAGTGTGCTGATCTTCGTGTCATAGGTGGCTTTTTGATTTTTCTCATCATAGAAACCGCGTAAGCGAAGCTGCTGATAGCCCCAGTCGCCAACTATATAATCAAATTTACTCAGTACATCGCTATAGCGTTTCAGAAATGCGTCTTCGTTCCAGCCGTCACGCTCATTCTCAATGATTTCATAGTGCTGGCGTTCAATGGAAATAATCGATGCGTTCAAAGAAAAGCCTCCTGTTCTCTCTGTTTCTCATACCGCTGGATTTCCTTTTGCTGTATCCATTATAGCAGATTGACTAGCGGGAGCGAGAGACGTTGCCTGATGTAGCTTGACATAAATCGTTCAGAAAGGATGGAATGCTTCATGAAACGATTATCGTTATTTTTTCTCTTCTTCCTGTTCCTATTCTGCACAGCCCTTCCCGCAGCGGCTAAGGCAGAGAACGAGCACTCGTGGATGGTGCACGCGAGGGAACGGAAAGCACTCTATTTGAAAACGGCGGCTGTTACCGGAATACCGTGGACACTTATTGCCGGATGCGATCAATATGCCCACAATATCGCCATGCTCGATCAAGCGTCGACGCGGCAGGCAACCTATCTGAGCATTCCTTTTTCAGCAGTGCAATGGAAGGGTTACGCACCGCCAGGCGGTCATCCAAACGACGCGCTGCTTCTTGCTTTGTTTGGCGGCGCGGGAGGGGACGGTGATGGCGACGGTAATGCGGAACGCACGAATAAAGCAGACCGACTGTTCACTATCGCTGAGAAAATCGCGGAAGCAGGGCCCGGCGAACAAAATCAAAAGATTGGCTTATGGCAGCTCTATAAGCGCGGCAAAGCTGTGGAAATGATTTGTAATTATGCAGCCATATTTGCCGCCTATAATACGGTTGATCTTTCCGGTCACAGGTTCCCGCTTCCACTTGCCGCCAATTATGATTACGCCTCTACGTGGGGAGCGCGCCGCGGTTGGGGAGGTCAGCGCATCCATGAAGGTACCGACATCTTTGCCGACTACGGAACGGCCGTCTTCGCTGCATCTTATGGCATTATTGAGATGATTGGTTGGAATAAATATGGCGGCTGGCGTGTCGGGCTTCGCGATATTGACGGCAACTATCACTATTTCGCCCACTTGAATGGCTATGCACCCGGCTGTCATCGCGGTGCAATTACTGCACCAGGCGACGTGATTGGCTATGTCGGCAGCTCCGGCTACGGACCAAAAGGAACCATGGGCAAATTCCCCCCGCATCTGCATTATGGGCTTTATAAAGATAATGGTTCCAGTGAATTTTCCGTCGATCCTTACCCCTATTTGCGATTTTGGGGGCGGCAGACTCTTCAGGCGCAGCGACAAACTCATGATAAATGAATGTCACAGCGTTCTCCCCTCGCCATTATTTTGATTGACCGTTCTTCTTTGGGCTGTCCAGCGTTACAGATGGTGACTGGCTGCCGCTGCCTGAACTATAGTAATAAGGTACATTTAAAGGCAGAATTTTCGAACCGAGTAATAAGTGCTGGCTGATCGTTTCAGATTGCATCGCAAATGGCACAATTACATCGACCTTGACCTTCACGTCAAGATAGATCATGAAAATAACCGTGTTAATTCCGACATTCTTATAACTCCAACGCAGATCAGTCTGAACATTACTGACAACATCCATCTCAACCGGAATTGTCGGACCGTAATTACTCAGCAGCGCATTATTCAAAACCTGCCCGAGTGGAATGTCGGCAACGATTCCTTGATCGTTGCCATGTTGATGAAACGTAAGATCCTCGTCAGGACTATTGGTCAACGCAATCTGTCCTTTTTCTGCCGCGCGCAGAAACCAGAGAATGCGGTCACTGATAATTCCTTTTACATGGTTAACTGCCTGTGGATTTAGCGAGTAATCAGTGACCTCTTTATTATTATTCATATGTGTCACAATCAACTGATTCATATTAATTGTCGGGAAAGGATTGGGATCGTTCTTGTCCGTCACGTTCGTTAAAACTGTTTCACCTTGCCCGTAATTAATCGAGTAATTTCCAAGCTGTTCCGCCTGGGTCAGTGCAATAGCAAGCACGGCTGGTTTCATTTCTGCGTTAATTATCCAAAGGCCAATCGCTGTAAATACGCTAAACAGCAGCACCGTAATGAGAAAAACGCGTTTAAACGGCATTGTTCGACGGCTCAGGCGTCTATCAGGCTTAAACATGACAACCCCCCTCGCCTCATGTATATGCAGAGACGAAGAGGGTTAAAAGTTCTTCTTTTTTATTTTCAAATGAATGAGCTATCCATTTTCAGCAGGGCATCCCGTCCGCTCATGCCTTCCGTCACGCCTAATTGCTTGGCTGCCAAAGTGATTTCAGCCAGTGGCGCGTCGAGCAGCTGTGCCAATGTCCGCACGCCTTGTGCTTTGCCAGCAAGAATCTGGCGATCGGCGAGCTGCTCATTCAGCAGACGCACATCAAGCGCGCCGCACATAATATAGCTCTTCTGCCCACTAACCACCAGAAGCGTCGTCTTCGGAAGAACCACCTTCACACCATTAAATAAGTGACCAGCAATCTCAATTGGTTCCAAATTAATCATCTCATCCGCCTCCCTACCCATCATCCTATGGGCGAGCGAACGAATGGTGACTTTCTCCATTATGACGTGCGGTTCTGAAGCTGCCACACGAGTAAATCGCGAAGTGTTTCCGGCAGAAAAAAGCGCTGTTTCGCACGAACAATCGGCGGCAAAAAATGTCCGAGCGTGAACATATCGATTGTGCCTACCGTATACCGTCTCCGCAGATCTAAGGGCACGCCGCTCACAGCTATATTAACAACTTCAAGCTGACCGTCACGAATATCCGTCTGGTAGTCAAGATTGCTGAAAACCAGCTTACCAAGCACTTTGCCGCGAAATCCGAATCCCTTTAGCGCATAATTTTGGAAATCGGGGGACAAGCCGCATGTGATAATTTCGATCAGTTCTTCGCCGCTGAGCGTCACCTCGCAAGGATTGATCGGATGCGGGCAAATGCGGTGAATCATATATCGTGTCACGTCGCCGGCCGGCAAACCGTTCAATATAACACCCGCATTGACAAGCCCAATCTCTGTCTTACACCAGTTCCGCAGCGCATCGGCCATCCAAGTGGTCAGTTCACAAGCTTTGAACCAGTTCACTTCCAGTGCATGATTCAAGCGCGTCACATGCTGCTGCATATGGCTGATGCCTGCTTGAGTCAGTTCACCGAGCAATAGGTCTGTGTGCCGATCAGGCGATTCGCGCAATGTAACGAGGTCGGCCCCTTTATGGACAATCTGCCTGCGCTGCTGATCATAATCAATCGTAATTTTGCCGGCATATACTCCCCATTTTCCTGCTTGGGCAATGAGCGTGCCATCAACCATTTTCCCTTGCTCCAGAACATGGTGCGTGTGAGCACCGATAATCACATCAATACCCGATAATTCTTCCGCCACGTGCTGATCAAAAGGCAACCCAACATGTGACATTAAAATTAAAACATCCACTTGTGGACGTATTTGCGGAATAAGCGATTTTAACGTGTCATAAGGATCACGTATTGACCAGCCAAGCAATTCGTAGAATTTAGGAAAGGCGGCAGTCAGGCCGATTAAGCCAACCTTAACTCCCTGCATATCGGCAATTTGATACGGGGTGGCCCATTGCGGCCGCAGGCCATCCTGATTATAGAGATTAGCCAGTACAATCTGAAAGCGGCGGTCCTGATAAGCAGCCGCAAGCTGCGCCTTAGTAAATGTAATGCCTTCGTTATTCCCTAATGTGACATAGTCATAGTCTGCCTCATTCAGCAGCTGAACGTTTCCCTTACCAAGCAGCCCTTCAGTCATTGGATTTACGCGATCCATATGATCACCAAGGTCGAGAGTTAAATACGGCTCGCCTGCTTGATCCAGCCGTTCTCTCTCAATATGCAAATAAGTGACTAGACGGCTCCAATTCTCGAAATGACTATGCCAATCATTCGTATGGAAAAAATGCAATGTCTTCACGTTCATATCCTCCGCGGACGATCATCTTATTCTGTCCGTTACTGATTGGCTTCTCAGCTTTCCTTTTCTATTGTAGCCCCGAACTGTAAGCGGCACAAGACGGCCTCAGGAGCCTTGCCAAATAGATATCAAGAGGCCGGATGCGCACATAGAAAAAGCTCTCTGGATCGCGATACGAGCCGAGAGCTTTTGTTATGAAAAAAATCAGCCAATGGAGCCTTCCATATTGAATTTAATAAGCCGGTTCATCTCCACGGCGTATTCCATTGGCAATTCCTTTGTGAATGGTTCAATGAAGCCCATCACAATCATTTCCGTTGCTTCCTGCTCAGTCAGCCCGCGGCTCATTAAATAGAAGAGCTGTTCTTCGGATACCTTTGACACCTTAGCCTCATGTTCCAGAGAAATATCTTTATTGAGCACCTCATTATAAGGAATCGTATCAGACGTCGACTGGGCATCCATGATCAGCGTGTCACATTCTATATGGGATCGTGAATTGGTTGCTTTCTTACTGAAGTGTACCTTGCCGCGATACGTCACATTGCCGCCATTCTTAGCAATTGACTTAGAAATAATCGTTGATGACGTGTTTGGCGCTAAATGGATCATTTTCGAACCCGTATCTTGGTTCTGACCGCGCCCGCCAATCGCGATCGACAGCGTATTGCCGCGTGCCCCTTCTCCCTTAAGGACAACAGACGGATACTTCATCGTCACCGCGGAACCGATATTGCCATCGACCCATTCCATAGTCGCGTGATCTTCACAAATGGCCCGCTGCGTCACAAGATTATAAACATTATTGGCCCAGTTCTGAATTGTCGTATAGCGGCAATAGGCATTCTTGCGTACATAGATTTCCACAATCCCACTATGCAGCGAACTGCTGGAGTATACGGGCGCCGTGCAGCCTTCTACATAATGCACCGATGCGCCCTCATCGACAATAATCAAGGTGCGCTCAAATTGCCCCATGCTTTCTGAGTTAATTCGGAAATAGGCCTGAAGCGGCGTTTTACATTCTACACCTTTGGGAATATAGACGAACGAACCGCCAGACCAACAGGCAGCGTTCAGAGCTGAGAATTTATTATCCGCATACGCAATAACTTTTCCGAAATACTCGCGGAATAATGCTTCATGCTTCTGAAGTGCCGTATCCGTGTCCAAGAAAATAACGCCTTGCTTCTCCAGTTCGTCCTTCATACTATGGTAAACGACTTCTGATTCGTACTGAGCGGACACACCAGCCAAGTATTTGCGTTCAGCTTCCGGGATACCAAGCTTGTCGAAGGTGTCTTTAATCTCACTTGGCACCTCATTCCAAGATCGCCCTTGATTCTGCACCGGTTTAACATAATACGTTAAATCATCGAATTGCAGACCGCTTAAATCGGCACCCCACTGCGGCATCGGTCGTTTATAAAAATGCTCCAAGCCCTTTAACCGATAATCAAGCATCCACTGTGGTTCGTTTTTTTTCTTCGATATCTCTCGGACAATGTCTTCAGTCAACCCGCGCTTCGTCCGAAACACAGACACATCTTTCTCACGAAAACCGTATTTATAATCGTCAATTTCCGGAATATGCTGTTCGGTTGCCATCGATCATGCCTCCTCATTTATCTTTTGCGTATATGATTGTTGTAATTCGAGTGATTACGAATCCTCTTCCTGTTTCTCACTCGCCGCACGCAGCCCTCGCTCCAACGCTTTCCACGGAAGTGTGGCACATTTTATCCGCGCTGGATACTGGGAAACACCCTGCAAAGCCTCCGCATCGCCTAGTTCAAGTTCATCTTCATGCTCCCGTCCCTGAACAAGTTCGGAAAAATCGTAAATTAATTCATGAGCTTCTTGCACGGTCAAGCCAATAATTGCCTCCGTCATCATTGACGCTGAAGATTGGCTGATTGCGCAGCCGCTGCCGTCAAACTTAACAGCCGCAATTTTATCGTTCTCAACTTTCAATGAGACGTGAATTTTATCCCCGCAAGACGGATTATTCATGCTGACCGTCACACTTTGTGAATCATCAAGTGTGCCGTGATTGCGTGGATTCTTATAGTGATCCATAATCACCGATCGATAGAGCTGATCCAGATTATTAAAAGACATGACCGAAGAACTCCTTTGCATGCTGAATACCCTCAACCAAACAAGTCACCTCGTCAAGCGTGTTATAAAAATAAAAGCTGGCCCGTACCGTCGATTCGCATTTCAGCCAATGCATCAATGGCTGCGCGCAGTGATGCCCGGCACGTACAGCAATGCCTTCCATATCCAGCGCGGTTGACACGTCATGCGGATGTATGCCATCTATATTAAATGAGACGAGGCCCGCACGTTCAGCGGGTCCATAGACCGTCACGCCGTCAATCGCTGACAATTGCTGATAGGCTGCCTGTGCCAGTTCTTCTTCCTGATGGTGAATGGTTTCCATGCCAATGGCTGAAAGATAATCAACTGCTGCACCAAGTCCGATGGCGCCTGCAATATGCGGGGTACCTGCCTCCAGCTTCCACGGCAAATCGGCCCAAGTTGCATGGTAGAGTCCAACCTCATCAATCATCTCACCGCCCGTCTCAACCGGCTCCATTGCCTCCAGCAGGGATTGTTTCCCATAGAGAACACCAATGCCTGTCGGACCGACCATCTTATGACTAGAGAAGGCGAAGAAATCACAATCGAGATCCTGAACATCGATCGGCTGATGCGGCGTACTCTGCGCGCCATCAACAACCATGATTGCCCCTTTCTCATGAGCGAGGGCAGCCAGCTGTTTGACAGGGTTGACCGTTCCGAGCACATTGGACACGTGCGCAACTGATACAATCTTTGTCTGATTCGTAATTGTCTGGCGCGCTTCGTCCAAATCAATCGTCCCATCCGCCTGCAATGGAAAATATTTAAGCACAGCACCGGTAACTTCGGCGACTTGCTGCCATGGGATCAAATTGGCGTGATGCTCCATCGGCGTGATAATAATTTCGTCACCCGACTTCAGCTTGGCACGACCGTAACCATAGGCTACCATATTGAGTGAATCTGTCGTGCCGCGTGTATAGATAATTTCTTTTGCATTGTTTGCATGAATAAAAGCACAAATTTTCTCACGTGCTTCTTCATAGCGGTTAGTTGCCAAAGTCCCGAGTGTATGAACGCCGCGATGAACATTGGAATTATAATTCTGATAATAATCAACCATCGTGTTGATGACGGCTGACGGCTTTTGCGACGTGGCCGCATTATCCAAATAGACAAGCGGATGGCCGTTCACTTCCTGACTGAGGATCGGAAAGTCGGCACGAATCGACTGACTATTCATTAGCCAACCTTCCCTTCGATGAGACGTGACAGCTGGCTGCGCACGCCCTCCACAGGGAGGAGATCCACAACCGGTTTGAGGAATCCTTCGACAATCAATTTTTCTGCTTTTTCTTTGGCAATACCACGGCTCATCAGATAATAAAGCTGTTCCGGATCGACTCTTCCCACTGAGGCCGCATGACCGGCAATCACGTCATATTCGTCAATCAGCAGTATCGGATTAGCATCTCCGCGCGCCTCTTCACTGAGCATCAGTACGCGCTGCGTCTGTTCTCCGTCCGCCTGAGAAGCCCCGCGTTCAATTTTTGTTCGCGCATTGAAAATAGAGTTAGCCGCATCCTTCTGTGCGCCGCGGACGAGCAGCCGACTGATGGTCGCTCTGCCGATATGGCGAATATGATTATCAAAATTTTGCTTCTGAGCTCCGCTGCCAATGCTGACCGCCTTCGTGTCACAAGAGGCACCGTCACCAATCAATTCCGTAGTATTCTCGGACAATGTATTGCCATCATTCATCTGGCCAAGCGCCCATTGCAGGCTGCCGTCTTTCGCCACATCGGCGCGACGACTCACAAAGGTCACCATTTTCTCCGAGAAATGGTCAACCGCTCCATACTGCACGCGCGCGTTGTCTCCGACCGACACTTCACTGACTAAATTGGCCACACCTTCACCAACGGCTGCCGCCGATAAATAGTTCTCCACATAAGTGGCCTGACTATTTGTTTCAGCAACGAGCAGTGTGTGCGCAACCAGTCCGGATGAAGGTGCATCCTGATAATAAATGCATTGCAGCGGCGCATCCACGCTCACATTTTCCGGTATATAAATGAAAGCACCGCCATTGACCAACGCACCGTTGAGCGCTGTCAAACGATGCTGATCAAGTGCTGTGGTCTGAAAATAATAGTGCTGGACAAGTTCACTGTGATCGCGCACAGCTGTCGCTAGATCTGTAAAAAGCACTCCTTGAGTCCGCCATTTATCTGCCAGCTGGCAATAGACTGCCCGGCTATTGTGGATCACCAGTACGTTGCCGCTTGTCTCCCCTTTGCCGATCAGCTGCTGCACAGCTTCTGGAAGCGCATCGATCGACTGCACAGATTCAGCCGCTGTGTCATAATTAAAATTGGTAAAATTCCAGTCTGTGATTCGTGTTTTCTCTGGTTCCGGGAGCGAGAGCTGCTCAGACAATGCCAAAGCTTCGAGCCGTTTTTTTACAAACCAATCCGGTTCCATACGCTGTTTTGAAAATACCGTCACGTCTTCCTTATCAAACGGAAGACTTTGCACCCCAGTAGTCAATATATTCTCCCTCCTGTCCGTCATAATGCCTCAGGCTTCCACCGTTTGATCATCTTTAATGCCGAGTTCAGCCTTCATACCATCGTAGCCCTCTGCTTCAAGCTGTAATGCCAATTCAGGGCCGCCTGTTTTCACAATATGCCCATTCATCATGATATGAACAACATCCGGCTTGATATAATTCAGCAAGCGCTGATAATGCGTAATGATTAAGCAGCCGAAATTCTCTGAGCGCATCGAATTAACGCCCTTCGCCACCCATTTCAGTGCATCAATATCAAGACCAGAATCAATTTCATCAAGAATGGCAAACTTAGGCTCAAGCATCATTAATTGAAGAATCTCATTTCGCTTCTTCTCGCCGCCGGAAAAGCCTTCATTAACATAGCGCTCCGCGAATTTCTGATCCATTTCAAGAATATCCATTTTCTTATCCAGCGTCTTAAGGAACTTCATCAGCGGAATTTCGTTACCCTCGCCGCGCCGGCCATTAATCGCCGTGCGCAAGAACTCGGCATTCGTCACTCCGCTGACTTCACTTGGATACTGCATGGCTAGAAACATGCCGGCACGTGCCCGTTCGTCGACAGCCATCTCCAATAAGTTCTCTCCATTAAGCAAGGCACTGCCTGAGGTGACTTCGTATTTCGGATGACCCATGATTGCTGAGGCAACCGTCGATTTTCCTGTGCCATTGGGACCCATCAGTGCATGGATCTCCCCGCCTTTAATATTTAGGTCAAAACCGTTAACGATCGGCTTGCCTTCAACAGAGACACTCAGATCCTTTATTTTCAATTCAGGTATTGTCATCTCAATTACCTCCGTCAAAAAATGTCGTTTTGTCTTAAAAACGCGATTCTCAATCTATTATCATTATTATCTTAAATCTTTTGTAAACAGTTGGCAACTGCCTGAACTTGATCACTAATTATTCCTTCACAATATATCATAACTCATTATAGCGCTCTTTTCGAAAAGGAGTAAACGGCTTTCACCCACCTAATACCTATACTTTCCAAATCAAATTAGAAAAGCCAGTATAATGCGCTTGAGCTTGTCCATGGGCAGGCTTCGGTGGCTCGCTTGCCGCGGGCGATCCGTGAGCCTCCTCAAACAGACTTGGTTCTGCGGGGTCTCACTTGGCTCGCTTCTCCCGCAGGCGTCTCGCACCTCCGCTTTTTCCCGACACGACAGCTCATTTTATCTACTTTCTTGATTTGCTAGAAAAGCCAGTATAATGCGCTTGAACTTGTCTATGGGCAGGCTTCGGTGGCTCGCTTGCCGCGGGCGATCCGTGAGCCTCCTCAAACAGACTTGGTTCTGCGGGGTCTCACTTGGCTCGCTTCTCCCGCAGGCGTCTCGCACCTCCGCTTTTTCCCGACACGACAGCTCATTTTATCTACTTTCTTGATTTGCTAGAAAAGCCAGTATAATGCGCTTGAGCTTGTCTATGGGCAGGCTTCGGTGGCTCGCTTGCCGCGGGCACATTGAAAACACGCCCACTGCCATAGGCGGCAATGAGCGTTTATAGTAATACGATTCATTTAGTCGATCTTATTTACTCATTGCTGCTTAATGATGACTGTCGATCCATCGAGCCGCAGTTCATGAACAGCTTGTTCCGAAGAAAGCGTACTGGACTGTGCATTGGCTAACTGCTTCGGCGAAAACTGTCTTGCCTGCTCGATAGTGAGCGGTTTTCCTGCAATAAGCGCTCTCTTATAAAGAAGATAACGACCGACTGACAAGTCTAATTGTTCGGCTTCGCTGCGAGAAGCCATCGTTGTCGTCAGCCAATGCACCTGCGGGCGAACGGCCAGCATTTGTTTACGCCAAGCCTGTTCTAATTCACCGACTAATCGATGCGACAACTGTCTCCTTTGCCCCGCTGTCAGATGGCTGGAATAGGAAATGGTCATCAAATCATACAATGGTTTACCCTTCGGGGAGTGCCTGTCAAGGTGAGCCAGCCATTTGCTGCTGAATGTGCTGAACGGCACTGGGCGGCTAACTTGCTTACCATATAGATTCATGCCGCGCCCTTTGCGAACGGCAATCACCTGCCCCTTGTGATTGATGGCTGTCTCCATATTGGCATCCCAGTCCATCGTTACATAGGCAGCAATTTGTTGATCCGGTTCACTGCTCATTTGTGGAAAAATTGCAAAACAAATCAATGACACACCAACCGCGACAAACGGTACAAAGAAACGGCTGAGCGAAAAATGAACGAGATACAAATCAGATACGACGGCGCCAATAGGCAGCCGGGAGTTTTTCTTCAGCTTAACTGACTGAAATGCACCGTCTTGGGTGAGAATAACAGCTTGTCGTCCTTTTTTTGAAACTAGGACTCCTTTATCATTCAGCTTTCTCCCCCACCTTTCATTCCTTAAAGAGCCACTTCCATTTCCGGTTCTATATAGGATATTAATGCACTAAAACCACCAATATAAATAAGTGCCAGCGCTATTATATACTTTCGATTGCGTTCCACCGTTTTGCGGCTGCACGTTACAAATTGCAACAATTCTTTTATCGGTAATTGCTTCTTTTTCTTAAGAAACCGTACAAGATCCGGATGTTCCACCAACCGTTTGGCAGCCATTTTCGCATTCTCACGGGCATCCGCATGCTTCGGGCAGTGGGCGCTGAGTACATCGAAGGTAATTCCATAATCCAGAAGCAGCTGCCGATAGCTGGCGATTTGCTCCATCCGCTCGGCAATCCGGCATTTTTCCTCATAATAATCAATCGCTGCCTGCTGTTCAACATAGCTTTCGTCCATATTATTGTCCGGATCCGGTGTCACCTGATCAAGATAGATATGACGCACCTGACGTGTTTCTTTACGAATAAAGTCAATAATTCGGCGGCGAATCACCATATCGGCAAAGGTCAGAAATTTGCTGCCTTGACCCTTCTGATACTGATTAATGGCTTCGTTGAACGCCACAAGCCCAATGCTGAATTCGTCCATTGTCTGGTCAATGAAGCGATTGCATACTTTGGACACGACTTTTTTGATAAAGGGCTGATACGATTCAATAATATTATTTCTAAGGGATTCGTCTCCCTGCTGTACTCTAAAGATAGTGTTTTCAAGCGGTGGATTGACTGTCCCACCGATGGCAAGCTGGCTGGCGTTGATCATTTCTAATTCCACCTCTCGCAAATTACTCAGCTTCCTGACTGCTTACTGCTCGCAGTGCATGAGTTCCCGTGTGATCATGGAACTCTTTTCACAATCTAAGATAACATGTCCCTGTCACAGTATGTTTATTGTCAAATATTTTTGTTAATGTATGGATATTTTTCATTTTTTATGGAAAGGCACCTTAATCGACCTTGACTCATTTATAACACGCGGGAGACGCCGAAGGGAAGAAACAATCAGGTAACAAATCTGTGACAGCCTGTCATAAATCACGCGTAGGGACGAAGGAAGTAAGAATTGAGTGATCGAAAAAAAAAGACCCGCGATGCGAGTCTTTTGCGCCAATGCAGTATCCGTTCAAGTCACTATTCGATCAGTTCCCACCGATCATCTGATCATAAGCCTCGGCGGATAGAAGCGTGCTGAAATCAAATTCAGGCGCTTCCAGTTCAATCATCCACGCCGCTTCATAAGGTGATTCATTGACGAGTTCCGGAGAATCCTCTAATTCAGTATTCGTTGCGCTGACCTTTCCGGCAACCGGCGCATAGAGTTCAGACACAGTTTTCACGGATTCCACGCTGCCGAACGAATCTCCAGCCTCAAGCGTATCACCCAGCTCAGGAAGTTCGACGAATACAATATCGCCCAGTTCTTTTTGAGCAAATGCAGTAATACCTATTTGTACTTTTCCCGTTGCCATTTTCCTGATCCATTCGTGCTCCTTAGAATACAGTAAATCCGTCGGTACACCCAAGCTTATGGCCTCCATTCAGCTAATCGGCTTTCGCCGCTGTTTATGATATGACGCGTTGCATTCTTATTATAGCGTAAAACAGCCAGTGAGCATCATTTTTTCGCTGCTTTGTTCAACCATGTTTTTTCAAAATCCGTTTCATTAAAACCGATAGTGACTGCATCCCCATCTACGGCAATTGGCCGTTTCACGAGCATTCCATCCGCCGCCAGCCAATCGAGCCACTTGTCTTCCGGCGCATTCTTTAATTTGTCCTTCATTCCCTGATCCCGATAATGTTTGCCGCTTGTGTTAAAGAATTTCTTCAGCGGCAAGCCACTTGCTTTCTGAAACGCGCGCAGCTGTTCTTTGGTTGGCGGAGTTTCAGCAATCTGTCGTTCCGTAAATTCAATATCATGCGTCTTCAGCCATTGTTTCGCTTTTTTACATGTTCCGCATGTCGGATAGCAATAAAGTACTAACATTCGCCCACTCCCATTTCACTTGATATGTATCAGAATAGCGAATCAATCGTCTAGCGGCAAGAAAAAGTGAACAAATAAAATCAATGATTGGGGACATACTACGCGTGAACCATGGATAAGAAAATATAAACAGGAGTGTGAGTCGTATGCAGCAACAAGGGGGACAACCAATCATCGCCCCGCAGCCACCGGAAATTCTGACGAATAAAGATTTATTGTACATCGAGGATATGCTTTCCTGGAATTTGAACGCGATTAAGAAAGCACATCATTATGCGTCTGTCTGTCAGGATCGCGATATCGTTCAGGCGATGAATCGGGCATGCCAATTGCATACCCGCCACTATCAATGCATTCTCAATCATTTGCAGAAACACGCTGAAACCATTAATTCGTCAGGGGGAATGATGCAATGATCAAACAACCTGTGCAGGCGACACCGATTCAAAACACCGAAACACAAATTCAAAAGACACCAGAAATGAATGATCGTGATTATCTAAATGATATGCTCCTAACCGAGAAATACCTGGGTACATCTTACGTGCATGCCCTTCAGGAAGCCAGTCACCAATCGCTCTATCAAGACATCAAAGGCGTCTTCGATCAGGAAGCCGACTTGCAGCGCGATCTCTATAATGTCATGTTCAACAAAGGCTGGTATAAACTCGAGTCTCAAGAACCACAAAAAATCGTTCAAGCGCAGCAGCAATTCAGCCAATACGCGCAGCAGCAATTTCCTCACTAAAAACTGTCACTGGGTAGGGTAGTCAAAAGTTCTACTCTGTTGACAAATGCGCTACTCTGTAAACAATTGCACCTACTCTGCAGACAATTGCGCTACTCTGTTGACAATTGCACCTACTCTGCAGACAATTGCGCTACTCTGTTGACAATTGCACCTACTCTGCAGATAATTGCGCTACTCTGTTGACAATTGCACCTACTCTGCAGATAATTGCGACTACTCTGTAGATAAACGCACCTACTCTGCAGATAAACGCATCTACTCTGCAGATAAACGCACCTACTCTGCAGATAATTGCACCTACTCTGTAGATAAATGCGCCTACTCTGTAGACAAACGCACCTACTCTGTTGACAAATGCGCTACTCTGTTGACAATTGCACCTACTCTGCAGACAATTGCGCTACTCTGTAGACAAACGCGCCTACTCTGTAGATAAACGCACCTACTCTGCAGATAAACGCACCTACTCTGTAGACAATTGCGCTACTCTGTAGACAAACGCACCTACTCTGCAGATAATTGCGACTACTCTGTTGACAAACGCACCTACTCTGTAGACAATTGCGACTACTCTGTAGATAAACGCACCTACTCTGTAGACAATTGCGCTACTCTGTAGATAAATGCGCTACTCTGTAGACAATTGCGCTACTCTGTAGATAAACGCACCTACTCTGCAGACAATTGCACCTACTCTGTAGACAATTGCGCTACTCTGTAGACAAACCACTTGAAAGCAGTGAATCTATGGAAGCAGGAACGGAACGACGTGAAAATACAATCAATAAATTTGAACATGGCACGGGTCAATCGCGAAGAGACAAGATAAAATAAAAAGCACGATAACCCTTGACGATTGCTCCTCTCTTTTGTGGTGAATGAGAGGATACTAAAAATCCCATCCAAGGTTTCTCTTTTTTGATTTTTGTGAGAATTTTTCACTCTCTAGTACTGTTACTGAATTGAACAATACCTCTAAATTAAAAAGCATCGCTGTAGAGCATGTGATATTCCTCTGCAGCGATGCTTTTCTTTTACCAGCACAAAGGATTTATTTCCCTGTTTTTTGGTAACATCATGTAATTGCCCGGTTTACCCCTCCACAACTCTCATAATCTCGAAAATTATGAACCAAGGAGGGAGTTACACCATGTATAAAAAAATTCTTGCATTAACCTTGGCCGGAGCTGTGGCACTCCCACTCGCCTTCAGCCAAAATGCAGATGCAGCATCCCAGTCTCGGACTTGTCCCCCTGCCCTTGCCAGCTTTCTCAATCCATTACACGTAAAGGTTGAGAAAACTACTGATTTAAGCGAATTGCTCAAAGAGCTCGGCCTCTCGGTGAATTTCAATGATCTATTGGCCAATCCGCAGGCTCTTGAACAATTTGTAACGATGCCAGATAAAGCGGGGCAAGCAAAGCGTACATCGCCAAAGCAATCGGCTCCTGCCCAAAAGCAGACGCCGGCGGCTCCGGTAGCCAAGGCACCTGCGCCATCAACGGAGAAACAGACCGGTTCCTCGTCATCGGCGGCTTCAACACCGACGAGCGCACCGAAGTCAAATGGTCAGATGAATGCCTTTGAAAACAAGGTCGTCGAATTGACCAATCAAGAACGGGCAAAGGCAGGCTTAAAACCGCTTCAAGCAACGAATGATACTTTGGCGCGAATGGCGCGTGACAAATCCGCAGATATGCGTGATAAAAATTATTTTGATCATCAGTCACCAACCTTCGGATCGCCTTTCGATATGATGAAGAAATATGGCATTAGCTATAGTTATGCGGGTGAAAATATCGCAGCCGGTCAGAAAACGCCGGAAGATGTCATGACTGCCTGGATGAACAGTCCAGGACATCGTGCCAATATTTTGAATCCAAACTACACAACCATTGGTGTTGGTTACGTATCTGGCGGATCTTACGGAAGCTACTGGACGCAGGAATTTATCGGTAACTAATCATATAAGAAGCAACACTAGCACGCGCCGCAAGTGACGGCGCGTGCTTTTTCTCGCGAGCGACGGACACTTTTGCCTAAGCTGAATAGACTGTGAAAGGACTATTTTGCCGGAGATGATGTCATGGACAATCAACCGCTCTATGTTGCGCTAGGCGACTCACTGACTGTCGGTCTTGGCGCAACCTTTTTCCAGCCGAACTTTGTCAAACTTTATCAGCAAAGTCTGGAATACTATTTTCGTCAACCTGTTGAACGCCTGAGTTTTGCCAAAAACGGAGCAACCTCCGAACAGATTCTTGACCAGATCAAGCAACCGGATGCCTCTGAAGCCGTGCGCAATGCCTCCTTTATCACGCTGACCGCGGGCGGCAATGATATGCTTCACGCCAGTAAAGCATGGATGAAGACAGGGGATGAGGGAGCGCTGCTTGGCGCTATCCAAAACTGCGTTACAACGATCGAGGCCATCCTGCGTACGATTTTCGACATTCACGCTGCCAACCCGCAGCCCTTTTGTGTACGCGTCATGAACCTGTATAATCCAATGCCCCAGATTCCGGAAACCTATGCTTGGCTGGAATATTATAACCAGCAACTCGCTCAGCTTGAACGTGCGCCTTATGTCAAAATAGCCGACGTCTATCACGCCTTTCTTGGGAGGGAACCGATGCTGCTGACCATTGACCACACGCATCCTAATCCGCTCGGTTACCGAATCATGGCAGATACCGCCATTCGTCTTGGCTATCAGCCTGTTGGGTAAGCAATGATTATTAAAACAGCCATGGCATCGGCCATGGCTGTTTTATGCCCGCCAATTAGGCGGTGTATTTTTTCCCCAATATATTCGTTTCAACGAATGGTGCTGCTGGAAATTATCAGCCACACTATGATAATGAAAGTCAAACCAAAACCCATCTTTCGGTGGATGATCACGGCGAACATGAAGTTTCAGCAATTCCTGATTAGTTTCCCGCTGATACACATGCAGAATGCGTTCACCGGTACCCGCAGCCGGATCATGAGTCACGGCTAATTGCCGAATCCATGAGCGATCGTGTCCGGCACTCACTGCCTCTACAGCAGGGATAAACGCGGGGACAATAGTATGCACATAATCGTCACCAATTTCTGTACCAATGCGGGAACCGAATTTATGTAACCCTTGGATGCGGCTTTCGCGTGCGGCATAACGAGCAAATGCTTCAATAAGCTGCGTGTCCGACGAAGCCTCGCGCACCCACTCTCCACCAGGAGACGCTTCTTCCGACTGATCGGCGGATTGCTGCTCTTTTTCACTTTGATAGTTTCCCTTGTCACCCGGCCGCGTAGCCGTATGGGGCGGCATGAATGGCACAGCCGTTCCAAGCGTCAAAACAGCTACTAGAATGAAAACAATTTTCCGCAAAACAGCCAACACCATGAGAAGCGCCTCCTCTCGTTTTTCGACTTCTACGCTCGCGTAGAGCTTGCTGATACTTAAATTAAGTATAGCAGAGAAACTAAAAAAAAAGATCCTTTTTTCACTTATCCGTTAAGAAATGACAGAAACAAAAAAACTTCTCCGCACGCCTCAGCAGCGTCACAGAAAAGCACAGGAGCTTGATTCGTTGTTACTGTTGTTTCATTTCTTAACTCATGCTTTCTTTTTATTTGGGATAAACAATGACGCGCTGCGGACCGTCAGTAACAATTTTGATTGGTTTCGTGTAAAAATCGGTCAATACTGGAACTGTCAGCAATTGCTGCCGGGTTCCCGCCGCGTAGACTTCACCTTTTTTTAGCAACAATAAATTTGTAAAGCAAGGCAGCAATTCCTCTGTATAATGTGACACTAGCAATAGAGCCGGGCTGTTTGGCAATTGATTAATTGCGGCAATCTTTTGCAATAGTCGCTCACGCGCAAATAAATCCAAGCCATTACAAGGTTCATCTAAGATTAACAACTCAGGTTGCGCCATCATCGCCCGAGCGATCAAAGCTAGTTGTCGCTCTCCTTGAGAAAGCATGCGATACGTTTTGCCCAGCAATTTTTCTCCGCCCAAACGAATCAAAAGATCACAAGCTGCCTGCAGTTCAGCCGCTGTATAGTTCTCATAAAGCCCAATGCTAGCAAACTTCCCCGACAGAACAATTTTTTCAACTGCATCTCCCGGATGTAGCCAATCTTGCAAAGCGTTGCTGACCCAACCGATCTTACGCTGCAATTGCGGGATATTTGTCTGACCAAAAAGATGATCTAAAACGGTTAGTTTCCCAATAGATGGCCAAATATCTCCGTGAATCATTTTTAACAAAGTCGTTTTACCGGCACCATTCAGGCCTAAAATCGCCCAATTTTCCCGCGGTTTCACTTGCCAATTAATATCATGCAAAATCGTTTTTGTTCCCCGTTGAAACGAAACATGATCAAAATTGAGTACTTGTTCCATCGATTTAACCTCCCATCTTAAACCAGCATGTCGTACAAGGTCTGATTTTCTTTCAAATCAATATAGTATGGATCAAATTCCTGCAATCGCTGGCCCAATCGAGCTGCATTCTCCCTTCGTCCCAAGCGAATGCCAATTAGCACTGGACCTTTGCCCCTATTCACTTTCTTAGTGTATTCAAATTTAGTAATGTCATCGTCTGGGGACAACACTCGGTTAACAAATTCTTTTAACGCACCGGGCCGTTGTGGAAAATTAACTACAAAATAGAGTTGTTCCCCTTCAAAAATCAAAGAACGCTCTTTAATCTCTTGCATTCGGCCAATATCATTATTTCCGCCGCTGATGACACAAACTACCGTTTTACCGACCAAATCCGACTGAAAATTATCCAGTGCAGAAACACTCAAGGCGCCCGCTGGTTCAGCAACAATGGCTGCTTTGCTATAAAGTTCCAAAATAGTCGTGCAAACATGTCCTTCAGGAACTGTTGTCAAAAAATCAACTGATTTACGTGCATTTAAATACGTTAATTCTCCAACCGTCTTAACCGCTGCCCCATCAACAAATTTATCAATTGTTGGCAAAGTAACTGGATGCCCGGCTTTAAAAGCCTCTTTCATTGAAGCTGCTCCGGTCGGTTCCACTCCAATCACTCGAGTTGTTGGGCTGACCGCTTTCGTATAAGTTGCCAACCCGCTAATCAAGCCACCGCCGCCAACAGCGCTGAATAGATAATCAATTTGCAATTGCTGCTGCGCCGCATCAGCAAAAATTTCAACCGCAGCAGTTCCTTGTCCGGCCATCGTCCGCAAATCATTAAAAGGGGCAATAAATGTCAAGTCATGCTGCTGACAATAGGCTTGTGCGGCCTCGGCCGAAGCATCAAAGGTATCTCCGACTAACTTAATTGTTGCTTGTTCCTGACCAAAAAAACGAACTTGGGAAACTTTTTGTTTCGGTGTGGTTGTGGGCATAAAAATAACCGCCGGCACGTCCAGTTGATGGCAAGTCCAAGCCACTCCTTGGGCATGATTGCCAGCACTTGCGCAAACAACCCCTTTCTTTCTCACGGCAGCTGCTGTTTGTGCAATTGCATAGTAAGCGCCTCGCAGCTTAAATGAACGAACCACTTGCAGATCTTCACGTTTTAAATAAACATGGCATTGATACTTTTGGGAAAGATAGGCATCATATTGCAGTGGTGTATGTGTAACAATCGGCTGCAATACTGCGGCTGCAGCTTCGATTGCTTCTTTGGATAAATACTTCTTCTCTGTCCATACAGTCACGACTATCAGATCCCTTGGTTTATTGTGATTAAATGATTATGTATCAGCCAATCAGCTGCTATTGCTGGTTGACTGTTTGTTATTTAATTAATCGCTGTATCTATCTTCTGCTTTAACAAACGGCATTCTTGCACGTAATTCTTCACCGACTTGCTGTAACTGTGACTTTTCCATTTCTGAACGGTATGCATAAAGCTTCTTGAAGCCGTTTCGGAAATCAGCCATAAATTCTTTGGCAAAACTTCCATCCTGGATCTCACGCAGGTTTTGCTTCATCGCTGCTTTTGATTCCGCATTAACTATTTTAGGCCCACGAGTATAGGAGCCATATTCTGATGTGTTTGAGCAGTCTTTATACATTTTGGCAAAACCACCCTCATAAATTAAGTCACAGATCAGTTTCATTTCATGATCAACTTCAAAGTAAGCTAATTCGGGTGAATAACCTGCCTCAACTAAAACTTCAAAACCGGTTTCGATCAGCGCTGTAATGCCACCCATCAGAACATTTTGTTCACCAAACAGATCTTCCTCAGTCTCTTCTTTGAAGGTTGTCTTCAACAAGCCGGCGCGGGCCGCCCCATTGCCTTTGGCAAATTCTTTTGCCAAATCTTCAGCATGACCCGATGCATCTTGATAAGTAGCATAAAGTGCTGGGACCCCAAAGCCTTCCTTGTAAGTCCGGCGACATAAATTACCAGGACCTTTGGGTGCCATCATCACAACATCAACGTCAGCTGGTGGAACAATTTCTTTAAAGTAGATATTAAATCCATGTGAAAATCCCAAAACATTTCCAGCTTCTAAATAAGGTGCAACTTCGTTTTTGTATACATCTGGCATGATTTCGTCAGGTGTCAGCATCTGAACCCAATCTGCTTGTTTAGCAGCTTCAGCAACCGAATAAACTTCAAAACCATCTTTTTTAGCTTTATCAAATGATTTACCTTGGCGGACTCCAACAATGACGTCAAAGCCTGAATCGCGAAGATTATTAGCTTGGGCATGTCCCTGAGCGCCGTATCCAATAAAAGCAACCCTCTTACCTTGCAAATAATTAGTCGTAACATCCTTGTCATACAGCATATCTACGCTCATTTTAAATCCTCCTGATTTTCCTGGTTTATTTAGTTGATTTTATTTAACTGCCGTTTTTCTAAAAATTGTTTGTGAAGTGACTTGATTTTCGATCTCTCATGGCAGCATTTGTTTATCTTTTTTGCCTGATTGCTCAATGAGCGAATATATTATTGACCGTTGGTGTACGCACCTCGTACGTATCCACCAGTTTCTCAGCTTGCTGGATGAACCGCCAGACTTGTTTCGGCTCTTGACAAGCGACTCGCATGTGAATATGTGCTCGCTGATCATCTTCCGCAAGCATATGCAATTCCACAATTTGCAGACTTCCACGAGCGGCGAGCTGAATCATTCGCGCAAGCACATCGGCGTTGTTTGCGGTCACCGCGTCAACGAGTTGTTCCAATCCTCACACCCCCGTCATTTCCATCAGCCCTTTACCCGGAGGAACCATTGGGCAGACGTTTTCCATTTGTTTCACAACGCATTCCAGTAACATCGGCTGATTGCCTTCCAGCAAGCGTGCAATCTGTTCGTCCGCCTGCGCGGGATCCGTCAAGCGATCAGCCAGCAGGCCATAGCTGTCAGCTAAGCGAACAAAATCAGGTTGCACGGGTGGCAGTGATTCTGAATAGCGGCCATCGTAAAATTGCTCCTGCCATTGCCGCACCATGCCTAATGTCTGATTATTCAGTATGAAAATTTTAATCGGCAAGCGCTGCTCCGCAATGACTGCCAGCTCCTGCAGCGTCATCTGGAAGCTGCCGTCACCAAGAAGAGCGACTACGCGCTTATTCGGTGAAGCCAGCTGCGCGCCGATTGCCGCTGGAAGACCAAACCCCATCGTACCAAGTCCGCCTGAGCTGACCCACTGATCCGGCTGATCAAAGCAATAATATTGCGCGGCCCACATCTGATGCTGGCCGACGTCCGTCACGACGATCGTGTCTTTGTCTGTGAGCCGGTTGATTCGACTGATCACATCCTGCGGATAGAGTTCTTGCTCGGCTCTGTGCTGATCATAAGCAAATGGATGCTGCGCTGCGTAGCCCTTTAGATGTGCCAGCCAATCGCTTCGCTCAGCGCGGCGCGTGCCAAGCGCATCAAGCAATTGGTCAATAACTTTGCGCGCGTCACCGACAAGACCGATATCCGTAGCAATCACTTTCCCTATTTCTGAACGGTCGATATCAATGTGCGCAACTCGCGCATGGACGGCAAACTTTTCCGTATTCCCGGTTAAGCGATCATCGAAGCGCGCGCCGATATTAAGCAGCAAATCGCATTCAGACAGCGCTTGATTCGCGGCATAACTGCCATGCATGCCGGCCATACCAAAGAATTGTGAATGAGAACCGGGAAAGCTGCCGAGTCCAAGCAGCGTCGATACAACAGGTAATTGCAGCGCTTCGGCTAGCGTGCGCAGACTGGCGCTTGCCTTGGCATGCAGAACGCCGGCGCCGGTTAGCAGAACCGGCCGCTTCGCTTTAAGCAGTTCGTCAGCAAGCATCGCCACGCGTTCCGGCTCCGCCTTAGCCGGCACCGTGTAACCGGGCAGATTGGGCAGCGGCTGACCTGCGGGCATCAGCGCGTGTCCGGCGCAGATATCCTTCGGCAAATCAACGAGCACGGGTCCGGGGCGACCGCTTTGCGCAAGATAAAACGCTTCAGCAATGATCAGCGGTAAGTCGCTTGACCGCTTCACCCGGAAATTATGCTTCGTCACCGGAGCGGTAATGCCGACGACGTCCGCTTCCTGAAAGGCATCGGAATTAATCGCGGCGGAGGCAACCTGACCGGTGAAGACAACAAGCGGCAGTGAATCCACTAACGCATCCATCAGACCGGTTACAAGATTGGTCGCACCCGGACCGCTCGTTGCCAGCACCACACCTGCTTTCCCTGATACCCGGGCATAACCTTCAGCCGCATGAATGGCTCCCTGTTCATGCCGCACCAGCACATGACGCAGCTTCCGCCGATAGATCGCATCGTATAGCGGCAGGACAGCGCCACCGGGATAACCGAAAATTAATTGGGCTCCTGCTTGCTCCACACAGCGAACAAATAGATCGGCACCAGTAAGTTCAGCCATTAACTCATCCTCCTTTCTTTTTTTGTGAAACAGCTCTTCATCTTTTTCTGTTTTCGCCCCAAGTCGACCTCGCCGTTCAGTTTACCGGCGCTGTTTTTTGGGGGTTGCCACACATATTAACCACTTTCAAAATAAGCGTCAACCCCTGTTTTTTGATTTTTTTCAATTTTCGGCAGCATAGTCTTATTGTAGGAAAACGGCTTTTTTTCGTGTAATTTTTTTTATAATCTGGCGCCACGCACGCCTCAGAAAATAAGTGTTTTTTTTTGTTGACAAAAAAAGAACAGCTATGCTATAGTGACCATACGAAAAATTCCGTTCAGGAGTGAATACGATGTTCCACTCATTCGCACGTCAATTGGCAGTCATTATTATTAGCTAGGGTCCTGACAAACCGTCATGCAAGAAACGGTTGTCTTGGGCCCCGATTGACGTCGGATGGGGTTCAGACAAAACCGCCCATCCGTAACAGGAATGGGCGGTTTTTTTCGTGCACTGCGTTCGCAGTCTATAAAAAAAGCTGAGGCACAGCCTTCGCTAAATTTTTCTCATACGAGGAGAGGTTAAGCATGCTGAAAACAAGTCAATTAAAAAAATACTTTGAGTTGTCGTCGCTATCACAAATTACTGTGCGTTTGTGTGAATGAAAAACGTGAGTATTACGAGTCTATTTTACGAAAGAGAACCTAATGATAGTCGACATTCAAAACGATATGTATTGTATTATTTAAACTAAGAAATATGGAGCTGATATTAACAGAAAAAATTACCTTCACCGGAGGGTGTACGGGCTTTATGGAACCTCCTCAAAAGTGACGTGAGGGTCCTAATAAATTATTTTATAGTTTATAATACGAATATCCACACGTTTAGGATTAGGAGGTAATATCTTGGAAGTACGTCCATGTTTAAGCAAAACATTAAAACAACGCGGATAAATCAACAGGCATCCGCGAAAATGAGCGGCGTCGGTCAACCGAAAATATCCTTGTTTGATCGTAAATCCTTACACAAGGATTCCGAGCTAGTTGCCATTTCTCGCGCACTGGGAATTTCAATCGAGGATCTTTTTGAAGTTGTTGAGGATGATAATTAACCTGCTCATGCATCGAATTTCTATTTTTTCGGATTACTTTTCTCTTAAATAGATTGGAAGGAGTGATACAATGACTGACTTTTCGTTGGCCAACTCGCTCAAAGATCTCTTGGATCAGCAACGGCCCTTGACCAAGGGAGAAGCTGCGCGTATCGAATCGGATGACCGAATTAGTATGGTCTATAACAGCAACGCGCTCGAAGGTAACTCGCTAACTCCATTCGAAACAAAAATGGTTTTGCAAAATGGGATTACCGTTGGTAAAAAGCCACTAAAAGATTACCTAGAAGCTGTTGATCTGAATGAGGCAGCCGATTATATTGAAGGTCTTGCCTCTAAAAAGCAGCGTTTTACTGAACGTGACTTAAAGCAGGTACATTATCTTGTCTTTAAAAGTACAAGCAGAGAAGATGCCGGCGCGTACCGGCGTGTCGCTGTTGAGATATCCGGTAGTCAGCATCAGCCTCCAGAACCGCTTCTTGTCCAGGAGAAAATGACTGATCTATTTAGTTGGCTGCATAAGAATGAAGATGTCCTGCATCCGATTGAACTTGCAGCTGTCTTTCATCATCGTTTGACATCGATCCATCCTTTTATTAATGGAAACGGACGCACCGCTCGTCTTGCAATGAATTTGTTGCTTATGCAACATGGCTATCCACCAATCATTGTTAAGGCGAGTGGTGAATCAGAAGTTGCCTACTATCAAACGCTGGAAAGCGGCGATACCACCGGTGATCGTGAGCCTTTCGTTTCGTTTATTAAAGAGACGGAGGAACAGGCACTGATGACGTATCTGGATCGTCTTCAGGTAGATTACTCAGATTTATTATTAACAAATGGCCCATCTATTTCTGACGATGAGGGACCACAACCAAGTATGTAATGATAACTAAAAAAATTGTTCAAACACGGGATGCCGCAGTTTCCCGTGTTTTGTTTTCGAACGATATTTAACTCGGCAAGGAATAGGCTCTATACGCTTAATTGCTTTTGTCTCACCCGTCACTTGCACAGCCTTTCTATAAATTGCTTCCTATCTTTATTTTTCAGTGACAGCAACGCACCTGCAGATGAACCATTAGGATAAGCAAGAATCAGCCCAGGACCATCTTTTAATATACCCACTATGTCTACACACTCATGAGCTGGAGAGGTTAAGCATGCTGAAAACAAGTCAATTAAAAAAATACTTTGATATAGCAAGAGTCGCTGTTAAGCGCTATTTCAGAAGAATGACAGAAAGGCTTCAGATTGCTCGAGGATTAATCAATCGACCTGGCAGTCTTTTCCTCGACGAACCAATGCGTGAACTTGATGGTTCTATTTCCCGGCAGTTAAGAAAAGGGGTGAGGAGCCGCGCCTTTTAATTAGTGATCTCGTTGCCCAAATTCAACATTTTTTATGCCATTTTTCCATGTATTTTTCCATTAATAGTTGACTTTGATAAAAGGCAAAACTACTGCCATCTATATCTCCGCCGCCAAAATAAAAAGTGGAAAAAATATGTCCTGCATTTTTAAAGGTATATAATTCACAAGACTTAGCAGATATAGCGTTTTCTTTAATTTTCAATCCCATTTCGGCGCTTGGCCAAACTTGATCCTTTTCCCCTGCGAACATTAGAAGGCTGCCATGCACGTTTGACACATCTATTATAGCGTCTGGCACATTTTTGTTTCTTTTCAATTCAGTTCTAAATAAATCGACTTCAGGTGTTTTTCTTCGCAAAATTTTTTTCAATCGCGTTCGAAATGAAAAGGTAATGAATGGTAATTGCTTATTGCTTAGCGTCCACGCAGCATATTGTTTGACTCCTGAGAACATGTAAGCTGAAGGAGAAAACAACACGACATTAGCTATTTCTTCATAATACGTTGACAATAACAACGCTAATTCAGCACCTCTAGAAGCTCCAATAATAGTTATCGGATTCATGTCCATGTTATTAGTCTCTATATACTCACTCACATCATTAAAAAAATCTAAATTAACCCTGTCCAATTCTCTTGAAAGATGCGGCTTTCCATAGTAATACAAAGACAGAACATGATATCCTCTTTCTGCAATTTGATAGCCCATATTTAACAAGCAACTACCTTCTGATCCACCAAAAGTGATTACAGTCCCACCAAATTTTTTATCTTTTGGAGTCAGTCTATATCCTTGTACGCGTTTAAAGGAAATTTCATTAATTTCTATATCCATAAGATCATCCCCGCTTCAACTATGCTAAGATGGTTCGTTTTAATATCCAATTCGCGGCTTAAGCAGAATCATTCAGCCATGCAAATTTATCCCATGATGCGTCTTGCTAATAGCCATTATACCATTTAGAAAATTTTCCAAATAGAAATTTGAACATTAAGGAAGCTTGTTAGCAACGCCCTGCATATTTAGTGCCGATAAAACATCGCATGCAAGATCGATCATGTGTGTATTGTCGCTTAAACAGCTCTTTCTCAAATACAAGTTTTTATAGTATGCGCCTAACAGCCGATAGAAAAAAAGAGATGGGATCGGACGCAGATTGCTCAAAAAGTCTAGCGGTCGCTCCATCATTTGAATTTCCCCCTGCCGATAGCAGGTGTCAAGATAATTGATAAAAATGGTCGCCAAAATCGGCTCCAACTCGTCCTGAGACGTTTCAGGAGAGTTATATCGTCTGAGTAATGCATTGATCAGAAAGGATAACTCGTCAAACGCGTATAAATCAATCGAGTCTGCAAAAAGAGCAAGTGTCCGTGCGTTCCAATTATCCTCCTTAAAAAGTAGACGACGAATGTCCGCTTGATCCTGCTCCGACAACTCATCCACTTTGTCGGTCAATAGGGCCAAAATTAACGTACATAAAGCTTGTGTATATTTATATTGCGATTGCATATATTGGGGCTGCCATAAGATACCGCTTATCCGTTCAATGGTCTTCAAGTCCGCCGCATAAAAAGCCGTATAAAGTTGCCATTCCAATTGTTCACTATTCCTTGCGATAGCGGAGGCCAGCTGCTGAGGCACCAACTTGGCCATGAACTCACTGACCGACACGTCATTTGCTTTAAGAATGCCAATCAAATCCATCGTATTGATATCATTGAAATCATTCTCGACTTTGGAATAAAAGGATGTTGAGATCACGCCGGCCGCCATTTGTTTTTGAGTTAACTGCCGCGCTGTTCTCTCGGCCTTGAGCAACGCTCCGATCGTCGCCATATCCCCATCTCCATTCATTTTTCCATATCGAAAATTTTATTTCTATTATGCAACAAGCTAACACCGGCGTACAGTGCACTGTACTATAAAAGAAAAACCAAAGGGAGTATTACTGATGCTGAAATTACAATCCAAAGGAGCCATCCTAGTGTTAACGCTCTTGTCAGCCATCCAAACATTCGCCAACGTTTTCATTGCCTTTATCGTCGGAAGATTGGTCAATTTGGCAACGACAAAAGATTTTCATGGACTTATTCAAACGCTGTTCGTCGGCATCGCCGGCCTGCTCTTTTTTGCACTGATTGGCCTGCTCTATCAAGCGTATCAGACACGCTTTATTCAATCAGAAAATCTCAAAGTAAAAGCGATCTGTATCAAGCACATGTTATACACTAGAGCAGCGACTGATCACGAGCACTTTCTTTCATATATGACCAATGATCTGAAGCAATTGGAAACGGCTCGCTTTAAAGCGGAAACAACAATCCTGATCAACGGCATTCAGTTCATTGCCGCTTTTATCGTTAGCGTCTCTTCTGATTTTTTAACCGCATTAGTCTTTGCCACCGGCTCCCTCATTCCTGTAGTCGTTCAAAAAGTAACGGCAAAAGCCGTACCTGGCAAGTCACGCGACTGGCAGTTGGAAAATAGTGCGTACACGACTGCCATGAAAGAAGGTCAGCAAGGTGTCGAGACGATCCAAGTCTATAATGTGCAAGCCCTTCTTCTCCCTGTTTTAATGAAAGCAGCGTTCAAGATGGAGCGCTCTCTTCAGCGCATGCAGCAACTGATTGGTTTTGTTGGACAATATACCACGACATTTGCTTATATATTCAGCGTTTTCTTTCCATTTACTTTCGGTATTTATCGGGTCATGCATGGTGATATCAATCTGGGAACATTCATGATGATCACGCAGCTATCCAATTATCTGACCAATCCCGTCATCGACATACTTGATCAGCGAAACCAAATTAAGACAACTGATGACATTTGGACGAAGGTACACGCGTATCAGCACCATCCATCCACCGAACAAGGGAACGAAAGAACCTATACTGATTTCAATTCCCTTTCGATTATGAACGGCCAGCTGTCTGTTGGGGATAAACCTATTTTTAATCAACTGCAATTTAACGTTGCAAAGGGGGAGAAAATCGCTGTCAAAGCTCCGTCAGGCTGGGGGAAAACAAGTCTTATCCGCGTGCTGCTCGGACTGCAATCACTGACAGGCGGTGAATACCAACTGAATGGTCACACGGTAACCGATGATTGCCCTATCCACAATTACTTTGCCTACATTAAACAACAGCCGTTTGTGTTCCAACAATCCATCCGCTTTAACATTACACTCGGTGAGCCCTTTACTGATGAGGCCGTCACTGCAGCGCTGCAACAAGCCGGATTAGGCACGCTCGTTGACGAACGCGGCTTAGATAGCATTGTGGATAGCAGTGGCACCAATCTGTCGGGGGGACAACTGCAGCGGCTTGAAATTGCTCGTGCGCTCATTCGCCGTCGAGCTGTTCTGATTGCCGACGAACCGACATCCGCTTTAGATGACACGCTGTCTGTTCAAGTGCAAAAAGCATTAACGACTTTTGCCGGCACGCTGATCGAAATTACGCACAAGTTATCCAAAGAAGAAGCGGCGATGTTTGACCGGGTCGTTGACTTGACGAAAGCCAGCAGTCACTCCTTACAGCATTAGAATTCAATCGCGGTGTGATGCCTTGCGGCGAATCGTGCTGATCACAGCTTTGCCAGCATCGCTACTAATCCCGTTTGACCAAATACTGCGTGACCTTTAAGTTTCAATTCCATTTCCTTGCTTGATTATTTCCCTCTGCCAACGTTAACAGGTTACCATCCCAGTTTGACACATTTATTATAGCGTCTGACCGATTTTTATTTCTTTGCAGCTCATTTCAAAAAAAAAAAGCATCCCTCAATGGCCGGCTGGCCCGGGGGACACTTTTCAAATCGCCAATCGATTCAGACATCATCGAAATTAAAGTCTGCGTCTGTCAATGGCTCAATATTCAGCGGAACGACATAGTCTCCTTTTGTCGAGAAGAAATCGTGATTGATCGTTCCTGTATCAATGCCGTTCAAAACAATCTGGCTGACCGCGTCGTGCGCGTATTTATCGTCGTGACCCAAATTTTGCAGCGCGCGATTGGCATTATAATACACATAATCCATCACTTCTTTAACAAGATTAATTTTCGTGTAAATCTCGACCGTATAGACTTCCTCGATGGCAATCAGCTTATCCAGCAAGGCGTACATTTCATGGTCAGCGCGTTCCTGCTCCGCTGCCGTCAGTTCATCGCGGTACAGCCGCTGAGCGACCATGCCGGTAAAGCTGCCATGGATCGATTCATCTTGAATGATTTTGCGAATAATTTCACCACTGGCAATCATTCGTCCCTGGCCTGAAAGGAAAACCGGGTAGAAGAAGCCACTATAGAAAGAAAAACTTTCTAGGAAAACAGAAGCGACCATCGCCATATACCGTTTGAATGGCGTGACATTCTCCCGCTTATCATAAAGCTGATTATACCAATATGAAATTTCTTTATATTTCTCCTGAAGCTGCGGCTGAGCGTTAACCCAGTCGTTAAGATAATAGCTCGTCTTCGCGGATGAAATCAGTGTCGAGAATATATGTGAATAGGATTTGGCGTGAATATGCTCCATCATCCCCATCCAGGCAAAGACCGCCTGTTCATGCATATTGTCATGGTGAATCGCAATCAATGGCATGCCATTGTCGCCTTGCTCGCGATCAAGGCCAGTCAATCCGGACAGAACTTCGACATAAGCCGTTTGTTCGTCCTCTGTCATCGCATCCCAGTCAGCCAAATCGCGCGAGACCTTAAAAGCCTCTTCCGTCCAGAACTGATTGATATTTTGCTTCCAATAAACTTTAGCAATCTGATTATCGCTTGAATTCCAATTAATAGCCTTCATAAATTGTATACCGCCCACTCTCTTCTCTCATTACGGTTGACACGCGCTGCTCACTTGCACACAGCTTTTTATACCGAGCAGGCCGTGCATTCCTCTGGGGAAAGCAATTGCGTGCGCGTGTAATAAAGGGATTTCAATCCTTTTTTATGCGCGTACACATATAAACGGGCCAGCTGACGCGTACTGGTCATACTGTCCACATACAGAATTGTCGAAATACCTTGATCGACATGCTGCTGAATTTCGGCGATTAAATCGATCACGCGGTATTGATTCGTCTGATAAGCGGATTTATAAAACCACATCGTCTGCGGCGATAGAAATGGCATCGGATAAATCGTCTCACTATTGCCGTATTTCCGCCGTTCAATAACATTGACAACCGGCATGACCGAACTGGTTGCATTTTGCACGTAACTGATCGATTGCGTCGGTGCAATAGCGAGACGATACGCGTTATAAAGTCCGTAGCGCTGCACCTGATCTTTGAGCTTCGTCCAGTCCTGCGGTGACGGAATCGTGATATCGGCAAATAAAGACGTCACTTTCTCCGTACGCGGCGCAAAATTCTCTGTCTCATAGCGTGTGAAGTAAGAGCCATTGGCATAATCGGTCTGCGCAAATCCTTTGAATGTTTCTCCACGTTCCTTGGCAATCAGCATTGATTCTTCCAATGAATAGAAATTCATCATCATGAAGAATGTACGGGCAAAGTCGCGGGCTTCGGCTGATTCATAGGCAATCTGATTCTTTGCCAAATAACCATTCAGATTCATCGCGCCAAGACCGACTGAATGCAATTCCTGATTGGCCAGCTTGACGCCTGGCGCGTTGGTGATCGCCGTCATTTCACTCACTTGAGTCAGCGCCTCAATACCGCTGTGTACTGAATCACGGATCTTGCCGCTTTCCATCACATTGACAATATTTAATGAGCCAAGAATACAAGAAACATCGCGGCGAATAGTATCCGGCTGATCGTAATCGGCAATCGTCGATGTTTCTTGAAGCTGGAAAATCTCTGTGCACAGATTGGACATTTTGATTTGGCCAAGCTGGCGCAGCGGATGATTCTTATTCGCGTTGTCTTTATAGAAAATATACGGATAACCCGACTGCATCTGCATCTGGGCGATCAGATTGAGAAATTCACGGGCATCGGCCTGCTTCTTTTTCACGTCAGGGTTAGCAACAAGCGCGTCATACATCTCGTCCATATCCATATCATCTAGATGAGTGCCATACGCTTTATAAACGGTATGGGGTGCAAACATAAAGAAGGGCAGTCCTGCTTCCGCGAGCTCAAAGAATTTCCCCGGAACAATTAAACCGATCGAGAGCGTCGACAGGCGGATATCTTCGTCCGCATTTTCCTTCTTCGTATCCAGAAATTCCGGTGCATCCCAATGAAAAATATTTAAATAAGCCGCGCCAGCGCCCGGACGCTGGCCTAATTGATCGGCGTACGCAAAGCCGAGCTGAAGCTTGCGGGCCACAGGAACGACGCCTTTGGCAACGCCCTCCACGCCCTTAATCGCTTCACCGCGGCCACGAAGTTTTGATAAATTCAGTGCCACACCGCCGCCAATTTTCGATAATTGCTGTGATGTACTCTCTATGTAGTTAATTGAGTTCAATGAATCATCTGCTTCAATCAAAAAACACGAAACCATTTCACCGCGCCGCGCCTTCCCGGCATTAAGAAAAGTCGGTGTCGCCGGTTGGTAACGCTGCTCCATCATCGCCCGCATGAACGCCGTTGCTCGCTCGAAATGACCGGCCGCAAGAAACAGAGAAGCAATCGACACTCGCTGTGCATAGCTTTCCAAATACAATTTCTTATCATTTGTCTTCAGTGCGTAGTCCCGATAAAATTTGCTGGCGGCCATGAACGACTGAAAGCGAAAATGATACGCATCGGCCTCTTGATGTAATTGCTCAATGGCTTCCTCACTATACTGCGCAAATACATTATAGTAATAATTGTCGGCCACAAGATGATGCAGCCGTGCAAGTATAGATGGAAATTGTTTCGTCTTTTCATGAACCTCTTCCATATACAGACTGATCGCTTCCTGATCCTTGTCCAATTGATAAAAACCGTCTGCGCCGCGTGTCACGACTTCATTATTCAACTCAATATATGATTTCGGCTTGATCGCTTCATTCATCAAATGCTTTCACCCTCTCCTTAAAATACGTGACATCAGCGTCTGTACCGCCAAGTTCAAATTTACAGAGCACCTGAACGCCAAATTGAACGGCAATAATATCAGCTGCTTTGGCAAAATTTTGGCCCCAATTGCGATTGCCACTCGCCGCCACTGCAGCGAGATAGCGACCATTCTTTCGCAGAAAATGACTCACTGTCTCGGGAACCTGTCCAAAACCAATCGTATTCGTCACAAGGACGAATGGTTCATCTACCGTATCGACCGATTCGATCGGCTGATGAGGCAGGCCCGTCTTTGCCAAAAAGCGGCGCACATTACCTGTCATCGTCTCATAAAGGATGCGCAAAGCTTCGCCCCCTTGAAAAAAATAGAGTTCCACTACGAAAGAGCAGCAGAACGCGTATTCGTTACTATATACTACATATTGATTTGATGAATAAATATTAGCACAATATGTAGATATTGTCTATCGATTCAACATCTCAGCATTAGTTAGTGTATGCCAAAAAACGGATGAATTCAAGGCTGGCGAGGTTATAAAAAATATTTTAACCATTGAAATCTTTATCCCTTCTTATATCTAGTCCCGCTGAAATTTTTAAACTCTCTTAAACGTATTAGAAAAACTTGGCTCTGCCAAATCCATCGAACAAAGGCAGAGCCTTAGCTTTTTCTTATACTTAGTCCCGCTGAAATTTTTAAACTCTCTTAAACGTAAAAGAAAGACTTATGATTTGGATTTGCTGCGAATCCAAATCATAAGTCTTAAGAAGGTATTCATTGTTGTCAGCCGTCGATCAACTCATTTTCGCTGCGGCGAATTGGTGTGAACGTCTTTTTTTCTTCCAGTGCCTGGTTGCGGTTTAGCGAACGTGTTTCAGCAAGGCGGGCGAAAAACTCCTGTGCATTCACAGCGGGTTTGCCGCGCCGATTCACTTTTTTATAGCTTCCGTCCGTTTCGAGAACGCGCGTCTTTACGTTATCGCTCATCATCAGCGCAAAGGCGTCAATAATTGTTTTCTGAATCTGTTCGTCTTCAACTGGAAACATTAATTCTACCCGCCGATTAAGATTACGCGACATCCAATCAGCACTTGCCAGAAACACTTTTTCTTCTCCGCCGTTGGCAAAGATATAAATACGACTGTGCTCTAGATAGCGCCCGACAATCGAGTGAACCTCAATCGTGTCGCTGACGCCAGGAATACCTGTTTTCAGGCAGCAAATACCGCGCACAAGCAGCTTGATAGTGACGCCTTCCGATGATGCGCGATAGAGCGCCTTAATCATTCCCTCATCCGACAGAGCATTCATCTTCGCATGAATATACGCCGGTTTGCCTGCCCGGGCATTGCTGATTTCCGTATCAATTAAATCGATCAATCTGTCTCTCAATCGCAGCGGTGCCATAATCAGTTTATGAAAATAAGGCGGTTCGGAATAACCGGAGAGCATATTGAACACATTTGACGCATCGATACCCATCAATTCGTTGCTCGTCAGCAGCCCCATATCGGTATAGAAACGAGCGGTAATATCATTATAATTACCCGTACCAAAATGCATATAGCGCTTAATTCCTGTCTCTTCCCTGCGCACAACCAGTGTCATCTTGCAATGCGTCTTCAAGCCAACCAGTCCATAGATGACGTGACAGCCGGTCTTCTCCAGCTTCTGTGCCCAGTTGATATTGTTTTCCTCATCAAAACGCGCTTTCAACTCGACAAGCGCCGTAACTTGTTTGCCATTCTCCGCCGCCTGTTCGAGATAGCGAATAATCGGTGAATTGCCCGATACACGGTATAGCGTCATTTTAATCGCCAATACATTTGGATCCTTGGCCGCTTGACGAACAAGCTCAATCACCGGATCGAATGAATCGAATGGATGATGAAGGAAAATATCATGTGCGCGCATCGCATCAAAAATCGACTGCTCAATCAATTCATAGTGAATATAGGGGCGATGCACCGGATCGCGCAGTTCCGTTGCCTGATTGTCAATCATACCGGCCATTTTGGACAAAAAGGTCAAGTCAATCGGACCGTTGACCTGATATACATTCGTCTCGCTGACATTCAGCCGTTTAACGAGCTTATCGAGCAATCGATTGCTGATCCCCTCTTCGACATCGAGATGGATTACATTGCCGCGTTCACGCAGCCGCAGCTGCTTCTCAATTTCCTTGAGCAAATCGACCGTGTCTTCCTCATCCACTTCGAGATCCATATCACGCATCACGCGATAGCACGCGGCCTCATCGATCGAGTAGCCAATAAACAGTTCATTCAAATGCCGACGGATAATGTCTTCCAGCAAGACAAAGCTTTCCTTAGCCTTTTTATCAGGAATCTTTACGACACGTGGCAGCACATTGGGCACTTGCACCGTTACAAATTCCAGATGTTTAGCAGGTCTGCCCTCGCGGTGAATGAGCGCTGCAATATTGATGCTTTTATTGAGAATGAGCGGAAACGGACGCGAGGAGTCCACCGCCATTGGCGTCAGAACAGGATAAACTTCCCGTTTGAAATAGTGATCAATAAAATCAAGCTGTTTGTCTGACAACGCATCAGGCGTATAAATATCAATCGACTGTTCATGAAGCAATTTCTTCAACATTCGATTATAGGTTTTGTATTGCCGATCAATCATTTGATGCGCCGCTTCGCTGATTGCCTGCAGCTGTTCACTCGTCCGCATCCCAGCCGGATCCTCTTTCTCATACCCGACATTTGCCATATCGCTTAATGAAGCGACGCGAACCATGAAGAACTCATCAAGATTGCTCGCGGTGATCGACAGAAATTTAACACGCTCCAGCAGCGGGTTTTCCTTATCCCGTGCTTCTTCAAGCACTCGCTGATTGAAAAGCATCCAACTCAATTCACGATTGGTAAAATAGTCCTTCTGATTAAATGCTGTCATGGGCTTTCCTTACCCCTTCAATTGCGGCGTAATTCCGTAGACTTCTTCGAAATAGGCCGCCTTTTCTACAAAAGTCAGACGTTCCAGTGAAAGATCTTCATCGGAGTCCGCTGTGATGATGACGTGATCGTGTCGAAGCGACACTTTGATCTTGTCCACTTTCTGCTGCCGGCTATCATCCAAGGCATCGGCAATTCGCAAGATAGCAGCCAGTTTGGCAACTATCAGGCGGCTCTGCGCCGGCAGACGACGAAACGAGCGGGCATCTGTCGTTGGTGTCTCTGTGCTGTGATAGCGGGCAATATTGGCTACGACATCCCTATCCTGATCAGAGATGCCAAGAATCTCTGAAGACTGAATAATATAATAGGAATGAATATAATGCGCATTCATATCAATATAACTGCCGGCATCCTGAAGAATAGCGGCAAGACGCAGAAGCAGCAAATGATGCGCGTCTAGTCCATGCAGCGGTCTCAGCCGTTCAAACAAGTGAACAGCAAATTTCTCTACTGACTCAATATGACACGCATCGCAATTATAACGAATAGCAACATTATAGGCTGAGGCAAGAATACTCTTATTAAATGCTTGATCAACGGCGCGTTTATGCTTTTTCAGCTCATCACTGATCAATAAGCCGTCTGCCAAATCAGCTTCCGACAATAAAATGGAGTTAGCACCTGTCATTTCAAGCATAATCTTTAATATCATGCAGGAAGGCAATAGCTGGCTTGCCGAATCATAGGGCACATTATATTGTTTCGCCAGAACCTGAACAGGTATCGCCAGAATATGGCTGTACAGCTCATCGAAGCGAGAACGGCTTATCGTGTCGCTTGTCGCTTTAATAAATGCCCGTTTAAAAGCCAATAAATCTGTACCCACCAGTATAAACCGTTCATACTTGACATTTTTCGGTGCGAATTGCTGATAGCCATTAATCTTGCTCATGATATAGTCTTCCATGATGTCGACATAGTCTGGCGATTGAATTTCCAAATCACTGAGCATTTCGCGGACACGAAGCGGTCCTAATTTAATATTGCGTGAGAAAACAAATTGTCCTTCATTATAAACGGTCAGCTGCATACTTCCAGAACCGATATCAATTAACATTGTTCCCTTTTGAATGATTGCTTTAAACCCGTCCGTTTTATACGCCACTGCCTGATTATGCAAATAACGCTCCTCGGCATTATTCAGCCATTCAAGCGTTAAACCCGTTTTAATTCGTATCTGCTCTTTTACATAAACTGCATTGGCCGCTTCCTGCACAGAACTTGCAGCAACGGCGCGATAGTCTGTGACTCCGTAATCTTTCATAATTTGCACAAATCCAGCCAATGCCTTGCAGACCTCATCCACTGTCTGGAAAGCGATCATATGCTGATTATAGATATCTTCCCCAATTGTCACATCTGCCGTCACATTTTCCACCGTTGACAGCTGCGTCGTATCTGCGATTTTCAGCACAACAACCTGAAGACCGACCGTAATTGACGCAAAAAAGCGATGCCTTACCATCACGTTCACCCCATTAACTGATCGACAACGATATCAATCCCGTCTATAATGACACAGTTTCATTATAATTCAAAAATTGTCGGATCATGACGGTTGTTCACATATTTACAAAAAATCAATAATCTTTCCTATACTTCGTCCCGCCGGTATGACTTTCTAGCACTAACAGAAAAGCCGGCGACTATCCGCCGGCTTTCTGCTTAATTAAATTAATGCTGTAATAGAGCCATTTGATTCGACAGATAAAGATCTACAGCGGCCGCCGCTCGCCGCCCTTCTTCAATTGCCCAGACGATTAACGAAGCGCCTCGCCGCGCATCCCCGGCAGCAAACACACCGGGTTCACTCGTTAGATAGTCACGCGCATTCGCCTCAATCACACGGCCACTTGCATCACGCGCTATATTAAATGCGTTAAATACGCTGTCCTCGGCGCCTTGAAAACCGATCGCAATGAGGACAAGATCAGCCTCCCACGTTTCTTCTGCCGCCTCTTCCCGTTTGAAGGAGCCGGTCACAAGTCCAGTCACATGACCTTGTGCATCACCAAGGAAGCGCTGCGTCTGCACATAATAAGCACGTGGATCTTCACCAAACACCGTTTCGGCCTCTTCATAGGCATAGTCCACAGAGAACACATTCGGATGTTCCGGCCACGGATTGGTCGCCGCGCGATCATCGGGCAATTTGCCGTGCTTGCCAAATTGTACGACACTTTTACATCCTTGACGAATCGCCGTTGCGACGCAGTCTTCACCCGTGTCACCGCCACCGATGACAATCACCCGCTTGCCCTTGGCATCATAATCAGCGGCCAATGGCTCTCCGTAAAGCAAATGACGATTACTTGCCGTCAGATAGTCCATCGCCGGCGAAATACCTTGCAAATCACGTCCATCAAGTGTTACTTCGCGATGCTTACCCGCACCGGTACAAAGAATGATCGCCTCATATTCGCGTTTCAGCTCAGCAAATGTCACGTCTTGGCCAACGTTGATCTTCGTTTTAAAGACTATGCCTTCCTGCTCGAGCAAATGTACGCGCCGATCGACAACATCCTTTTCTATCTTCATGCTAGGAATGCCATACATCAGCAATCCGCCCGGCCGATCAGAGCGCTCAAAAACAGTGATATTGTGACCAATTTTATTTAATTGATCGGCACAGGCAAGTCCCGCCGGACCGGAGCCAATAATGGCTACTTTCTTCCCTGATCGACGCAGCGGCGGTCTGGGAACAACCCAGCCTTCCGCAAAGGCTTTATCAATAATTTTCCGTTCAATCGTCTTGATTGATACCGGATCGCTGACAAATCCCGCTGTACATGACCCTTCGCATGGTGCCGGACAAGCGCGTCCGGTAAATTCCGGAAAATTATTCGTCTTGGCAAGCCGCTCATATGCCTCTTTCCATAACCCGCGATAGACAAGATCGTTCCATTCCGGAATTAAATTATGAATCGGACAGCCACTTGTCCCGCGATTAAGAACGACTCCAATCTGGCAGTAGGGCGTGCCACAGTCCATACAGCGCGCTGCTTGATTCGTTACTTCCGAATCAGGAAGATTTTCTCGGTATTCATTCCAGTCTTTGACGCGTTGCTGAGGCAATCGTTCATTTTGATTCTTTTTCTCTATCGATAAGAAGCCCATTAATTGACCCATGGTGTCTGCTTCATCCTTTCCACACATCTTTTCTTTGCCCAGTCGAATATAAAAAAATTTCAAAAGCTATTATACAGGCTGGAAAGCCGATGACTGGTTAGCCAAATGACCTGCTTTCTTCAAATAGAAGGCTTTTTCCTCGGCTTCGTTCTTTGTCAATCCCTGTGCTTCAAAAGCAGCGATCTGATTCAACATCGCTTCAAAGTCGCGCGGAATCACCTTGATCAAGCGCTGCATCGTCCCATCCCAGTCCTGCAATGCTTGTTTCGCTTTCGGGCTGTCCGTATAGTGCAGGTGGTTGTTCAGCATCTGTCTGACGATTTCCTGCTCCTCTTCGCTGCGCACAGTATCAAGATGTACGAGCTCTTTATTGATCCGTTTATAGGTTAGATCGTTCGAATCTTCCGACAGGATATAGGCGACGCCGCCGGACATACCCGCCGCAAAATTACGGCCAACGGAACCGAGCACAAGCACTTGTCCACCCGTCATATATTCACAACCGTTCTCTCCAACACCCTCGACAACGGCTGATGCCCCGCTGTTACGGACACAGAAGCGACCACCTGCTGTGCCGCGAATATAGGCCTCTCCACTCGTCGCACCAAATAGAGCAACATTTCCCATCATCGCCTGGGAATCAACTGAAACGCCATCGACTTTCTCAGATTTAATGATTATTTTACCACCTGAAAGCCCTTTGCCTACATAGTCATTGGCGTCACCGGTGAGCATCATCGTGACACCCTTGGGGATGAAGGAAGCAAAGCTTTGCCCCGCACTGCCGGTAAATGACAGATTAATTGTATCTTCAGGAAGCCCGCGGCCAGCCGTTGATTTAGAAATGACGTAACCAAGCACTGTGCCTACTGTGCGATCTGAATTTCGCAGTTTAAAGGACAGATGGATTGGCTGTTTGCTTTCAATCGTCGGCAAACAATTGTCAACGAGATTCCGTTCGTCAAAACGCTTTTCAATATGATGCTCCTGAGGGCGGGAAAAATAGCGTTTCGACACATCGCTTTCCGCTTGATAAAGCAGATCACTTAAGTCTAAATAACGGGCCTTCCAGTGATTGTGCACCTCTTTTTTCACCCGCAGCAAATGAGCCTGACCGATCAGTTCATTCAATGAGCGATACCCGAGTTCCGCCATCTGCTCGCGCAGATCCATGGCAATAAAGCGCATAAAATTGACAATATAATCCGCTTTACCGGTAAAATTCTTACGTAATTGCGGATTTTGCGTCGCGATACCAACCGGACAAGAATCAAGATGGCAGGCACGCATCATCAGACAGCCAAGCACGACAAGCGGTGCTGTGGCAAAGCCGAATTCTTCAGCACCAAGGCAAGCAGCAATAAGGACATCCCGTCCGGTCATCAGCTTACCATCTGTTTCAAGCCGCACGCGATCTCGCAGACCGTTTTTCATTAATGTCTGATGTGCTTCAGCAAGACCAAGCTCCCACGGCAGGCCAGCATGTTTAATACTTGTCTTCGACGCAGCGCCTGTCCCTCCATCATGTCCGCTAATTAAAATCACATCTGCTTTTCCCTTAGCCACACCAGCTGCAATCGTGCCGACGCCGCCCTTAGCAACCAATTTAACGCTAATCCGCGCCTTCGGATTGCTTGACTTCAAATCGTATATCAGCTGCGCCAAGTCTTCAATTGAGTAAATATCATGATGCGGTGGCGGGGAAATCAAAGCCACCCCAGTTGTCGCTCGCCGTGTATTGGCAATCCACGGATAGACTTTGCCCGCTGGCAGCTGTCCACCTTCCCCAGGTTTCGCCCCCTGAGCCATTTTAATTTGCAGCTCAGCAGCTTCTGATAAATAATAGCTGGTCACACCGAATCGTGCCGACGCCACCTGCTTAATCGCGCTTCGCCGCCAGTCACCATTCGCGTCTCGAAGAAAACGATCCGCATCCTCGCCGCCCTCACCGCTATTGCTTTTACCGCCAATTCGGTTCATCGCAATAGCCATTGCCTGATGAGCTTCCTTGCTGATCGATCCGTAGGACATCGCACCCGTTTTGAAGCGCTTGAGTATTGCTTCAACCGGCTCCACTTCCTCTAGTGAAATCGGATCCCGATCACGTTCGAAAGTCAGTAGGCTGCGTATTGTTGAAAAAGGAGCGGCATCAACGAGTGCCTTATACTCTTTATAACGAGTATAGTCATTCTCACGAGCGGCTTGCTGCAGCGTGTGCACAATTAACGGACTAATCTTATGCTGTTCGCCGCCCTTGCGCCACTGAAGGATACTGCCTTCATCAAGAGTCTTCATTGTCCCTTGCTGCCATTCAGTCAAGGCCTTCTGATGACGCCGCATCGTCTCTGCGGCCAGTTCGTCTGAACCGATGCCGCCGATCTGTGACACGGTACCTTCAAAATAGTGATCGATCAATTCATCTGACAAACCGAGTGCTTCAAATGTCTGCGCCCCACGATAGCTTTGAATGGATGAGATGCCGACCTTTGACATGATTTTAACAATGCCGCCGACAAGTGCCTTAATATAATTAGCTACGGCATCACTGACACTTTCTTTGATATGTCCATTTTTCACGAGCTCATTGACAGTTTCAATCGCCAGATAAGGATGCACGGCATCCGCTCCGTAGCCGAGCAGCGCTGCTACTTGGTGGCTGTCACGTGGTTCACCGGAATCAACGAGCACGCTCACTCTAGTCCGTGTCCCTTGCTTAATAAGGTGATGATGAAGAGCACTGACAGCAAGCAGTGATGGAATCGGCAAATGCGTCTGATCCACCTTGCGATCTGAGAGCACAAGCAATATGGCACCATCATGAATCATTTGATCCGCCTGATTCAGCAGCTGATCTACGGCATCAGACAGCGCATGCACGCCCATGCCTACAGTAAATAACGTGTCAAGTGTGGCCAATTTAAGTGTGTGCTGAGCGTGCAATGCCTGAAAAACGGACCGGCTGAGCACCGGATGGGGCAGTCGAATCTGCCGCGTCACATGATGAGTCGGATCAAGCAGGCTGACCTGCGAGCCGAGCCAAGTTATTTTAGACATCACCCCTGATTCACGGATTGCATCAATTGGCGGATTCGTGACTTGAGAAAACCATTGCTTGAAATAATCAAACAAAAGCTGCGATTTATTGGAGAGAACAGCGAGCGGCGTATCATTTCCCATTGATCCAGTCGGTTCTTTACCTGTCTCCGCCATCGGCTGGATTAACTTCGTTGCGTCCTCATAGGTGAAACCGTGTACTTTTTGCTGGAACAGGCGCTTGTCATCGGAAATATCCTTGCGCACGTCTTCGCTGCCGACGTTCAATGTCAGCACGCTCTTCTCCAGCAAATCATGATAGCTGACCGACGCACACAATTCCTTCTTCAATTCGTCACTTGGTATAATTCGCCCCTTCTCTGTATCAATCAGCAGCAGCTGACCGGGTTTCAAGTGGCAGCGTTCACGAATATTAGCCGCATCCAAGTCTGCAACGCCAACCTCAGAGGAAAAGACGACCTTATCGTCGTTTGTAATATAATAGCGCGCGGGACGCAGACCATTGCGATCCAGTATGGCACCAATTTGTCTGCCATTGCAGAAGCCAAGCGCCATCGGGCCATCCCACGGCTCCATTAACCGACTGTGGAATTGGTAGAAGTCCTTCAAATAGTCCGGCAATTCTTCATTTTCTTCCCATGGTTCCGGCACCATCATCATGACTGCATGAGGCAGTGAAAATCCATTAAAGGTGAGAAATTCAAGCACATTATCAAAAATAGCTGAGTCACTGCCATCGGGATCAATGATCTGCGGCAAACGACCGTTCGACAATCGCTTGGCTTTGGCCGTAAACGAATTTACATTGCCGCGAATGGTGTTAATTTCACCATTATGAACAATCATCCGATTCGGATGCGCCCGTTGCCAGCTTGGAAACGTATTCGTACTGTAGCGGGAATGCACTAAAGCGACAGACGAAATAAAACGTTCATCCTGCAAATCGGTATAAAACGCCGAAACTTCCTTCGCTCGAAGCATGCCTTTATAGACAAGCGTCTGGCTCGAGAGACTGGCTATATAAATTTCATCTTTGAGTTTCGTTTCGATCGCTTTGCGAAGTAAATACAGCTCGATATCGAGCTTATGTCCTGAGTCTTGAGTTGCGGTGCCAATAAACATCTGATACATATAAGGCGCTTTGCGCCGCGCTAACCGGCTGATTTCATTTTCATCCACAGGTACGTCGCGTTCCCCATACAGACGCAGATTGCGCGCGGCAATGCATGCCTTAATTTTGCCGATAGCAACGAGCCGACTTGCCCGCTCCTGCGGCAAGAAAAACATACCTACACCATAGTGACCGAATGCCGGCAGATTAAAAGGACAGACTGCCTGAAAGAAGCGATCCGGTACTTGCACGAGGATTCCGGCCCCATCGCCTGTTTTTCCATCTGCTGCTTTCCCCGCCCGATGATCAAGCCGTGCCAGCATTTTTAATGCTGTTTTCACGACATCATTTGACGCGCGGCCCTTAATATCTGCATAAAGCCCGATACCACAGGCATCATGTTCGTATTCTGGCCGATAAAGTCCTTCGGCACCGTTTTTTTGATTCATTTCCAGCCTCATCCTTCCTTCTGTTTACAGCTAACCCCTTAAATAATTTTGTACTTTTCAGAAAAATTCTTTCTCTCTAACTACCTGAATTTTGTCCGAAAAGTATGGTAATTTTATTTTACACTTTATACATTAATCTTTACAATATATTATTAAGAATGAATTAATCTCATATTGAGATAGGTGGGCTATGAAATGGAATTTAGGCAGATTGAATATTTTATAGAAGTCGCCAAGAGAGAACATATTACGCAAGCCGCGGAAGCCCTGCATATCGCCCAATCGGCTGTCAGCAGACAAATCACACTGCTGGAGAGTGAGCTTGGTGTTCCGCTGTTCACACGGCGCGGGCGAAATATACAGCTGACCTCAATGGGCAAAATTTTTCTTGAGCATGCCAAGCGGGCTATGATGGAATTCGACAAAGCTACGCAGAAAATTGATGATTATTTGAATCCGAATAAAGGACTGATCCGGCTTGGCATCTCGACCAGCCTGTCGGTCCAAGTGCTGCCGACACTCATTGAAGAATTCCATGCGCGTCATCCCGGTATTCGCGTCTTGCTGCATCAAGGGTCCGTGCCTTACCTAAAGAAACTAATCAGTCAAGGGGCTATCGATCTCGCCTTCGCCTCGCCGCTGCCTAAAACCGACCAACAGATCTGTAGCCGCAGTCTTTTTAAAGAACGAATGGTATTATTGATGCAAACAGATCACCATATTTCCAATAAATCGCCTGTCTCCTTCCGCGATCTCAGGCATGAGCATTTCATTACCTTTCGCAATAATTTATTTCTGCAAGAACTGTTCATAAATGCCTGCCGCGCAGCCGGATTTCAGCCGAATATTGTCTTCGAGGGGGAAGACATGGACTCAATAAAAGGTTTGGTCGCTGCGGATTTCGGCATTGCTTTAATGCCTGAGCATGCCGTCGCTTATAATCTGCCTGAAAAACTGATTACTGTACCTCTTCGCGATCCGCAAATCTGTCGCATCGTTGGCATCATTCAGCCGAGTGATCGCGACCTCGCGCCTTCTGAAAAACTTTTTTTTCGCTTCGTTGATAAATTCTTTCAGCACCGCCAGCAACTGCTCCCGCAGCAAGATTAACCCGTACTAGTCTGCACCAAAACCGGTTCCCCATGCGGCCGAATTAAAAGCAAGCGGCATTGCTCCGATGGGCGATGCCGCTTGCTTTTTAACTATCTATTTAATTCTCAGTAGCAAGCCGAGCATCGTGCACGCGCCGACTGTCTTCGCTGACTTGCTCGTCGGCATGATAGGATGAGCGTGCTAGCGGTCCCGCTTCGCAATGCGTGAACCCTTTTTCCAAAGCAATCCGCTTCAGCTCGTCAAACTCATCCGGACTGTAATAGCGCACAACATCTAAATGTTTTCGGGTGGGCTGCAAATACTGGCCGATTACCATAATATTGACATGGCTCGCCAGCAAATCGTCCATTGTCTCCATAATCTCATCTTTGGTTTCACCGAGCCCGACCATAATACTTGATTTTGTTGGTGTATTTGGGCTCAATTCCTTTACCCGTTTTAACACGGCCAACGACCGATCATATTTTGCAATTGCCCGCACACTTCGAGTCAAGCGCCGTACCGTTTCAATATTGTGATCGAAAATATCCGGACCGGCATCCATCAGCGTTTGAATACTGGCGTCGTCACCTTTCATATCAGAAGGCAGTACCTCAATCGTGCAATAAGGCACTTTGCGGCGAATCGCCCGAACGGTTTCAGCGAATACTGCCGCGCCGCCATCTAAAAGATCGTCACGGGCAACCGCCGTAATGACAACATGACGCAGCTTCATTTTCTGCACCGAATCGGCCACCCGTTCGGGTTCGCGCAGATCAAGCTCAGTCGGCCGGCCGGTCTTAACGGCACAGAAACGGCAGGCACGCGTGCAGATATCGCCAAGGATCATAAAAGTCGCTGTCTTCCTGTCCGCCCAGCATTCATGAATATTCGGGCACTTAGCCTCTTCGCAGACGGTATGCAACTGCCCTGTGCGCACTAAATCCTTAATTCCGCGGAAATCTTGATTCATATTCAGGCGAATTTTCAGCCATTCCGGCTTTCTAATATAGTTACTCTGACCGCTCACTGTTTTCCCACCTTCCTAGCAATTGTCATCGACTATAATTCCAAAGTTCCGACGCATATTTCTCTTCGGCCAACCGCTTCACAGCGCGCTGATCCTCGGCGCTTAATTCAAGGCGCTGAAAGGTGATGTTCAGTCCTGTTTCAAAGCCGTGATAGAAGGCTGTTTTCACCGTTTCAAGTGAGACGCGCTGACCAATCGCTTCGTCGATGGCAATCGCCTTATCACCGAAAGCGGCTTGTGCGCGAGTACGCACGCGTGCCGACGGATAATCAAAACAGTCGAAGAGTTCATCCGGATCGGTGTGCAGCGGAATCGATCCGTGCTGCAAAATCATACCATGATGACGCGTCTGCGCGCTTCCGGCCGCCTTCCGGCCCGCTACAACTAATTCATACCATGATGCTTCCTCGAAGCAGACTGGTGAATGCTCGCGCGCCTTTTGCAATGAACTGTCTGGGATAGCCAATTCCGCCTGAAGACCGAGATTGCGATATCCTTCAAGCAGTCCCCTGGAAAGGACGCGGTACGCACCCACTACAGAATGGGGCATCGATGGATCGCTTTCTGAAATAATGACACTATAAGTCAGTTCATCATGATGCAGTACAGCCTGTCCGCCAGTCAGCCGCCGAACAAGTTCAAAGCCATGCGCAGCGACGCCCGCTCGATTGATTCTGCCGGTCGTTTTTTGGAAATAGCCGATGGAGAGGCCTGGAGGGTTCCATCCATAGAACCGCAGAACAGGCAATTGTCCATTTTGCCTGCCTCTTTCAAGCAAATAGTCATCCAGTGCCATATTATACGAAGGTGTATGGCTGCCAGTGTCAATAAAGAACCATTTTTTTCTCAAACGATCACTCACCACCCGATAGAACGTCATTCTTGTCAGCGCTCTCATTTTTTATTATAAGACAATGAAAACTATGGCCATATGCCACCTTCTCTACGTTATTATCATAGCAGGATTTCCATTTTTTCGTAACCAAGAGCGCTCCGCGCAGATGACCAACGCCCCATATGTCATTGCTACCACGGATATGGTAAACTGTAAGGATGGACAAAACAGATCGGTGTAAGGAGAATAATCAATGGAACGCTGCCTTCAAATGACTTTTGTACCGCAAATTGAAAAAGGCTGGAATTTCTTCTTATGGATCACCGATGAGGCAGGCAGATCTCTGCCTTTTCCTGAATCTGAGCAGACAAATGCTGATTTACCTATTTGTATCAGCGCCGGTTCCCCCTATCAGCTCGTGCCTGTGACTGCCGCTTTCATCACAGATGACGGAACGGAAAAAGTCCGTGGCCGGCTAATCACCTTAACGAGTGGCTATGATCTCGTTCAAACGAAGCTTCCTTTCACAGCTAATGGTTGGCGAGCGGGAGAGACGCTGCGCTGGTTTGCCCAAATTGCCGAGTCGGTCCGCGTCATTCTTGCCGGCGGACGCTTTTTTCCTTGGCTTTATCACCTTGAGCGCCCTGACGGCGAATGGTCCGTCTTCTGCCAGTGGATACCTGATACAGACCCCTTAGAAGCGAGCGGACTTTTTTCCGACTGGCTGAACCGTCTGCCCGAACTCGTCTTCTCACTCGTTGATCTGCAGGAGGAGCGCGTGCGTCAATGGCTTCAATTGACCGTCATCTTCTGGACAAACGCGCTTATTCAGCAAAACCTTCCTGATATGGCGACCACACTTGCTTGCGCAGATCCCTCCCAATGTCTGGCCAGCGGAAAACCCTTTAGGCATGATCAGTCCGCCTGGATGGTCACGCGCGAACCGGGTCTCATTCAACGCATCACCCAATTGGAGGCCGATTGGGCGGCTTGGCTGCGCCCCGTCGTTGGCAGAAATTCCACTTCAGTTGCGGCCTTAATGGCATTCAAGAATAAGCAGGTCGAGACGCAATTTACCCCTATGCGTGCGCAGATCCTACTGAATCCAGACAATCCTGAAGACCCGTTCTCGCCAGAAACCGACTGGCGCTATGACGTGCATATCTGCGGCTGGAAAAAGGGGCAGATGATTCAGCTCCCCTTAAAAGAATTAATGCGCAGCCCTGCACTTGGTCGCAGCAATTGGTTTGCCCAGCAGCTTGACCGACTGACCGGTGATCTGTCTCCTTCACTTATCAGGAAACTGACTTCTAAGCCAGAAGGCCATCTCGATGCCGCTGAGGTCGACGCACTCTATCAGGAAACAGCGGCTGCGGATCAAAGGATTGACTTAATTTTCCCGGAAAATCTTGACGTTGAAGAGAGCTCGAACGACGTTCTGCTCAATCTTGATATCGCTCCTGCTGCCTCTTTATCCACGTCCTTATTTGGTTTGCAGGCATTAATTAATTATAATTGGCGAATTGCGATCGGCGACGTGGCCTTGGATGTGACTGACTTCCGGCAACTCGTTCGTGAAAATCAAAGCTTCATACGTTATAGAAATAAGTGGATCCATCTCCCGCTTCGCGAAATGCGCAAAGCCTATGACACAATTGATCAGACACTTGCCTATCTCGATCAGAAGCCCAGCATGGCTGGCGCCTTGAAACTGCAAGCTGTGCAGCAGCATAAACGCAAGAAAAAGATTCACTTGCATGTCGCTGAACCTGTTTCTAATTATTTGCAGCAACTGCTAAAGAAACCGACTCGCGCCATCCCATTGCCTGAGCGATTTCACGGCACACTGCGCCCTTATCAGCTGAAAGGCTACACATGGCTTGTACATTTGCGTCGCCAAGCTGTTGGCGGCTGTCTCGCAGATGATATGGGACTCGGTAAAACAGTTCAGGCAATCGCCTATCTTGCCTTTTGTTCCAGTCAAGAAAAAATCAAGAGTCCAACCGGTCTTTTATCCGGCCCTGCTCTGATTATCTGTCCAACCTCACTCGTCGCCAATTGGCATTCGGAGTTCACTCGATTCGCTCCTGAATTGACCGTTTATTGTCATCATGGCAGCAAACGGCTGCATGATAGCGCTCTAGAAAAACAGCTTGCAGGCTGCGATGTCATGATCACAAGCTATACGCTGTACACCAAAGAAGCAGATGTGCTCAATACCCATTACTGGCAAGCCGTAATTCTTGATGAAGCGCAGGCCATTAAAAATCCACACGCACAAAAGACGCGTGCGCTAAAGAACATTCAAGGTGCGCATCGAATCATTCTGACCGGGACACCGATTGAAAATCATTTGGAGGAGCTATGGTCGCTGATTGACTTTCTCAATCCCGGCTATCTTGGAGCGCTCGAACACTTTCGCCGCCAGTTCATCCTGCCAATTGAAAAAAAAGCAAGCCGAACAAGGGCGCGTGAGCTCACTGACCTGATTCAGCCCTTCCTGCTGCGCCGTGAAAAAACTGATAAAACTATTATTAGCGATTTGCCTGACAAGTTTGAAGAGAAGCGAACGGCTCATCTGACAAAGGAACAAGCCTCGCTTTATCAAACGATTGTCAATCAGCTTACTGAAAATGTTCAATTGGCGACAGGAATCCGCCGCAAGGGGCTGATTCTCTCCACACTGACTCGACTGAAGCAAGTCTGCGATCATCCACAGCTCGTTGGCAGTCCACTTAAGCGCGCGGATGCGTCTGGCAAAATGGCCCTCTTTTACGAGCTTCTCGACCCGCTGTTTGCAGCCAATCAGAAGGTTCTTGTTTTCAGCCAGTATGTTCAGATGGGGAAACTGCTCGCCGATCAAACAAAGCAATTATATCCTGATGCTTCAGTCTTTTTTCTGCATGGCGGACTGACTGGCGAGAAACGTCAGCAATTAATCACCCAGTTTCAGAGAAGCTGCAATCAAAAAACATTATTTGTTCTTTCCCTGAAGGCTGGTGGGGTCGGTATTAACCTTACCGAAGCAGGCTATGTCATTCACTATGATCGCTGGTGGAATCCCGCCGTGGAAGAACAAGCCACAGACCGTGCCTACCGAATTGGTCAGACGAAGACTATCCACGTCTATAAATTACTCTGCGCTGGCACGCTCGAAGAACGAATTGATCAGTTGATTGAACGGAAGAAACAGCTGCAAAAGCAAATACTCGGTCGTGGCGATGCCTGGCTGACAGAGCTAAGCGATCAGGAAATTGTTCAGCTCATCCAGCTACGGGAAGGAAGCGTTTGATATGACAGCAACGATTAAACTGCATAATCTGCGGTTGGCGGAATGGCTGAAAGCCTTTACGAGTCAGCTTCCTTCTGCTGTATCCAAACGGGCGATGGCAATCTGCGCTTCTGAGCACGTCTGGGATTATCATGAAAAATCCGGATTGATCGGCGCTAATGTGGAAGATATTCAATCGACCTTCTACCCTGTCACTGTCCGCTGGCCGGCGGCAGGCAGATGGCCAGAGCCGCAGCATAAATGGACGTTCTCCTGTCCATGTGCCGAACATCAGTCACTTTGCGTGCACGCCGCCGCATTGATTTGTTTTCGCACCATTGCCTATGATCGGGAATTATTTCTTAAAGACTTTCAGACTGCGCCTGACGCAGCCTGGGACAGCCGCTTTCAGGCCGACTGGGCAAACTACGTCGAACAGACAAGCCGTCTGCGTCCGATCTGCCTACAAACTGACCCCGACAAACTAGTCCAGCGTCCTGATATTGATGAACAGACAAAGTTATACAGCCAACGGATTATGACTGCGTTCAGCCAGCGTCATTCAATCGGCTCGTAAATATGAAATTATTAGCACCTGTATTTAATTTCTATCCTCCTCATTCCTGAAGCGTTTGTTTGTAGAATTGTCTGTAAAAAACCACAATTGCCATTGTTAATCAAAAAATAGAGTCTTGTTGCCAGCAAAACTACGGGTTATAATGTCACATACATGAATCTATTCGAATTTTTCGTAATCCGTACAAGAGAGGGGCAGACAGTCAGCTAAAAACATGCTGATTCAGCTGCTAAATAAGCCCCATTGCTGTCTTAAGTCAGACGAGGAGTGATCGTTTTGAAGAAGGTGTCCATAGGTTTACTTGGCTTCGGTACAGTCGGAACTGGTGTCGTGCGTTTGCTTACCCAAGAAAAGGAACGTCTGGAAGCGCGCATGGGCTGTTCGATTGAACTGAAGAAAGTGCTCGTCCGCAATAAGAATCGTCCACGTAAGGTGCTAATTGACAGTCGGATACTGACGACGCATGCCGCTGATATTCTTGAAGACCCAGACATTGACATCATTATTGAACTGATCGGTGGGGTTGATAAGGCTTACCGATATATTTTAAGTGCCTTAAAAAATAAAAAGAATGTAGTGACCGCAAATAAAGACTTAATGGCCACCTATGGCGAAGAATTGCTTCTTGAAGCCCGTCATCAGCAGCGTGACCTTTTTTATGAAGCAAGCGTCGCCGGTGGTATTCCGATCCTGCGTACGCTGACAGACAGCCTTGCGGCAGATCGGATCGTCAAGCTGATTGGGATTGTCAATGGCACGACAAATTATATATTAAGTAAGATGAGCCACGAGGGTCTTTCCTATGAAAAATCTTTACAAGCTGCACAAGCCCTCGGATTCGCCGAGGCTGATCCGACGTCGGACGTTGAGGGGCTGGATGCCGCGCGCAAAATGGTTATTCTCAGCCACTTGGCCTTCTCTATCCCGGTTCGAATGGATGACGTGAAAACGATTGGCATTACCGATGTCACCCGTGAAGATATCGTTTATGCACAGAAATTAGGTTATACAATTAAGCTTGTCGGGATTTCAGACGTCAACAATGGATCGATTGATGTCCGCGTCGAACCGACGCTGCTGCCCAATACTCATCCCCTGGCCTCGGTTGATAACGAGAATAACGCGATTTATGTCTATGGCTCCACACTTGGCGAAACGATGTATTATGGCCCAGGCGCAGGTGAAGGCCCGACCGCCGTATCGGTACTTTCTGATTTACTGGCGATTATCCGCAATATGACGCTTGGTGTGACCGGAAATCATATTTTCCTGCCACGCCGGGAAATGCATAACCGCGAACAAGCGTCTGTTGCTAGTCAATTCTTTATTCGTCTGCATTTAAAGGATGAACCGGGATCGTTCTCCTTACTGACTGATCTTTTCAAAGAGCAGCGGATCAGCATAGAGAAGTTATATCAGGAACCGATTGTCGGCAAGGATGTTGCTGAGATTTCAATTATCACTCATACTACCAATAAACTATTATTTGAAAAATCATTCAGTGTGCTGAAGCAGATGAATGTCGTACTGAATGCCAAATACTATCGTGTGGAGAGGGGTTAATCAAATGATTTGGAAAGGTCTAATGGACAAGTACCAGGATGTGCTGCCTGTCACAGAGAAAACACCGCGTTTAACATTGCTCGAGGGCAATACACCGCTGATTCCGCTTGATCGTTTATCCGAAGAAACTGGATGCACCATTTATGCCAAATTTGAGGGACTGAACCCGACTGGAAGTTTTAAGGACCGCGGCATGTTCCTTGCGGTTGCCAAAGCGAAAGAAAGCGGCAGCCGCGGCGTCATCTGTGCATCGACCGGCAATACGTCTGCATCGGCTGCTGCCTATAGTGCCCGCGCTGGCATGGATTGCCTAATCGTCATTCCAAAGGGGAAAATCGCACTTGGCAAACTGGCCCAGTCGGTCATGTATGGCGCGAAAATTTTCGAAGTAGACGGAAATTTTGATCAGGCATTAGATATCGTCCGCTATACTGGACAGAATTCTGACTATACGATCGTTAACTCAATTAATCCGTTTCGCCTTGAAGGTCAGAAAACGGGAGCTTACGAGCTCGTTGAACAGCTTGGCGGCGCGGCCCCAGATATTCTTTGCATTCCTGTCGGCAATGCTGGTAATATTTCCGCGTACTGGAAAGGGTTTAAGGAATTGCGCGACAATCAGCATGTCGCCGCGCCAGAGATTCACGGATTCGAAGCGGAAGGATCGGCGGCAATCGTGAGAAATGAAGTCATTGAACATCCGGAAACGATTGCTACCGCGATTCGCATTGGCAATCCGGCAAGCTGGCAATTGGCGGTCGCCGCAGAAAAAGAATCACATGGGGAAATTGATTCCGTCACGGATGACGAAATTCTTGCTGCCTATAAACGGGTTGCGCGCACTGAAGGGATATTCGCTGAGCCTGCGTCATGTGCCTCTCTTGCTGGTCTGTTCAAGCATATCGAACAAGGTAAAATTCAGAAAGGCGCCCGTGTCGTCTGCATTCTTACCGGAAACGGTTTAAAAGATCCAACGACAGCGATGGACATGCTGACAATCAAGCCAACGGCTATCACCGCTGCAAAGTCTGCCGTCGTTGACCACTTCAAGCAGGTTGCGCGATGAGCGGCTGTTCACCCATTTTCCGTATCAAAGTACCTGGGAGCACGGCCAACCTTGGGCCCGGCTTTGATTCCATTGGCATGGCGATTGATCGTTATCTCGTTCTTGATGTGTCGCCGGCAGACACTTGGGCCTTCCACTATCTTGATCAGCCATCCTTTGATCCGCCGATTAGTGAGAATCTCATCTATCAGTCGGCCTGCCGAGTGGCTGCCGATGCCGGGCGCGCGCTTCCGCCATGTACCATTGAAGTACACAGTGCGATTCCATTGTCACGCGGTTTAGGCAGCAGCGGCGCTGCAATTATCGCCGGTATCGAGCTTGCCGACCGGCTGCTTCATCTGCATTTAAAGGCAAGCGCTAAAGCATGGATCGCCTGTCAAATTGAAGGCCATCCGGATAATGTGACGGCCTCGCTTTACGGCGGGCTGGTTATCTCTCACCAGACGGGGACAGGGGTGCATTCGGTTTGCTTTCCCGCCCCAGCATTTGATTTTGTCACCTTGATTCCTGATTTCGAACTGAGAACAAGCGACGCCCGTCGTGTGCTTCCAGATAGCCTGCCTTTCCGTCAAGCGATTGAAGGCAGCAGTGTAGCGAATGTGCTGATTGCTGCCTTGCTCCAGTCTGACGGAGAGCTTGCTGGCCAAATGATGGAAAGCGACTGCTTTCATCAATGTTACCGTACCGAATTATTGCCGCATTACTCACTGGCTCAACAACTGGCTCACGATGCAGGAGCCTTCGGGCTGTTTCTGAGCGGCGCCGGACCGACACTCATGGCATTGGCCCGTTCAGATAACAGCGCGCGCGTCCAAACGGCGCTGCAAGAAGGATTCCCTGCCTATGAAACGGTCATTTTGCATCCCGTCTCGACTCATGCTGTCTGTCTTTCGACGGCACAGGAGAATTGAGGAGCCGGCTTCTCCCTTCAGTGTTAGAAAATAAATACAATCTGAACGCATAAATAAGACTACATAAAATCCTCCTTTTCTGCAGATCCTAGTGCTGAAAAGGAGGTCTTTTATTTGCGAGTTCGAATTGGCTGGTCACTTATTTTCTTCTTTGCGCTTTTGCTTGGCCTGCTCTATGTGATCTTGATGATTACCCATTCACATGCCTAAGTCTTGAATAAGACAGCGATTACATGATCTTCTATTAAAAAACAGCTCGTGCCAGATCAGAACTGACTGACACTTGAGATTCACCCGTCTTCTTCTGCAGTACATTGACAAACAGCGCATCAATAAGCGTCATTTGTGCTGCCCGTGCAACATAAGATTCAGAGCGAAAATCAGTTGGTACAGAAACAGTATGCAAAGAAACATCCATTAAGTCACTGAGTGCTGACTTCATAAATCCAGTTATGCCGACTAGCGGACAATTTTTCGCCTTGATTATTTTGGCGATTTGCAGCAAATGCTTATCAGTTGCTGAATAGGACAAAAAGATCGCTGCATCACTGGCTTTCATGCCATTGGCGGCCAATAGTTGAAATTCTCCATCATTGGGGGCAAATGCGGACAATCCGGCACGAATGAATTTGCGATTTGCCTCCTGCGCAATCATCGCGGAACCGCTGCTGCTGAAGAACGCAATTCGCTCCGCGCCGCGCAGTATCGAGACGGCCTGATGAAATAACGCACTATTAAGAATCTGAAATGTATTTTCAAGTGTTCGGATATTATCTTGAAAAACCTGCTGTGCCAGAGTCATCTCATTATCATTTTTATAACGATTATCATTGCTGGCCGTCGAATTTTTTTTGGCGATATCCGCAGCTAGTACAATCTTCATTTCCTGAAAGCCTTTAAATGACAACCGTCTGCAAAAACGGAAAACAGTCGCGTCGGCTACATTAATTCGTGCAGACAATTGATTGATGCTGCTGCGTACCGTTTCTTCCGGATGATTGAGAATATAGTCGGCAATAGATTGTTCTTTGTCACTTAAATGTGGATAGGCTGATTGAATACGAATCAGGCATTGATCTTCGGTCATTTGAATTCCCTCCTTTTCCATAAATTCATTGTACATCAAACGCTTACATTTGAAAATAATTTTCTGTAACCGTTTACTATTTTTTTGAAAAATCAGCCCCGCGGCTCAATGATCAGCCTTCTTTCGGGACGATTAAATAAATATCTTCATTTTTATCTTTAAACCAGCCTTTTTCGCTCATATAGGCACGCGCACTTTTATCCATTAATTCTTCTACTTCACCCAGATGGTACCGATATTTGTCAGCAAATAATTTAGCAGCCTGATAGACCGAACTGGCGTGAAGGCACGCATCAGGATTCTGACTGGAATAGGTCAATGGCAGCCCATGAGCGGCTTCCCTGTAAAAAGCATAGAGTAATTGTTTCATTCTGAATCATTCTCCCTTCATCGATGCAGACGCATTGCCAATAGGAAAACAGATGAATTTCCCGAAATTTATTTTCTAAAATACTATTCGTCCCTTTACCTTCACGCGTGTTCGTGTTTTAATAAAAAGAAAGATTGCGATGATTCTTTCACTCATCCATGAGTATGACTGTTAATGACATTAAGATGTCGAAGCAACCTTTATTACAGCTTGTGCAGTGCATGCGACTCGTGTCGCCTGACCGCATTCTATTGGCGCAGCTGTCTACAGACGTACAGTGAAAACTTCCTGCTTCGGCAGGGAGTTTTTTTGCTGCTAGTTTACCGATTTATCAGAATAAAGGAATTAAAAAAGGAGCGTCTGTTATGTTCAAAGAAAATCTTGCCCCACTATTCGCATTTGATCCCGGTCCTTCACCCGAAGAAATCATGAAAAAATATCAGTTGAAGCGAATTATTAAATTGGATTCTAATGAAAATGTTTACGGGGCTTCTCCTCAAGTGGGCAAAGCATTGGCTCAAACCAATTTGCAGCCGGCACGTTATCCCGATTGTCGAAATCAAGCCTTACGCGAGGCACTCAGCGTGAAGCTTGGTGTCAATGAAAATCAATTCTTATTTGGCCTTGGCCTTGATGAGATTATTGTCTTGATCAGCCGTGCCTTCCTTGATTCAGCAAGCGGCATCGTGATGGCTTGGCCAACCTTCTATGAATACTATAGTCACGCTCAAATTGAAGGGGCGGAAACAAAGAAAGTGCCATGCGACGCATCCGGAACGCATGATCTCGATGCAATGCTTGAAGCGATCGATGAGAAAACAAAACTAGTCTGGATCTGTAATCCGAACAATCCAACCGGCACTTGTCTTCCCGAGCACGCATTACGGCATTTTATTGAACGTGTACCAGCAAATGTCATTATCTTGATCGATGAAGCTTATTTGGAGTTTACCGATCCGGGTGAACGTCCGGATGTCTTAGCTATCCAGCGACAGTACCGTAATGTGCTCGTTTTGCGGACATTCTCTAAAGCATATGGGCTCGCTTCGTTCCGGCTCGGCTATGCCATCGGCGATCCGCGACTGATTAATGAATTGGAAAAAGTACGTCCGCCATTCAACAATCCCCAAATCAGTCAGATTGCTGCGTTGGCAGCGCTTAGCGATGAAGACTTTCTGCATGCCTGTGTGCAGAAAAACAAACATGTCCGCGACTGGACTATGCGCGCCCTCGATCAGCAAGGAATCGCTTATTATCCGACGCAAACGAATTTTATTTTCGTGAAAACAGAACATGCCGCCGAAATTGCCGCGGATCTGCGCACCCAAGGCATTCTCATTAATCCATTCGCGCACGGTCTGCGGATCACACTTGGAACTAAAGAAGAGATGGAAGAACTCGTTCCACTTCTCGCCAAAGCTCTACAAAAACAGCCCGCAGAGGAAATTTAAACGCGTGCCCTTTCTATCTTTTGATGAAGTTGATCCTTAGCTGTTCTGACACTTGTCTCGATGAATTTTCTATGCTATCTTGACGTGTCAGAAAATAATTAAAAATTGCTCTTTACAAAACAAACAAATACTGCTACAATTTGGACACATTAGAATTTATCGAATGATGCGTTTGAGGAAGACATGGGTTGAGGCAAATCATGTGTACAGAGAACCGGCAATGCTGAGAACCGGTGACATTTTCCCTTGAGACTTAGCACTTCTGAGCAGCTTAACTGAACCGCTTCCATGGAGCGTCATTAGGTTAAGCCGGTTTGCACCGTTATCGCAGCGAATGAAGGCCGGAAATGTATTTTCTTTTCCCCCGGCGAATAAGGGTGGCACCACGTCAGCAACGTCCCTTGCAGTATGATTGCATACTGCAAGGGACGTTTTTAGTTCGCTCGAGATAACGATAAGAGAAACGGAAGGGATGATCTTTATGTTTTTAAATCAGAAATATCTGTATACGCCAGGTCCAACACCAATACCGCCGCAGGTTAATGCTGCGATGGCAGCACCTATGATTGGCCATCGCAGCCCTGACTTTTCCGTCCTGATTGAGGATGTAGCAACACGCCTGATGCCCGTATTCGGCAGCAAGCATCCAGTTATCGCGTTGACAAGCAGCGGCACGTCAGCACTTGAAGCTGCTGTTGTTAATACCGTGAATGAAGGTGACGACGTGATTGCGATCGTTGCCGGATCGTTCGGCGATCGGTTGGCGACAATTGCCGAAACTTACAGTGTCCGCGTGCACCGTCTGAATATCGAATGGGGCAAATCATGCGCACCCGACCAACTGGAAGCTTTTATCAAAACAATCGACAAACCAGTCAAAGCGGTATTTGCCACGTTTAATGAAACATCGACTGGCGTGCTCAACCCCATCCATGCCCTCGGCCAAGTAGTCGCCGAGCATTCCGATGCCCTGTTCATCGTTGATGGTGTCAGCTGCATCGGCGGAGTGCACGTGGACATGACCGCCGACCATATCGACCTGCTCGTCACGAGCTCGCAGAAAGCATTGATGCTTCCCCCGGGACTGGCGTTCGCCGCATTTAGTGATCGCGGGCTAGCGGCCATTCGCCAAGCACCGCTTACTCGCTTCTATTTAGACTTAAACCGTTATGTATCGGCCTATACCAAACAGAAATCGACGCCTTTTACACCGGCCGTCTCATTGCTTGCCGGCGCTCAGGAAGTCTGCACGATGTTTGAGGAGGAAGGCTTTGATAACGTCGTCCGTCGCCATTATTTGCTGCGTGATATGATTCGCGCCGGTGCCCGCGCACTCAATTTGCCGCTTCTGGCAAGTGAGGCGGACGCGTCGCCGACAGTGACCGCTATTTGTTCTGGCGCTGTGGAAGCCCCGGTGCTGCAGAAAGCGCTGAAAGCCAATTATGCAATCACCGTTGCCGGCGGTCAGAAACAGCTCAAAGGAAAGATATTCCGCATCGGACACATGGGATATTGCACCCCGTTTGACGTACTGAGAATTCTCAGCGCATTGGAAATGGAGCTGGCAAAGAAGGGGCAGCTGGCGCATCTTGGTGCCGCCGTACAAAAGGCCGAGGAGGTTTGGATTAAAAATGTATAAAGTCATTATCACGGATCCGATCAGCCAATCAGGCATCCAGGCATTGACGTCAAATGCTAATTTTCAAGTCACGCAATTAACAAATCTGACTGAAACAGAGTTAATCAGCCAAATCCCGGAGTATGATGCGTTGATTGTCCGCAGCCAGACCCAAGTGACACGGGCTATTATCGAAGCCGCCGACCAGCTGCGTGTCATTGCCCGAGCCGGCGTTGGGGTCGACAATATCGATATTGAGGCAGCAACAGAAAAAGGAATTATCGTCATCAACGCACCGCAAGGCAATACGATGGCAGCGACTGAGCACACGATGGCGATGATGTTGGCATTGGCGCGCAATATTCCACGTGCTTGGAAATCGCTTGCTGCTGGAAAATGGGAACGCAAATTATTTAAAGGTGTCGAGCTCTATCAGAAAACACTGGGTGTCGTCGGCATGGGGCGAATCGGTACGGAAGTTGCCAAGCGGGCCAAAGGCTTCGAAATGAAGATTCTCGGTTATGATCCATTTCTTACTGAAGATCGTGCCAAGAAAATGGGCATTATTAAAGCCGACCTTGACACGATTGCCCGCGAATCCGATTTTATCACCGTGCACACACCACTGACGCCGGAAACGCGCGGGCTTATCGATGCCGCCTTCATTGCAAAGACAAAACCCGGCGTGCGTTTTATCAATTGTGCGCGCGGCGGCATCATCAATGAACAGGATCTTGTCGATGCCGTGACGAGTGGACATGTTGCCGGTGCTGCAATCGATGTGTTCGAGCAGGAACCGCCGCAGAACATAGGCTTGACGGAAAATCCAGCAATTATCGTCACGCCGCATCTGGGCGCGTCAACCGCAGAGGCTCAGGAAAAGGTCGCCGAGTCGGTCAGCGAAGAAATTGTTTCCATTTTCCTCACTGGCGGCGTGCAGCATGCGATTAATTTACCGCGTATCTCGGCAACGGTACAGAAGAAAATCAAACCGTACCTCACACTCAGCGAACAAATGGCCGAGTTGTTGATGCAATTGTTTAAACAGGCGCCTGAAAAAATAAAAATTAATTATTATGGTGAGCTTTTTCTTGAGGATACCGGCTTGTTGACGCGACAGATGATTAAGGCACTGCTTTCTTATTATTTGGACACATCAATTAATATCGTCAATGTCATGCAGGTACTTAAGGCCCATAGCCTCGCCTATAGCGTGCAGAAGAATGCAGCACATAAGGGCTTCACGAATTTCATTGAACTGGAAATTATTCACGGTGAGGATAAAGCGACGATTGCCTGCACATATCTTCCCGGATTTGGCGGTCGAATCGTCTCAATCAATGGCTATCGTCTGGATATGGAGCCGGAGCGCTATTTACTCTATATTACCCATGCCGACGTTCCCGGCATGATCGGCAATGTTGGATCAGCGCTTGGCAAAGCCTCTGTCAACATCGGCAGTATGTATGTCGGCCGGCAGACCATCGGCGGCGAAGCGGTAATGATTCTGACCGTCGACCGCGCCGTCCCAGAGGACACACTGCTGCAGATAAAGAGGCTGCCCGATCTGCACGATGCCCAGTTTGCAGAAATCGAGATGCCACAGGCCGAAGCCTGACACCAAAAAACGAAGTAAGAAAAGCAAGCACTTTATTACGCATCCAGCTAATAGAGTGCTTGCTTCTTTTTTGCCAATATAATCTACTTACATACTCTGCGCTGAGCAACTACTCAAGCAGCCGATTGTATTCCTTGTGAATCAGGTCAAGAACATTGACTAAATGCCACAAGCACACCATTGTCACAAGAAGTGAAATTATTTTTTTCATAAAAGCGACGCGTATTCGGTGCTTCAACGGTCAACAGTACTTTTTGACGTACTGAACGGTATTTTTCTAGAATTCGTTGCAGCAAATCCGTGCCAATATGTTGATTTTGGTAAGTACGCAATACAAGAATATCTTGAATATAAATAATTGTTAATCCATCACCAACCACACGGATTAAACCAACCAATTGTGTACTATCTCTTGCTGTAATTACCGTTAGTGACCGGGCAACAGCATTCTGCAAACAAGGCAGATCGTGGGTATAGGCAGACCAGCCAACATCTGAATATAACTTGTCCAATTCATCTTGAGCGATAGTCTTCTCTTCTTGAAATATCAATTTCATTCCTTTTCCCTCCCATTATTAATAAATAGTTAGGGAAAAATCCGTAATTTAACCAATCATTTAGCCTCCCTTTATGGCGGGGATCCATCATATTAATAAGCACAGCGTCTTAACTGTTTTTCCATTTAAACAATCGTTAATTTTGATTAAGCTCTTTTACTAAAGCTGGGAGGTCGGCTATTGAATTGAGCACGTAATCGGCGCCATGTGCTTCTAATTGACTTCTCGCCTTTTGTCCAGAGAGTCCGGTGAGGACACCGGCGAAACGACAGCCGATCTGCCGCGCGCAGAGTAGGTCGGCAAGTGAGTCGCCAACGATTAATGTTTCCTCACCGCGCGCCAAGCATTCAGGTTCCCGCGCCGTCCAGCGCCGGACGTCGCTGGACTGACCATGATAGGCGAGCAGATACGTGAACGGATGTGGTTTGGCAAGCGGCGCTGCGTCATAGCTTTTCTCCGCCTTCAGCACGTCATCCGCTGTCGCTATATGCTCGCGATCGAGCACGTCAAGCCAGCCAAGATAGTCGAACGGCTGATACGTTTCCAGCGCCGGGCGTCCAGTTGCAATGCCGACTGTCAGCCCCTGTTCGCGAAATGCGCGAAACATCGCCAGAACGTGCGCCTTGGGCACGATCGTTTCTTCTTCAGCCAGAAACCCAGTCTTGCCCGTTTGCACAGAAGGCTGTCCGGTCGATGCCTCGACATGGACATCACCGACATACCATTCCTGCGAACAATGCTCGCCAATATGCCATAGGCTTGATTTCGGTTGAAATACCTCTGTCTCAATTGCTAGACGCTGAGCGGCAAATTCATTTAAATAAAGAATAATTTCCTGTTTCATCACATCGGTGTCTTTATAGGCAGCGAGCGTCGCTTGAAAGCGCGGCCGGACACCATGCGCGCGGAAAATCGGGCGCAGCGCGGCAAGCGTTGCCCGCGTAATCGGCGCCGTCAGAAGCTGCGCCGCTTGTTCCCGAATATGCGCTGGCAATTGCGCAATCAAATCAATGAGCTGAACGGAAAATGTTACGTAAATCATATCCCAATTCGCGTTCATCCCGCGCGATTTCAACTGATTAAGCACCTCGTCATTTAGAAATACCGTCTGACGAATGGATTCAATCTGCTCCTTCGAGTAGTTTGTTGAGAAACAATCCTCGCCGCTTAAGCCAAGATAATTCGGGCTATTAAGCAATTCCCAGACGGTCAGCGCCGACGCGTCGAAATAATGTTCCTCGCTTAAGAAAACACCGTCCACATCAAATAAGATCGTTTGAATCATTGCGTCTTAATCCCTCGCCTCTTCATCAAGTGCATTGCTTCAGTTCTTTTTTCCCAATAATTGTCCTTTATGAGCAATTACCGACCAGTTCTCGCCGCCATTATAGGTTAAATATAAATCGTTATGACTGGTGACTACAGCTACTTCATTCGGATACGCCGGATTGCTGGCAAGAAAGGTCACGTGATCGCTCTCTACGGTTGCCAAATCAAGATTATTGACAACAGTCTGCTTATTTAAATAGACTGCATAAAGAGCGGTTTCGTTCTTAACCGAGTCAAATAAAGCGACATAAAGCGTGGGTTGCTTCGTAAATCCATAAGCGAGGCTCGTGACACGCTTCCCCTTAAAAAGAAAACGGAAATGCCTGCCTCCGTCTGAAGTCACCGCAAGGCCCTTTGTCGTTGCCAAAGCAAATTGCATGGGATCAGAAGGATGCCTGGCCAGTTGAGTCACATGCCCGTCAAAAGAAGCCAACCGCACGGCTTTCTGCTCCACTCCTGCACTCGACCATTGCCTCAGCTGCGTGCCACTTGACGTGCGCGTCAGACTGGAAAACGCCCCCGTCCCGTAGGCAACTGCCCAAACGCCATCGGCTAATTGATGTATTGACCGACGGGTTATTTGTTTTCCGGTGTCATTATACGTCCATAATTTTTGTTGCGCGGTATTGACCGTGAGCCAACCTTGACGGGTGGCCATGAGTGGGGCGGATGATGCCAGCGCTGTTTTCGAGAGACGCTGCCAATGGCCTCCAGAATAGCGAAACAAGCCGGATGTGGTGGCGACTCTAAGTACATGTCCAGTCGGGGCAAAGCCAATCGCCCGCGTCCTTCCAAGCGAGAGGCTCTGTTTCCCCGCCTGATCATTGTGACTGAGCGCATAAATAGCCCAGACACCCGCCGCAACAACAATGAGAATAAAGATTAGCTTTGCAGCGCTCAACCAAATAAGTAATTGAAATTTCTTTTTCCGTGAAGGCTCATGCGTCTCCTGATTCATGGCAAACAGCTCCAATAGCAAGAATTAACGGCCGTCAAACAGATCGAAGAGGCCACCCGTAATACTTCCTTCATCTTGACGCCTGCCAAGCGGATTACCCGGTGCAGCACTGAACACTCGGCTCGCCAAGCGGCTGAATGGAAGCGACTGGACGAGCACCTTCCCGGGCCCGCGCAATGTCGCGAAGAACAAGCCCTCACCACCAAATAATGCAGTTTTCACGCCGCGCACGAACTCAATGGAATAGTCAACACCACTTGTCATCGCCACAAGACAGCCCGTATCCACACGAAGCGTCTCACCGCTTTCTAGATCCAGCTCTTTGATCATCCCGCCGGCATGAACGAAAGCAAGGCCATCGCCTTCCAGCTTCTGCATAATAAAGCCCTCGCCGCCAAAGAATCCGGTACTCAATTTCTTTTGAAACTCAATGCCGACGCTGACGCCCTTCGCTGCGCATAGAAAAGCATCCTTCTGACAAATCATCCGTCCGCCCAGCTTACTCAAATCAAGTGGAATAATTTTCCCCGGATAGGGCGACGCAAATGACACATGCTTTTTCCCTGAGCCTTCATTTGTAAAAGCCGTCATAAAAAGGCTTTCTCCAGTCAGCAATCTTTTCCCTGCGCCAAATAACTTGCCCATCAATCCATCACTCTGACTGCTGCCATCACCAAAGATCGTCTCCATGGCAATACCGTCATCCATCATCATAAAGCTGCCGGCCTCGGCAATCACTGTCTCACCCGGATCGAGTTCCACTTCTACATACTGCATTTCCTGTCCTTCGATTTTGTAATCAATCTCATGATCGTTCATCAGCTGACCTCCTCTTTAATGGATTATCTATCTAATTTGTGCTGCCTGCCAAAATCATTTGAAGGCAATCACGTAATACTCGCGAACAGGTTCAATGAACTGACCATCGGCGTTAATTGCGCGTAAACGGGAGGAGAGCTCCTTTTCGAATAATGGCGCATTCTCACCGAGATAATCTTTATGACATCCCGATGTCGAATACAGATAGCCGATGATGGAATGAATGTCACGTTTGCGCGTCGTATAAATATTTCCGGATTGAATTTTTTTGAATGATGACCGAGCAAGCAAGTGTTCATGGGATTCTTTCATTTCGATCGGACGCCCTGCCTTAGCGCCGAACCATTTCGTGATCACGTCCTGAACCGCCTGCTGCCACGACTCGGAATGCGTCCCCAGCATATGCCCCTGCCCAACAAGAGCCAAAGCGCCGCCGGGAGCAAGCAGTTGATAACAGAGCGCCAGTACACGCGCGCGATCCATCCAATGAAAGGCATCCCCAGACGTGATTAAGTGATACGGCGCGGAATCTGGATTGAGCGCCTCTGAACGCATTTGAACCCAACGGGCACGTGATAAACCCAGCAGTTCAGCCTGACTTTCAGCCTTCTGCAACATATCTGAACTAATGTCTATGCCAACAGATTCCTCGAAATACGGAATCAACGGAAAGGTCAGCTTACCGGTTCCACAGCCGAGATCAAGCAATCGTCCACGCCCATTCAGATGGCAGACATCGGCTAGCATTCGAATCAGCTGCCTGCTGTACTGTCCTCTGTATTTTAAATAATAATAAGCGGTTCCGTCATAAAGTCCCTGATCACTCATTTTCACATCATCACCTGTCTTCTGCGGCAAAGTCCATAGGAGCAGTTGCTATTTGCCTCGTCTTAAACTCTCTTATGTGAACTACTTTTTTATTTTAACATACAATGCCTTTTAGGGCGGTCTGTTAATCTTCTTGAAAATGAAATTTGAACCCGCAGAAGGGATGTCTAAAATGTACTGGATCATTATGCTTGCCATTGGCGTTGCCTCAAGTATTGACAATTTTGCTATTGGACTTTCTTATGGAACAAAAGGGAAGAAGATAACCGCTGTGGCTAATCTTTTCATTGCTCTTATCGCTTTCGTTGTCTCATTTCTGGCATTAATAGCCGGTCATTGGGTGAGCTCAATTTTACCGAATGCATTGCCGGATATAATTGGTGGATTGATTATTTTATTGATTGGTGTCTGGTCGCTCGCCGATACACTGAAGCGCCGACAACCTATTGCCATGCCTGAGGCCGAGGATGTAGACTGGGATCAAGATAATTTAATTGAAGCTGGCGAGGTCTTCTTCCTCAGCATCGCCTTATCATTCAATGCCATTGGAACTGCTTTTGGCGCGGGGATGGGCGGTCTTTCACCATGGGCCGTCGGCGGATTCATCGGCGCTTTCTCGTTTCTTTCAATCGGCGCCGGCCAATGGCTTGGTCTAGGCAGTCGGCGTTCGGTCTTGGGAAAATCGACAGAGTATTTGTCCGCGTTCCTGATGATCGCTATCGGTCTCTATACAATTCTCACTTCAATAAAGTAATCATTGATTTTTTGGTGCGCCTTTCTCTGAATTTGGTGCGATTTTCCTGAATTTAGTTTTTCTTATACTTGGTTCTGCTGAAATCTATATAGTTTCTTAACGTATTACAAAAACGCGCGAACAAAACAGCAATGCTGTCTTATTCGCGCGTTTATTTCAATCGCTATCTTTCACTGAAGTAATTTATCCTTCTGTGACTTTAATTTCCTGTTCCAAATCCTTGCGAGAAAGATTTGCTTTGAGAAAAGCTTCGGTCGTTGGCGTATAAAGACTCTGATGCGTTTTCTGATCAATCTGAACGACACCATGATCAAGCACATAATCCATCACATGACCGCCGCCTTGGCGCTCTTTGTCAATGAAGTGGAAATGGTAGCCGGAAACTGCGATCCCCTGGGCAAAAGCCGGTGTCCAAAAACCGACGATTGTCCCCTCAATATCCTCAAAATGGAAGACCGGCTGCGTCTTCACCGCTTCGGTCATCGGCACCGGCTTCTCTTGATAAGCCACCGTACGCGTGCTGACCTCTTTGAACACGCCGTCAATGCGAAAGGCATAAAACAAATTGCTGCTTGGAACAAGTTTCTCAATTTCTTTTTCAAAATCTACCTTATTCAGTGCCTCGACAAATGTTTTTGATTGCTGTGGCTTGAAATAGGTCAATGAGCAAAAAGGCGTGCTATCACTTGACTGCAGCGGTGTGGCCGTGCCATCGCCACGCAACCGATAGAATTGATTATCAAAACCAATTAATTCACCGTCTAAATGATCAAAGGTACCAATGCCGAAATCTCCGTATTGCTTGAATTCATCGAAGTTCATCGCGCCATCGTAGACACCGTCCAGAAGTGAGGTCATTGTCGACAATTGAAATACTTCCCCATAATCTTTAGTCATCATTCCTGTTCCTCCATACAAAGAATTCTGTTATTACATCAGTTGGTTTGGTAACAGGCTCTGGCCAAGTGCCACATTATCGCTATAGTCAACCGGCACATCGATCACCACGGGCCCATCCTGATAGTCCAGCCCTTCCTGCAGCACGCTCTCGAGTTCATTCGGTGAATTCACGCGCAGCCCTTTGGCACCAAACGATTCCGCATATTTAACGACATCAATCGTTCCGAAGTCGACACCAGAAGTCCGTTGATATTTCATTTGCTGCTGGAAGGCAACCATGTCATACGTGCCGTCACGCCAAACAATATGAACAATCGGCAGTTTCAGACGGACTGCTGTCTCCAACTCCATCGCTGAGAATAAGAATCCACCGTCTCCCGACATTGATATCGTTTTGGCACGATGATTGACAAGTGAAGCGGCCATGCCCCAAGGAAGGGCAACGCCGAGCGTCTGCATCCCATTGCTGAACAATAATGTTTTCGGTTCGTAAGTGCGGAAATGACGTGCCATCCAAATATAATGAGAACCGACATCACAAGCTACAGTGGTATCATCACTAATTAAATGGCGCAGCGTGTGAATCAATTGCAGAGGATGCACACGATTGCCAGTTGTTGTTTTCGGCGGCTCGTCGCGCGCATCAAGCCGCTTGCGCATCGTATCGAGAAATTTCAAACTGTCCGCATCATTTGACAATCCCGCCAGCTTCGCTTTTATCTGTTCAACTGTAGAGGGAATATCCCCGACGAGTTCAAGCGACGGTTGATAATAATGATCAATATCCGCGCGCACTTCGTCCAAGTGAATAATTGTCCGATTACCGTTCTTATTCCAGAATTTTGGATCATACTCCACTGAGTCATAGCCGATTGTGAGAATGACATCCGCCTTATCCAGCACAAGGTCACCCGGTTGATTGCGGAAAAGACCCACACGTCCGAAGAAATGCTCCTCCATATCTCGAGGAATCAAGCCCGCTGCCTGAAATGTTTCAACGACCGGAAATGAGATTTTATGAAGCAGGGAACGAACCGCATCTACAACAGAGAATCGATTGGCTCGCATCCCTGCCAAAATAACGGGCATTTTCGCTTTGCTCAGCGCTTCCACCGCACGATTAATCGCTTCTTCCGATGCCGTACCAAGTTTTGGGGTTTCAAGCGGTCCAAGTGCATTCACTGTTGTTTTGTCAACGAGCACATCCTGCGGAAAACTGACAACACTCGCGCCCGCCTGTGTCGACTCAGCAGCCCGAAACGCATTTGTAATCACTTCGGGAACATTCTTTGGATCGACTACTTCAGCACTGTATTTCGTGATTGGCTGAAAAAGTGCCGCGTTATCCATTGACTGATGCGTGCGCTTCAGCCGATCAGCACGCGGCACCGCGCCTGCCAATGCCACTACTGGATCGTTTTCCACATTAGCTGTAACAATGCCTGTCGCAAGATTCGATGCCCCAGGTCCGGAAGTGACGAGACACACTCCCGCCTTACAAGTCAGGCGACCAACCATCGCTGCCATAAACGCCGCATTCTGCTCATGGCGGCAGACAATTAATTCAGGGCCTCGATCTTTAAGTACATCGAAGACCGAATCAATTTTCGCACCTGGAATACCAAAGACATACTTCACGCCTTGCTTGACAAGACAATCCACAACCAATTCAGCACCGCTGGCTAACTTCTCTTTTGATGAATTTTCTTCTTGCTTGTGCATTTCAGCCATTCGACTCCACTCCTTTATATTATTCATTCCCATTTTCTTCAATAAGTGGCTAACTTCCTACGATTTAATGACTTCTCTGTGACTACTTTTAGTGTACGTCACAATTAATCCAATGTAAAATATATTATTATTAACTCTGTAATTCCTTATAGATATTAATTGATTTATGCAAACGTAATCATCTATAATGACTATACAGCCCTACACGTGAAAGGTGATTGATAACTGATGGAATTTCGGCATTTAACTTACTTCATCACTGTGGCAGAAGAATTGCATTTTGGACGGGCAGCTGCCCGACTGCAAATGACCCAGCCTCCGCTCAGCAAACAAATTCAGCAGATGGAAGATGAAATGGGTGTGATGCTCTTTAAACGAAACAAACGGCATGTGGAGCTGACGACAGCCGGTGAATTGTTTCTTGCCGACGCGCGCAAAATACGGGCGCAGCTGACTCAAGCCATTGACACGGCACAGCGCGCACAGCGAGGTGAATTCGGCCAGCTTGTCATCGGCTTTGTTGGTTCAGCCAGTTACGATATCTTACCAGCCTTCATTCGTGAATATCGCCGGCTGTATCCCGAAGTCGCGGTTATTCTCCATGAATTATCGACACCCGATCAAGTGCTTGCCCTGCTCGGACGTCGAATCGACATTGGTCTCCTGCACCCACCGATCAGCAGCTCGCTAATCGAGCATGAGCCGGTGAAAAAAGGAGTCGCTGCACTATCTCTGCCGAAGAATCATCCGCTGGCCTCACAACCGACAATTACATTGGAGGATTTGCGTGACCAGTCATTCATTGTTGTCTCCAGAGATATTTGGCCCGGTCTTTATGACGAATTCCTCGCACTTTTTCAGAATACCGACTTCTCACCGAAAATTGTCCAAGAAGCGACAGAATATCAAATGGTCGTCGGCCTCGTCTCGGCGGGCATCGGCATCGGTGTCGTGCCGGCGACTGCTGAAAAACTGTTCAATCTTGAAGTCGTCTACCGCGAAATCAGCGGCCACCCGATGCCTGCTGTGCTTTCAATGGCCCATTTGAAGAAAAATAACAACCCGGCGATGAAACAATTTACCCGGCTGGCTAGACAGATTATTATTGCTGCAGATTCAGAGCAGCCTAATCATCCTTAATCAGTGAATCATCCTTACTCTGCCGCCGCAGACGAATCAACCGAATTGCATGCATAATGATCGTTTTCGCCATCGCATAGGACGGAACAGCGAGGATCATCCCAATCGGTCCAATCCATTTGCCGGCGACAAGAAGCAGGACGATGATCGTTAAGGGATGAATATTCAGACGTTTTCCCATGACAAGCGGTGAAATCAGGTGACCATCAAGCTGCTGCACGACGATGATAATGGCAAGCACAAGCAGTGCTTTGACCGGCGAATCCATCAATGCAATGATCACTGCTGGAACGGCGCCTAGAATAGGCCCCATATACGGTATAATATTCGTCACACCGACAATTAGCCCAAGCAGCAAACTATATGGTAACCCGATCACGGTGAAACCAATACAGGAAGTGATGCCGACAAAAGAGGCCACAATAATCAGTCCGTGAATATAGGAAGAAAGCGTCGTGCTTAAGTCTTGGAGAATTTCCTGAACTTCATGATGGTAATGCCTTGGAAAAAAGCGCATCATCGCGTCCGGAAGCCGCGCGCCATCTTTCAGCATATAGAAAAGAATAAACGGAACCGTGACAATCGTCAGTGTCAGATTAACAATGACATGGAAAAACGTCGTAAATCCGCTGCCCGCATGCTTGCTATAATCGTTGATCATCGTGGTCAGCGCTTTTTGAATTTTATCAATGGAATAATAGTCTTGGTGAACGAGCCATTTAAAGCCGCGTGTATCGGCCAATTGTTCAATCATTCGACGTACCCCAAGAATATAATCAGGCAGCTTACTGAACAACGATTTCATCTGATGACCGAGTGTCGGACCAAACGAAACGGCAAGAAGGGCAATTAGCCCCGCGACAACTAAATAAATAATCACAATACTTAGCGCACGCGGCAGCTTCAGACGTTCCAAAAGGGTGACAAACGGACTCAGCAAGAAAAAAAGAAAACCCGCAACTAGAATAGGAAAGAAAAATGTAGTTATCAGTGTAACAACAGGTATAAATATAAAAGAAATTTTCGTCAATACAAAAACCAGCAGGGCCAGTCCAAGCATTTCGAGCGTCCAGAAAATAATTGATCCATATTTCTTCAGCAACTTGGCACAACTCCCTTCCGTCAAGACGACAGTTCTTTCACGCATTTGCATCGCTCTTTTCATTATAGCCTGCGTGCGGTTTTAAAATCCAATTATCCTATGTATTTCGTTGTTCTAGCTGAATAGCATATGCTTGAGGTATAATTTGAAATAAGTTCTTCTGTGCTGCAGGCCATGGACACACGAGTGCACAAATACGCCTGACTAAGCGCTTATCCGAGGCTCTGAAGGACCATTTTTGGCGTTTACCATTCGCCGTCTATCTGCAACTCGTCAAGCTGAAAGGAAGGGACGGATATGGCGCTTCTGACCATCTTGCTGGCATTCATCCTCATCTTAAACATTCTGCTAGGCTTCACTATTGTCTTTCTTGAGCGCAAAAGTGCCAGTTCGACGTGGGCCTGGCTGATGATTTTGAACTTTATTCCAATTGTCGGCTTTCTTCTTTACTTAATTTTCGGTCAAAATTTAAGCCGCCGAAAAATTTTCAAGTGGGATCACCTTGTTCATGAACGTACGAAAGAACGGGTAGTCAGCCAAATGCACGCAATTAAAGACAATAGTGCCCCATTTGACAAATCTGCCCTCCACGACTATCACGGTCTGATCTATATGAATCTGAATAATGATGAAGCACCGCTGACATTAAACAATCGCCTGTCTATCTATACTGACGGTGAACATAAATTCCGCCGCTTGCTGCGTGACATTCGCGCGGCACACCATCACATCCATATTGAATATTATATATTCCGCGGTGATTTTCTCGGTACGGAAATTATCGATGCACTGACGGAAAAAGCACGTAAAGGGGTTATCGTTCGTCTGCTTGTGGATGATGAAGGATCACGTCAGCTTTCCAAACGGGCCATACGTCCGCTTATAGAAGCTGGCGGTAAGTTTATGCGTTTCTTTCCCGGGCGTCTGCCGCTGCTGAATATGCGAATTAACTATCGCAACCACCGGAAGCTAGTTATTATTGATGGCGAAATTGGCTATATTGGCGGCTTTAATGTTGGTGATGAATACCTTGGTTTGAGCAAGAAGTTCGGCTTCTGGCGGGATACCCATCTGCGCATTTGCGGAGACGCCGTCAACAGCATCCAGGCTCGATTCTTACTGGACTGGAATCAAGCTTCCGGGGAAAAGGTACCTTTTCAGGGCTATTATCACCTTTATCAACTGCAGCAATATGGTGAGGTCGGTCTGCAAATCGTCTCCAGCGGTCCTGACCGCAGATGGGAACAGATTAAAAACGCAATTATTAAGATGATCCTGTCAGCCAAAGAAAGCGTTTATATTCAAACACCCTACCTCATTCCTGATGAAAGTCTGCTGAACGCGCTGTCTGTCGCTGCGCTGTCAAATGTCGATGTGCGAATTATGATTCCGAATAAACCGGACCATGCCTTTGTTTATTGGGCAACCTACTCCAATATTGGCCTCATGCTCGATGCAGGCGCCCATGTCTTCCTCTATCAAAATGGGTTTCTTCACGCAAAAACGATTGTTGTCGACAGACGGATTGCGACGGTGGGTACGAGCAATATCGATTATCGCAGCTTCAGCCTGAATTTTGAAGTCAATGCATTCATCTATCATGAAGAGACTGCCTGCAAACTCGCAACGATTTTTCTTGGAGATTGCCGCTTATCACGAGAATTAACAGCGGAGGACTATAATCGCCGCTCACTATTGATCCGATTTAAAGAATCTATTTCTCGGCTGCTCTCCCCCATTCTATAAACCGGTGACTTGATCCAAAAGAGGATTCGGAATTTTTCCGAATCCTCCTTTTGGACGTGTATCGATCAGGAGACCGAAGGCGCGCTGAAACGAATTTGACGCAGTTCCGGCACATTGTCCGGTGCCAGCCGGTGACTGGCAAGGACAGATTTGATTGAATCAGACAGTGGAGCTGCACATTTATTGCGATAATCATAACCGACCATCGTTACCCGTCCGCGGGCATGCCAGCTGCCGTCTGCAGCGGCTATCGCATGTTCAATATCGAAGCTGGATTGTGCGATCGTGGAAATCCATGTGTAGACGGTCACAGTCTCCCCGTAATTAATTTGCTGAATATAATCACAATGAGTCGATGCAACGATGACGTGGAAGTCGTCCAAACTTAAATCCGGTGTAAACAAACGAAAGATTTCTCTCTTGCCCTCTTCGAAATACGTATAGTATACCGCATTGTTCACATGGCCCATACCATCGCAATCGACAAAACGCACTGGTATTTCTACGCTGTACACATTTCTCCCCCCTGTTACTCATGAAAACATTTCCGTACTCAGTTTAACACAGTACAGTTCTGAGGAGAAATTGATTTGCCTGCTCGCATATGAATCCCTGATCGGTATTCCGAAGGCGCCATCCGCTCATACTTCTTGAACATTCTTGTAAAAGAAGCATTGTACTCATAGCCAAGTAGATAGGCAATTGACAGCATACTCAGATTAGAATCCTGAAGCAGTTCTTTGGCACGATGAATGCGCAGAAAATGAACATATTCAATCGGCGTCATTTTCATTTTTCGTTTAAACCAATCGCAATAATAAGTCGGTGTATAATGTTCCAGTTCGGCCAGCATTCGAATATCAATCTTCTCCGTATAATGCTGCTGAATAAAGCGAAGGGAAGCTGTCACAGTCTGAACAGCTACCTTATGAAGTAAATAGTTGAGCAGCAGAATCGCTTCTTCTTCATTATTGGCATTGACTTCCTGAATTATCAAATCTTTCACAGGCTGCAATCGCTGATCTATTTTCCATACAAAACCGTTATGATTGATCACATCCGATTTGATATAGGCACGCGCATACTCCTTTGGCAGTCGAACAATTAAATTTTCATTCATTTCCGAACAATTGCGAAACTGGTCAACGCTTGCGGTCAGCAAACAAACGTGAGTATGGTCGATCCTATAGCTGCTGCCTGCCGTCAGCCAGTCAATTTCACCGGCAATCGGCAAAATAAGTCGGCATTCACCAACATCAATGCGGTATGACTCTTCATTAATTGAAGCAAAATAAAAACGAATGGACTCCAAGTCGCAAATCGGCTCCTCAATACTATTTTAATTAATAAAAATTCCCCTACGAGGAGTATAGCAAATGAACAGCAGCGTCTCCATATCTTTTCCGTTACAAATTCCACCATTTTTAGTGATTTGTGCCGAAAGGGACGCAAATAAGTCAAAAAATATGCATTTTGTAACCGCATTCTAAGAATTGCAGTCAAATCTTATCATAATATCGGTTAAGAAGAAGCCGTCTCGACTCGCTATACTCATCTGTATAACACATCAAGCAGGGGGAAGTTAAAAAAATGCACCAATTAATCGCGGAGTTTTTAGGAACAGCATTGATGATCATTTTCGGTGTCGGTGTACACTGCTGCGAGGTTCTGAAAACATCCAAATATCAGGGATCCGGTCACATTTTCGCAATTACAACATGGGGTTTCGGCATCACGATCTCTTTATTTATTTTTGGTAATGTCTGCATCAATCCAGCAATGGTCGTGGCACAGGCAATTCTTGGAAATATTCCGTGGTCCAATGTCATTCCTTTAAGCATCGCCGAGGTGCTGGGCGGTATCTTTGGTTCAATCGTTGTGTTCATCGCCTATTATGATCAATTCAAGGCATCTTCTGACTTGGATCGAATCAAGATTCGTAATATTTTCTCGACGAATCCGAATGTCCGTAATTTGCCACGTAACTTTTTTGTCGAGTTCATTGATACATTTATCTTTATCACAGCTATTCTGGCGATTTGCCAAGTGCATACCCCAGGCATCGTTCCTATCGCTGTCGGCTTTCTAGTCTGGGCCATTGGTATGGGTATGGGCGGTCCGACGGGATTCGCCATGAACTTAGCCCGTGATATGGGACCTCGTATCGCCCACGCGATTCTCCCTATTCCCGGCGGCAAGGCTAATAACGACTGGCAATATGGTATCCTTGTGCCTGGTATTGCACCATTTCTCGGTGCTGCCTGCGCAGCGCTCTTTGCCCGTTATTTTCTCCATATCTGATTATAAATGTGCTTGCTGATTTTTAAAAAGGCGAAAGGACTTCAAGTCCCTTCGCCTTTTTCTTATGCGTGGCTTTCTATCGTTTCTCTTTGGCGACGCGCAATGCCTGGCATGATAAAGCCGAGTCCGACGAGCAGTAGCGGTGAAAACAGGTTGAGACCAAGCTCATACCACCACGTGGCTGAATACACTTTGACCGCAGGAAACAAACTAAAGAAACAAGCAATCACAGTGGCAAAAATAAGCCAAGCAGCAATACCTCTGGCGATTCTATGATCAGCCACAAACACATAAGCGGATGTGAATCCACTAGTCTTCTTGCGAATTTGCATAAACGCGTAGAAGATCCAGATGCAAGTCAGTGGCTGAATGATAGCATTTAAATTAAGCAGCCAATTATAGACATTATTCATATCCGAGATTCCAAAGATTGGAATAATATTAATGAAACTGACAAGAATGGTCGTCAAACTATAGACATTCACTGGGGTTCCCCGATCATTCGTCTTAAACAAGGCCCGCGGAATATAATGCCTGTCTGTGTCGGAAACAAGGATTCGGCTGTTCGCATCGATGAGTACAACCAGTACAGACAGCTGGGCCAATACATTGGCGATTGAATAGGCGTAAAGCAGTAGATTGCCTACATGGAAATAACCGCCAATGAGCTGAAACGCGTAATATTCTCCGTTCATTCGCAGATCACGCGGAATATGATTGGAATCAAAGAAAATACTCAGTGAAAAGGAACCGAGAAGCGCGGTAATGCCAACCATTGTCGCCAGCATAATCATCGCGCGCGGGAATGCGCGCGATGGATTTTTCATTCGCGAAACGTATGGAGAAACAATTTCGCAGCCATCGAGTGAGAAAATAAGCAGCGCGATTGTCGTTAAATAAGCAAAATTGAAATGCGGCAGAAACGATTGAAACGACAGATGCGGTGTGGCCATTTTTGTCCCCGGCATGAACAGAACGACAAGTGACAGTAAAATAAACAGCATCGAAATGGCAAACATGGCGATCCCGCCAATTGTACCGATCAATTTAATATAGCGCAAACCGCGCGACGCCACCCATTGAAAGACGAGAAACAATGCGATACTCAGCAATTGAATAATGACGGCCGCGTGCGAACCTGTCGTCAGTGAATTATTGCCGCGCACCGCCCAGCCGATAGAAATCACGGTTTGCTGAGGCACCTCGGCCAAATAAGGAATATTAGCAACCCAATACGTCCATGCCGCCATATAAGCGAAACGCGTGCCTGACGTATGCCTGACCCATGACGTGAGTCCACCATTATCCTGATGAAACGTCGAACCGAGCTGTCCAACCATTAATGAATAGGGGAGCATATACAAACCAATCATGATCACCCAGCTGGTGACCACGCCAAGTCCCTGTCCCTCATAATTATTCACAACATCGCCGAAGCCAAGGACGACAGTGAACGCCATAAGCGCCGCTTGATAGGCGCGTAATTTTTTTCCTTCTTTTTGTTGCTCCACGTTAAAAACCTCCAACTTGATTTATTCTAGCAGAATGATGTGTTTGCTCATTCGGCAATCAAGGGAGGTCCGATACCACTTCGTCGCTTGCATGATTGATTAAGCGAATGCTTGCTTCTTCTCCTCATAAGACGCTTCCCACTTTCTCTAATACTGGGAATTTACCCTCGTCTTACAGTATCATATTTCCCACAATATGGGCGAGGAAAACGCGCTTAGGCCCACTTCTGCCCATCGTGATCATCTGCTGAAGCGATTGCCAAACCGATTCTTCAGCCAGACAATCAATACAGGGAGCAACGAAACGGCCACAATCAGCAGCATAATCAGTGAGAAATGTGCCTTAATAAACGGAATACTGCCAAAGAAGTAACCAGCAAACAGGCCGAGTGACGTCCAGACGGCACCACCAATCACGTCAAAAATCAGAAATATTGGATAGTACATCCGGCTTCCGCCAGCAATAAACGGCATGAATGTGCGAATGAACGGAACGAAACGGCCTAGAAAGATGGCGAAACCGCCATAATGATTGAAGAATCGCTCGGCTTTCGCCATCTTGTCGGCATTGATCAGTCTCACAGCAAGATGATGCTTTTGCAGCGACTGACCGATTGTTCGTCCGATCCAATAATTTGTATTGTCCCCAATAAACGCTGCCAAGAAAACGAGCATAAGCAGCAAGCCGATATTGATTCCCGATTCGTTATGCGCGGCAATCGCACCAGCGGCGAACAGCAGCGAATCCCCCGGGAGGAACGGACAGATGACAATCCCCGTCTCCACGAAAATGACAGCAAATAAAATGGCATACGTCCATATTCCATATTGATTAACAACGTGAACAAGCACCTTGTCAATATGTAGAAAAAATTCAATGACCCAAAGTAATGAATTCATAGACAGTCTCCTTAACAAGCATCACTATGTTTATCCTACCTAAAAAAGTCAGAGAAGAAAAGTCCTTCTCTGATTTCTCATTATCTGTTTATTTTATTAATATTCGCTTAAATCCAAGTTGAGAAAACGGAGCAAATAGCGACGCATGAATTCTGGCTGTTTCGTGAGCACGACATTCTCTTATCGCGGACTTAAATCAGGCCCGCAGCTGCCGGCGTCTGCCGAGCACGAGTGCCACGATGAAGAAGGCGACGCCGAACGCAAGCACAATCAGCACGTTCCCAATGATTGGCGTGACCGCCGGCCAGGCGTCGTCCGTCAGATTATGAATGCGATCATTGGCCGTGACAAACCAGTATGTCGGCGTGAAACTCGCCACTTTCAGCACAGTCCCATTCATAAGCTCCTGCGGAACGAACGCTCCGCTCAGGAATGCCGTACCAAGACCGAAGATGTTGGCAATCGCCGACAGTGCCTCCCGGTTCGTAACGATGCTGCCGACGAGATAGCTGAAACCGGCTATCGTCAGAGAAAAGGCCCCAGAATTGAGCAGCAGCAAGCCCGGATGGGAAGCGGCGACGTCCTTCCAGTCAAGCAGGAAGCCGAGCGCTGCGAAGAAGGCCCAGCACATGGCGGCAAAGAGCAAGTTGACAAGCGCAAGCTGGGCATTCACGCTGAGCGCGCACAGCGCATACGCCGGCTGATGTCTTCGTCATTAAGCACGATGAAAATGGTGGCAATGCCAAGCAAAAGCGTCACAGTCAGCGCGTAAGCCGAAAAATTGAAGTAGTGCGACAGATAAAGGCTGCCGCTCGAGGCGACAGGATGGCTGCTGAGCGTGACCGGCGTTGTTTTGGCTAAGTCGGCGAGCACCTTTCTGGCGATTTGTGCCTGACTCAGCGCCGGATTATATTTGGCATACACCGACGCGAGCTGAAAGTATTGACGCACCACTCGATCAATATAGGCATTGTCCGCCGAACCGGAGACGACGCGTTTGTCCAGCTTGAGCGTGCCGCCGTGCATGATGCTTGCGCTGAAGCCACTCGGAATACGGAGAATATAGCTGACCCGGTTAAAGAACAGCGCGTCCTGCATCTGCTCGACTTGGTCTGGCAGCGCAATAAAGTTCGCGCTCGGCGCAAGCGCCTGCTTTAAGCCGGCTGTCAGCGGTGTCTGCTCTTTGCTGATCAAAGCAATGTCGACGCGTTCCTGCGCGAAGCCGGTCGTGCTGCCTGACGAATTGGAAGAAAAGGCGAACAGCACGCTCAGTCCGCAGAAAATAATGAGATACACAAGTACATTATTAATATTTTTCCTGAAGATTTTCAGACAAATGTTAAAGACTGGCATATTTGCGCCTCCTTACGATCAAATACGTCAACGTTCCAAAAACAGCGATGAAAGCCAGCATCGCATACATATTCTCCGCATAGCGCCCGAGCGAATCATAGTAATGGAAGGACTTATTGACAAAGCCATTATTTTTATCGCCTGCCTGCTGGCCAGCCTACACGCGCCGAACGTCGTAGCGGCGCTCGCTGCTGTCATCACTGCCGGACTGCTCAGTTACGTGGAGGCGCCGCGCTGGCGCGCACTCTGCGCGGAACTCTTTATTGTGTTTGCTATCTTCTATTCACCGTGCACCGTCTTCCTGCCGCTGATCAGCTATGACTTGCTCGCTGATCGGTCATTCGCCGTTGGGCTGACAGCACTGCTTCCCTTCGGTTTCTACATCAGCGGCGCAGGCCTTGACACGGCATTCACTTTAATCGCCGTTATGCTGCTCGTGCTGCTCATAAGCCAGCGTTCAGCAGCGCTTGCCGCTCGGCGCAACAGCTACTATGACCTGCTGATGGGTCGCGGGAACTTGCGCGGGAGCTGCGCCAGAAGAATCGTGAGCTACTGCACGAGCAAGACAGCGAAGTGACAGTGGCGACGCTCGCTGAACGCAATCGCATTGCCCGCGACATTCACGACAGCGTTGGCCACTTGCTTTCAAGTGCATTGCTGCAAGTAGGTGCACTGCTGGCCGCCGGCCGCGCAGAACCGGTACACTCCGAGCCGCTGCTCACACTCAAGCAGACGCTCTCAGCGGCAATGGACAGCATTCGCACAAGCGTGCATCATTTATATGATGAGTCGATTGATCTGCAGGATCAGTTCAATCGACTCGCTGCTCACTTCAATTTCTGCCCGCTGGAAATCATTTATAGCGTCCGCCAGGCGCCGCCTCGCGACATGAAATACGCACTAATCGCCATTACCAAAGAGGCGTTCAACAATATCGCTCGCCACTCACACGCCACGCAGGCACGCATGACCATGCGTGAGCATCCGGCGTTTTACCAGCTGATCATTGCCGACAACGGCCGCTCCGGCGCCATTAATAGGCATGAAGGAATTGGGCTGAAAAATATGCAGAGCCGCGTCGAGGCTTTCCATGGTCAATTTCAAATAAATACGTCAAAAGGATTTGAATTATTTATAACGATCCCGAAGAAAGAGAATGTGTAATGTTAACCCGACAAGGATCAAAAATCTTTAACAATATCCTGCCGTCGCAATGAAAGGGGATTGGATACATGATTCGCGTACTGATTGTCGACGACGATCTGCTCGTCTGCCGCTCCATTCAAACAATCCTTGAGGCAGACAATTCACTGACTGTCTGCGCCTTTGGTCAAAGTGCTGATGAAGCGGTCAAGCTGTTCCACCACCATCGACCCGACATCTTGTTAATGGATATTCGCATGGGCTGCTCGACTGGCATCGTCGCCGCAAAGCAAGTACTTGAGGCATTCAAAGATGCGCGAGTGCTGTTTCTCACGACCTTTTCTGACGATGACTATATCATTGAGGCGCTCCGTATTGGCGCGAAAGGCTATATTCTGAAGCAGAACTTTGAAAGTATCGTCCCGGCACTCAAAGCCGTCTTCAGCGGACAGCGCGTCTTCGGCGACGCCATCGTCAACAAGCTTCCATCGTTAATTGATCGCAAAAAAAAGCCAGACTTCAGCCAAAGCAGCCTGACGGAACGCGAGACAGATATCGTGTCACTCGTAGCCGAGGGTCTCTCCAACCGCGAGATTGCCGAGCGGCTTTTTTTAAGCGAAGGCACGGTGCGCAACTATATCAGCACAGTGCTTGAGAAGCTCGAGCTGCGTGACCGCACGCAACTGGCAGTGTTTTACTACAAAAATTGTTGATACAGGATGCGGAGCGTGGACATTTTGATGATATTAGAAAAACTTGGTGCTGCCAAAATAAGTAAGCCGTGCTTTGTTTAAACGAATCAAACTTCGGCGCAGCCGCTGCTCGCCGCTGCGCAACTCTGCCTCATGTCGCGACAAAGGCGCGGCATATAGGCGAGTCAGTGCCGCTTGTTCTGCAGGCGCAAGGGCGGCAAGTACAAGTAGCATTTCATCCTCCGTCCACTCCACGTCCAGCAAGAGATCGACAAGATCATCAAAGGCATGAATTTCCTGGCGCAGCATTTTGATTCGTCCGTTCGTGCTGCGGGATTGATTCAGCGACTGCACGACACGGCGATAGTTCGCGTCGTCCATCTTTACCAAAGAAACCACCTGTGTCTCCGGTTTATAAACGCCATGAACAGGAATCAAAAAAACATGATCAAGTGTTCCGGTTTTCACAGCAAGTTCGACCGACACCGAGAGCGATTCACAGCTGCGTCGAAGATAGCCGGTGAGCGCGGCGGGTAACCGCATATCTCTTGCCAACTCAGCGACGGTGGCTTCCAGCAGCGCTTGAATATCCGTCCGGCTTTCTTGTTCCAAACGCTTACCGATTAACCCTACGGCGTCAGCATTCAAATTAAGCTGGCGCGGCGGCCGTCCCGTCAGCTTGCAGCCGATTGCGCTGGTTAGCACCGGACCATAAAGATTCATCAGCAGTGTGTGGTAGTCTGCTGAATAACCGCAAAGCAACTCGTGAATCGCCTCATCTGAAAAGTAACCACAAAAGCAATTCTCATAATAAATACACGTTAGATACTTGTGAATAAATTCGATACCAGACAGTTTTTCAAATGGCTGAAACACTGGATAATCAGCCGTAATATGAATGTCCTGTGCCGCAAAAACCGGGTCATACAGTTTAAAAAAGCCATGAATACCATCGACGACCGTCGATGTATAAAACTGATTGTCGGAGTGAATCAAATGAGCGACAATGGTGGCATGTAGCAGCCGTGTTGATTGAACGAGACGCTTTGTACGTTTCAAGCCATCATTGAACAGTGCGCGTACCCCCCGACTCTGTAGCGCGATAACCGCGTCATCTGGATACGGATAATGCTTTGCGGCGATTCCCAGTGTGAAAAAGATAGAATGCATGATGTGCTCAGCTCCCTCCACTGGAATGGAGCTGCTTCTCCCTTTTTGAAAAGCTTCGACATGCTGTGCGAGCAAGTCTAGACAATCCATCTGCATCTTTTCCAGTGCGCGTGTCGCCAATACGCCTTGCGCGTATGCCTTCTCAAGCAGTGACTGAAAGTAGTTATCACTGCTCAATTGCCGACTGTTAATTACGCAATGCCGTTCCGGATTAGTCATAGTCTTTTCCCCCTGTCAGGAATCCCCCTCGAATGCCTCCACTGCGCAAGTCGCGGGAGAGGCGCTCAAGCTCGTCTCCTGCCAGCAATTCGAGTGAACCGTGACATGGACCATTGTACGCTTGTTTCATCTCCGCGATTAGCCGACCGTCGCTGAGCAAGTCGAGCGTTTCGTTCTTGTAATAGTAAAAAATGGTCAACAATTCATGTAGCGTCTCTTCATAATGATCTTGGCAAAGATAAGGCGAATCACAAAATGCCGCAATGAGTTTTTCAATCACACCGCCGCCGAATTCGACCCGCCCGTTTTCCTTAAGTGCATAGAACCGCTGCTGCTCGAGCGCTATGGCTTGATTTTCCGTCAAAATCAGACCAAATGGTGCTGTCCTCGCATTGCAACCCAGAATGGCATGCACGGCCTGCTTCTGTATGAGTGCTGAATTCCAAACGGTCAGTTCTTGCATTTTAAATTTTCCCTCCCAAATTTGTTGACATATAGTGTATTTTATGATATATTAAAAATGAATATATTTATTATTTTTTATGATACCATCTTCTAAACACCCTAGTCAAATCTCTATTTATCTTTGACGTCTTTTAATTTGTGCACAGTTCCGGTTTCGAAATAACTTAAGCGTGCGTTGGCTCGAATAATCAGGTAAACATATTAAAACGAACACCCGAAAAAGCAAGAAACAATCGCTGAATTTTCCTCTCGGCCCCCTCTCTTTGTTGCCAAAATTTTTTACCGCTCTTTAAACATACCGAATTAACGACATGTGAAATTGTGTTAGTAGCACAATAGCCCGCCAATTAAGGAAAACACTAAATATTTTGCTCAATGTATAGTATTTCTAAGAGTTTGTTTGTATTTTGCAGGGATATTAATTTTGCGCCTTAAGGTGACCGTATAAATAAAGGAGATACAGTGAGAAAAACTATTCTTTGGGGGACTGTTACACTTATTGTCATGGTTTTACTAGCCTATGGTGTTTATGCGGGTTATGTCAATCGATGTTCTAAGCATCCTATATGGATGGGAAATTCAGCTAACAGCGAGTGGACAGCTTTTCTAAGCGATAAAGGTAACCTAACAGGAATTTACGATGGTTACCTTTATCACAATAAATCTTTTAAATTATCCAAGACGAATGTTAAAATAACTTTTATTCGGGATGGACGGTCACTCACAAATATTATTCACTATCAACCCAATCACTGGATAAACTTTATAGATTCGGAACTCGGGTTGCAGACCGCAAATCAAAAAGTAATTGTACTGATTTATTATAAGAATAAAACAAAGAGAATAAAATTGCATCAGTTAACGACGTATTGGCCGTGGGAGTTTAATTTAAAATAGTTGTTAAAGATTAGTGGTGTTCGTTCGGCAATCTCGCGGTTGGAGTGCCCCTCGGCTACAAGTGGCACGATGGCGCCGCCGAAGACGCACTGTCCGCTGAAGAAAAAAGCGTTTCACGATTTACGTGAAACACTTCTTCCAGCAGGGTTTCAACCAAGCGCTGTTTGCATGAATTCAGTGATCGTTTCTTCTTGGGAATCACTGAGCGTCTTTCCTGAAGCGACATCAACAAATGTCGGCACAGTCAAAAATTGATATTTTTCCTTTAGCGCGTCAAAACGCTTCTCATCCTGTTCGCGGACGACTGTTTCAATCTGCGCATTGTATTTACCTTCCAGCGCGTGATCGAGAACCGCTTTCGCACGCGTACAATACGGACAGAATTGTTTAGTAATCATCAAGACTTTTGCCTGTTCACCCATTGCTAATCGCCCCCTTCCTGTCACTTCTCAGTGTACCCAAATGGGCAGCATTTGTCTTAATATCTGCCTGTCCGTAAAAAGAATACACACCAATGCCTGTAAATTTTTCAAGAATTGTATTCCCAATGGGCGTGTACCTACATATAATGAATTGTTCAATCGATGGGGGGGTGGAGGCGCATGTGTGATCCCGCAGCGACAGGGGCAGAGACTTGCTACGCATCCGAAGGAAATAATGGCTTTGCACTGCTTGTTGTTCTGTTTATTTTATTAATTATTGTTGGCGCGATTATCTGCTATTGATTGCCTGCTATAGGCAGCAAAGCCAAAAGCCGTCCGCAGGAAATTGCGGATGGTTTTTGCGTGCAAAAAAAATAATGGCGTCATGCAATTCGCATGACGCCGCTAAGTGAACCTCTTTATACATAAATTCATTTTACGCGGTAAATCCGCTGTGATTCTGACTATATCTATCCCAAACCACTGCTGCAACCATAGGCAAAATTGTGCAAACCGTTCCGAAGATACCAATTGCTGCCATCATAGAAAACACTCCCTTTGATTTTGGTAACGCTTTCAACACTTATATTATATACGCCTTGCTCCTCATTATGCAACTCAAAACGTTTATTTTTTTACAATTTTATAATTCTAAAAATCATTGCTATTAAAGGATAATTTAACATATAAAAGGTATCTTCTGTTGTCATATTATCTGACAATGCAACAAAAATCAAGATACATTTTTCTTATATTTCAGATATTTATGGTAATTAACTGACGCATGAACAACCATTCATGCGTGGGAACAATATGCTGTGTCTTCCACTAGACGCCTCAACGTATCGCAGCCGACAGCCTGCCTGCGACACCGTCTGCGATCACAAAGTGCATCGAAATTCATTCTCAGGCGTAGACTTCTCCCGTCCAGTTCATCATGCCACCATTCATATTTCGGACACGATATCCGCTTGCCGAGAGTATTGAGGCAGCAAACCCGCTGCGCTTACCGGACAGACACACGATAATATGTTCTTTCGTGCGATCAATTTCTCCCATTCGCGACTGAACCTCGTTCACCGGAATATTCACCGCGCCCTTAATATGACCGCCGGCAAATTCATCCGGCTCGCGCACATCAATAATGCTAACGCCACTGTTTTCATTCATAAGACGTTCCACTTCTTCTGGACTGGTTTCTTCAAACATACGAATCCCCCCATACTCCAACGAATAGTATATAAAAAATATCCTACCTGCTGCGTACAATCATTTTAACTGCTTCATTGATTAATTCTTCAGTTGAGCCACCGTCTTCAATCTGACGACGCAGACAATTTTCCAAATTGCTGCCAACCACAAGCCCAATGACCCGATCAATGGCTGTTCTAGCCGCTGTCATCTGCGTCACAATTTGCTGACAATTTTCTTCTTCTTCCATCATCCGCAAAATCCCGCGGATTTGTCCGTCGATTCGCTTTAATCGATTTTTCATTTGCGGCGTATAGTTCATTGATGCCCTCCTCATACCCCTATGGGTATAAAATAACTATTTTTCTTCCTATTGTCAATAAAAGGGTTGCACTTTCATCATTACCTTATAGAATATAGATAAAAATGTAATTCATGTGAGATGCTGGATGGGAAGGTTTCGTGATGAATAAGCAAGCAAGAGGTTCAATTTATTTGGCGCTGGCTGCCAGCATATGGGGTTTAATGTACGTGGTAAGCAAGTATATTTTTCTCTATATTCCTCCGCTTGCGCTCGTCTGGCTGCGCTATTTATTTGCTGTACTGTTTTTATTTGCGGTGCTGCTATGCCAACGAAAACTGCGAAAATCTTTTTCATACTTGACCGTCTCCGACTGGCTGCTGCTCGCCGCGATCGGTTTCTTTGGTTATTTTCTTTCGATAATCTTTCAATTCATGGGAACTTCGCTGTCCGACGCCCATACCGGGTCGCTGATCACGTCCTCTACGCCAGCGTTTGTCGCCCTATTTGCTTGGCTTCTGCTTAAAGAAACCATAACCGCAAGGAAACTTTTTTCCCTATTGCTCGCCACAGCAGGCGTCATCCTCACTACGGGACTGCCAACAGGGCATAGCCGGCAATTTATCGGCGATCTATTATTAATTGGTGCAGCGGTGACGTGGGCGCTGCTCACCGTCTTTGTCAAAATGGCAACCGAGCGGCATATTAATAGTCTGCTCCTGACCGCTTCAGCCATGGTGATGGCGCTCGCACTGACTACGCCATGGTTTGTTTCAGACTGGATGCATGGCACCGTGCATTTAATGGATCGAAAGGTACTCGCCGGTGTGCTGTTTCTCGGTTTGATCGCAACGGCAGGTGCCTTTTTTCTCTGGAATAAAGGATTGGAATTTGTCGATGCAAGCGCTGGCTCATTATTCTTATTTTTCCAACCGCTTTTTGGTACAGTATTCAGCTGGCTGTTCCTCGGTGAAGTCATTACCCCTCGCTTTTGCATTGGCAGCGGTTTAATCGTTATCGCAGTTCTTATCGCCTCGTTTAATCCATTGCCTTCCAGATAAATGCCGCATCGAAACTCAGTCGATCAGTAATAGAGCCAGACAATGGCTGGCTCTATTACGTAAGATCAAAAGACGTTTTAGTCAATCCGAATCTCTTTGTCACCAATTTTCAAAATAACCTTCAGTTCATCATCGTCTTCCCTGAACTCCTCAGACGTTTCTGGGGGCTCGGGGAAAAATGGAGGTTGAAAATTATTGTGATGGCTCATTATATAGGCGCCTCCCGATCACTGGCAGCTACAGCCATTAGTCGTATTCGCACCAATTTCAAGTGCGGTAAAGCTGTAATTACGCACATTATCAATAGACAGTTTCGGCGGTTCGCTGGCTATTCCAATAATATTGGTCAAGAAAGTTCCCGGAATCACCGAAGTATCTAGGTCGAGGGTCAAGAAATAGCTGTTCTTGCCGCAGACGGGATTATTGTCGACAGCATGAAATGAAGTCGTTGCAAATGAGAAATCGACACCATGAATTTCGTCCGTCGGCGCTGTGTTGAAAAGGTCGCCAAGAGTAGATAATAATTGTGCCGTATCACGGCTTTCCGCAATCGGTCTGCTGCCGTCCGCATTCTTTTTCCAGACACGCAGTACCGCCGGAATGCCAAAGATAATACCGGCATTAATGATGCCAACGATGCTATCCAATAAAGAAATACCATCGGGCTTCCACGTCACCACTCCGTCAAGTAAAATTCGTGAGGTCGGATCCTTCACGTCTACCGTCACGTCAGCGAATTTATTACCAAGCAGCGGACGCGGTTCATTCGACACTTGCAGCGATTGATCGGAAATCGCTTCGTAAACTAAACCGTCTTCGCGATAAGGTTCACGGCTTGTGCACGGCGAGGATGGCTGAGGGTCTGGGCGATCACCACAGCGATCCTCATTTTGTGATCCTCGGTTCTGAATAATTATAACTTTCTCATCCTTACTCAATCTTAAATCAACTCCTTTTTGTTGATACGATATCATATTAATTCATAGACCTGCCCGCATAGACAAACTGATGAGGTGAAACACATATTTACGAACAAAAATAGACATTTAACGGCGGGTTTTTGTTGAAAATTGTCCAATCGCTCATACCATAAAAAAAGCTTACTTAACGGAATAAGGAAGTTCCGTTAAGTAAGCTTGCTTTTTGTCGCTAATAGTTTATTTAACGTTAAAAACGATTATAACGATTCCGTGACAAGTTTGCGCACAAATGGATCGGAACTAATCCCTTCGTCAAGAATCTTCTTTGCCCATTCTTTAGCTGAGAAGAGCGAATGATCGCGATAGTTGCCGCAGCTGGCCAACGTCGTCCCTTGAACATCTTCCCATTTGGCGGGTCCGGCAATAAATTCGAGTGAGCCTTTCAAGGCTTTGGCGATAGTTACCGTATCGTGCTCACCCCACATAATTAAATGAAAGCCTGTTCTGCAGCCAAACGGCGAGCAGTCAATGACACCGTCCAGTCGATCCCGCAGCAGACTAGCGAGCATATGCTCGATCGTGTGCAGACCGGCTGTTGGAATTGCATTTTCATTCGGTTGCACAAAGCGCAAATCAAAATTCTGTATCTCGTCACCATTAGGGCCCTTTTCACTGGCAATCAGGCGAACATAAGGTGCCTTCACCTTTGTATGATCTAGCGTAAAGCTCTCAACCTCTGCCATTTCTTAAGTCCTCCTTATTCGTTGTCAATGAATCCAATCTCAATCAATCTGTCACTTCCTATAATCGGGCTAATTATAAACATCGCATCGCTGACCTGTCAACTCAATTGATTGGCGCTATTGATGTTAGCCTTGACTGCTAAATGCGCCAATACAGCTTTCGCTGTTCGCGCGAAGAAAGATGCACCATTTTCAAGTGCTCGCTCGTCAACGCGAAATGCTGGATGATGCCAGTCCTGCGAGCCTTCGGAACCGACAAAGACGAAGACACCGGGAACCGCCTCCTGCAAGCAGGAAAAATCATCGCCCCCCAAGCAGCGCTCGGGCACTATAATCTTCGCCGCTCGTTCGTTTGCCGCTCGGACGACCGCAGTTAGTTCTGGATCATTGATGACGGCCGGCGTTCCTATTCCCCACACCATTTCCGTCTGCACATCGTACGCCCGCTCTATTCCTTCTAAAATCGCTTGTGTACGCGCAATTGCTCGCTCTCGATCTACTTTTTCAAACGTGCGCACCGTTCCCGATAGTGTGACGTGCTCGGGTAAGACATTCCACGTCGTTCCGCCTCGGATGCTTGTCACACTGAACACGGCCTCATTCTTCGGGGAAATAGAGCGGCTGACAATTGTCTGGACTGCTTGAATGAACGCAGCAGCGGCAACGAGCACGTCACGGCTGCATTCAGGAATGGCAGCGTGGCCACCAATCCCCGTGATCACGAGCGTGAACTTGTCGCAAGCGGCCATCAGCGGTCCGGTTCGGATGCCGAGTGTCCCGACAGGCAAATCCGGCTTATTATGCGTGCCAATGATTGCGTCAAGTCCATCTAGCTGACCGTCTTTAACAATTTTCAGGCCTCCGTGATCAGTCTCCTCGGCCGGCTGAAAGATTAGCCGCACGCCCCCCGGCAACTGTGCTTCCTGCTCCTTGAGAATGAATGCCGCGCCAAGCAGCGTCGTTGTATGAAGATCGTGCCCGCACGCGTGCATTACCCCTACATTTTCAGATTGATAGGAAAGGCCGGTTTCTTCTTTTATTGGCAGCGCATCAATATCGGCGCGCAGGCCAACGATAGGCCCCTCGGCGTCACCATTAATTTCTGCGACGGCGCCAGTCGGAAGCCCGGTTGGGCGGAGGCGAATGTCGCGTTCACTGAGCCATGATTTTATTTTTTCTGTTGTCTGAAATTCTTCTGACGACAATTCCGGATACCGATGAAGCTCGCGAAAAATCGCGATCAAGTGCTGGTGAAAACGTTCTTTATCCATTATTCTTCACTTCTTTCTCCAGAAAATGGCGAATTCGCCGCACAGCTTCCTGTAATTTTTCCAATGAAGCGGCAAAACTGAAACGCACATAATGAGTATAGGCGGCGCCAAATGCCGTACCCGGAATTAAGGCTACCTTCCCGTGTTTGGCAAGCCGCAGACAAAAATCGCTGGCATCCTCCGTTTGAAACGCAGGCGGAATTTCAGCAAAAACATAAAAACCGCCTTGCGGGCGAATGGCGTGGAAGCCGAGATCTGTGACTGCGTCGACTAGGTAATTGGCACGCGCAGCATAGGCCGTGCGCATCATCGCCGTTGCCCCATCACAGGCTTCAAGTGCGCAGATAGCTGCCCGCTGAGCCATTGTTGCCGCACCCGTGACATAGAATTGATGCACCTTAACGAGCTGCTGCGTGATGCCTGCCGGCGCAAGAATAAACCCAATCCGCCAGCCGGTCATCGCGTGCGACTTTGACACACCGTTAATCAGTAGCGTCCGTTCACGATAAAGAGCCGCGATGGATGTATGGTTCCCTGAAAAAGTCAATGCACTGTATATTTCATCACTGATCACGTAAAGTTTTTTTTCACGAATCACAGCAATTAAGGCGCGCAACTCCTCTTCACAATACGTGACACCAGTTGGGTTATTCGGATAATTGAGCACAATCGCCGCCAATTCTGGATGCGCGATGAGTGCACGGCGCAGCGCTTCGGGCGTCAGCTTAAAGCCGCTCTCTGCTGTGTCTATGCAAATGACAGGTGCGCCAAGCAAACGGGCGACGCCGTCATAGCCAGGAAATGACGGCGTGGGTAGAAGCAGCGCCTCACCCGTATTTAATATCGTCTTAAGACAAACGGCTATCGCTTCAGTGGCACCCACCGTCACGATAATTTCCGTCACCGGATCATAATGAACACGATCATGCAGGGCAAAATAATTGGCTGCTGCCTTTTTTAAGTCGTGATCGCCACCCATTGGTGAATAATGTGAATAATTCTCTTCAATGGCCCGAATAGCTGCCTGCTTCACCAAGTCAGGCGTCGCAAAATCAGGTTCTCCAAGCGTCAGACGCAGGATGCCGGGAATAGCTTTCGTCTGCTCTTCAACCCGACGAATATCGGAAACGGCCAAAGCGGCCACATCGCTATTTAAAGTCATTTCACCCCACTCTCCTGCTGATCCGCCTGTTGATCGCCTGCGATTTCTTCCAACCGGTTGAAGGCGCGACGAATCAAGCTATCGGTCAGCGGATCGAAGACGTAGCGAAAGCCAACCTCGTTCTGCACACATTCCTTCACAAGAATGTCCTGTGCCGCTTGGACATCGCCGTTGATGAAAGCACGCAGTGAATACTTGAGGCCAATGCGCTTATAAAACTTTAGCAATTGGCGTACTTCCTGCTCTTCACCCTCTGCGCTCAGAAGCACAAGCAGCCCATAAGCCACTTTAATCCCATGCTGAAAGCGGTGCGTTTCTTTGATTTGACTCATAGCATTGTGGACAGCATGCGCGCCAGATGCACGGCCGTAATCACGCGCACAAGCGCCAACCATCGCAGACACACCGACAATCGTGTCGGCAACGATGCGAAAGTCATCCGTGATCACGTGACGATCGAGGCTTTCTACCGCTTCACTGGCATAGTTTCGCAATAAGTTCTTCGTTTCAAGTGCCGCAGTTAGGCCAAGGGTGACGAACGGATCCGTCGCTTGCTCCGCCGGTTGCCTAATCGCCTTTGCTTCGTACCATTTAGCCAGCGTGTCACCGATTCCAGCAATAAAATACTCTCTCGGCGAATGAATGAGCAAATCCAAATCGACAAGCGTGGCATAAATCGCTTCGGCAAAATGATCGCGGCCGATATGTTGGCGCTGCGTATTATAAATGATCGCCAGCGGTGTCGCGGCAGCGCATGTTCCGAGCACGGTCGGGATGCAGATTAATCGGGCATGCAGACGATGACTGACCCCTTTCGCAGTATCCAATACCCGCCCGCCGCCAATACCGATAATTAAGTCAGCCGCCTGGATTTCCTCGCGCAGGCGATCCATATCCTCATGGCTTGAAGTGCCATCATAACGATGAACGGGCCAAGGAATGGGCCGAGCCCATGTTTTTGCAAACGCAGCAAATGATTTTTCACCGGTAATAACGTGAATTGCAGTGAATGGAGAGAGGATTTCTGGCAGATTGTGCAGCGCGCCCGGGGCACAGCTATAAATACCAGGTCCTCCCCTGACAATCTGCCCAAGGTTCATAAGACAGCCTCCGAATCAAATACTCGGGCAAATGCCTGATCCAAATCGTGAATCAAATCGTCCACGTCCTCAAGACCAATTGAGAGCCGAATTAACTGGTTGGTTAAACCATTTCCAGCACGCGTGGCTTCAGGAATCTCCCGATGCGTCGTGCGCCCTGGATTGACAATTAACGAGCGGGCATCGCCAACATTCGGTAAATAGCTGAATAGTTTAACCGCATCGATCAGCTTCTTTGTCTGCGCCTCAGTCCCGTCGACAACGAAGGCGAAAATGGCACCGACGCCGCGTGGAAAATACTTTTTAGCCAGATCATACTGTGGATGCGCCGGTAGACTTGAGTAGTGAACATCTTTGACATGCGGATGAGCGGCCAGAAAAGCAGCGACCTTCTCAGCACTTGCGACCTGTTTGCTGAGCCGCTCAGACAGCGTCTCAAGTCCGAGTAATAGCAGATAGGCTGAAAAAGGGCTGAGAACCGCCCCGAACAGGCGTAAATATTTGATCCGAATGCGCGCCGCAAAGGCACGCTGACCAAACGCCTCAGCATAGCTTTGACTTACTCCTGTCTCTTCATTGCCAAGCACGAACTCTTCTTCATCGAATTGAGGAAAGCGCCCATTCCGATAGTCAAATTGCCCGCTATCCACAATCAGTCCGGAGATTACATTGCCGTGTCCATTTAATCCTTTCGTTGACGAATACACAACGATATCCGCACCATAAGTTATTGGCTGGAATAAATACGGCGTTGAGAATGTATTATCCACGACGAGCGGAATGCCGCGCGCGTGCGCCAGCGCAGCAAGCGCCGCTACATCAGTGATGATCGTCGACGGATTGGTGACACTTTCAGCAAAGATGGCTTTCGTTCGCTCGGTAATGACCGACTCAATTTGCTGTAGATCATTAATGTCCGTAACGAAAATAATTGTGATTCCATATTTCGGAAACAGCGTTCGAAATTCGTCGAAGCTTGATCCGTATATATTGCTCGCAGTGATGATCTCGCCGCCGCCCTCCGCGAGATTGAGCAATGTATAGGTGATCGCTGCCATTCCAGAACCCACAGCGATCGCCTCCTCCGCGCCTTCCAGCCGGGCGACGCGTTCCTCCAGCACAGCAGTCGTCGGATTGCCCATGCGTGTATAGCTATACCCGTTTTCCTCGAAGTTCACAAGCCTATCTGCGCGTGCCGTATCGCCAAAGCCAAAAGCAGCCGTCTCGTAAATGGGCACCGATGACGCATATAAATGCTGTTCAGGATGATAGCCCGCATGTATTTTTAACGTATCAAACCGTTGTTGTTCATCAGTCAATTGAATGATCCTCCTATTCTATTAATCTGTTCCAGACGAAGCAACGGCTAAGCCGTCACAAGTCACGATCAAGATAGATAATATCCGGCCGCGTCGACCAACCTTTGTGTTGCCAGAATTGCTTCGCCGCATGATTGCCAGCGACGACGAATAAGCCGATTTTAACGATCCCGTCCGCCTTGAATTGTTTGCTTACATAATCCGTCATTAAAGCGCCGATATGTCGTCCCTGATAGTTCGGATGGACGGCGGTATGGTAAATAAATCCCTTTCTCCCATCCGTCCCCCCAAGCAATGTGCCAACGAGTTGTCCGTCTTCCTCGGCGACTATTGACGTGTTCGGATTGCGTATAAGAAATCGCGCAATGCCTTCAAAGCTATTATCGAGTGAATCTAAATTCATTCCAGGTACGTGCTGCCACAGCTTATACGCATCCGCGTAGTCCTCTAAACGCATACTACGTAAATGCATTGGCCCTCACCTTCCTTCCTTTTTTCCTATTTACTCGTGACCAGTAAGAAGCTTCTCTTAAAAAATTTGGTATTATATATAGAAACAAATTGGTACAGATATACTGAAGTAAGAACTGTCTAGTTAACAAATAAGTTGAAAATTTATGAAAGGACCGATCTATTAATTGTCATCTGAAAAGGGGAGAGCCGTTTTTTTTAAATACTGGGAAATCGCTTTGTTAATTGTAGTAGCCACCCTATTAGTAATTAAAATCAACTATTCCTAATTAACCAACTGTATATCGTTCACAAGAGTTAGAACAGAGAACACGTAAAAAATGTCTTCCCGCTTAAAGACAGGAAGACATATTCGTACATCATCTCCTTATCTTTCAGATCGCTCTGCTGGAATTAACACCATACACAATGTGCTGGTTGTCGGGGTTCATCGGGCCAGTCCCTCCGCCACTCTTGATAAGAATGATATTTAGTTTTATTTAAAAATTAATTCTCGCTAAGCATTCGACTCGTTCTGTTCATGAACATTAGCCTCATTATACGTCCATAACCAATTAAGTCAATGTGTTTTATACAAATAAACTTGATAATATATATCTATCAATAATAGCTTGAATTTCAATATACAATCCTCTATACTTGGCTATATTTAATTGAATACAAACAACTCTTATCGAGAGAAGTATCAGGGACTGGCCCAATGACGCTTCAGCAACCGCCGATCATCTATTGGCAAGGTGCTAATTCCAGCAGACGCTCAACTGTCTGAAGGATAAGAAGAACAGGCGCATGCACGCTCTTCTTATCCTGGAAGAGCGTTTTTTGTTACCGCATGATGACTATATTCAACGTTAAAAGGAGCGACTGCCATGACTGAGCCCTACAAATTCTCCACACAATTAATAAAAAACACGGTGACGATTGATCCCGTGACCGGAGCATCCAATCTTCCTATTTATCTTGCCTCGACGTTTCATCAGAAAGATTTCGATCATTATGGCAAATATGATTATTCCAGATCGGGCAATCCAACGCGTGACGCATTGGAAACGGCGATCGCCAAGCTTGAAGGTGGCGTACGCGGATTCGCCTTCTCATCAGGCATGGCGGCAATTTCCACCGCTTTTCTCCTATTTTCTGCAGGTGATCATGTGATTATACCACGAAATGTCTATGGCGGTACGTATCGCCTCGTCACTGAAATACTCAATCGCCTGCAAATTAGCCATACATTCGTCGACACAACACATCTAGCAGAAATCGAAGAGTCCATTCAACCTAATACAAAGGTCATTTATTTGGAGACACCGTCCAATCCAACCCTCTGCGTCACCGACATTCAAGCAGTTTCTGAACTTGCAAAAGCGCATCGATGTCTGACCTTCGTAGATAACACATTCATGACACCTGTCTATCAACAACCGCTTCAGCTTGGCGCAGATCTCGTTCTGCATAGCGCGACTAAATTTCTATCCGGCCACAGCGACGTCGTTGCTGGACTCGCTGTGGCGGCCAATAACGAATTGGCCGATCGTCTCTATTTTTTGCAAAATGCCATGGGCGCCGTCCTCGGTATTCAAGACAGCTGGTTGCTTCTGCGCGGGATGAAAACGGTCGCCGTGCGCATGAAGCAAGCGTCCGACTCAGCGCTTCGAATCGCTGAATTTCTCGAGCAGCAGCCTGAAGTGCGGACGGTCTATTATCCCGGACTCGCCAGTCATCCACAGACTGACCTACAAAAAAAACAGGCACGGAGCGGTGGCGCTGTCTTGTCTTTCGAGCTGGAAGACGAGAACGCGGCTCGTGCCTTTGCCAATGCCGTCACGCTGCCTCTGTTTGCAGTCAGCCTTGGCGCTGTTGAATCCATTCTATCCTACCCACCGAAAATGTCGCATGCTGAACTCGATCAAGCGGCCCGCGAAAAAAGTGGTATAGTCAGCGGGCTGCTGCGTCTTTCCGTCGGCTTGGAAGACGCGGGCGACCTAATTCACGACTTGTCAATCGGACTCGCTCACACCCATCATCTCGTCCGAAATGGCCAGTAAAGTGACTGGTGAGTCACTCTTGCTGATTTTGCGTGAGTGTGCATTGGATTATCCGACCCGCATGTGTCTCTCCTTCTATAGCAAGCGTTTCATTTTGCTTCCCTTTAAGAAGCAGGAAGTCACCGCACTGTAATAAAACAGAGAACGTGCCCACTGAGTCAGACACGGTGACAGATTCGTTCAATGCCAGTATCCCGGTGAATAAACCCGTGCATCGCAGTGAACTGCTGTCTGTTACAACACTAACATTGGCCTGCCAGTCTTCACTTTTATTAATCATCACGTTAAAATCACGGCAGGCACCCACCGACTCTGTCGTCCAGCCGCCGTCAAACGCCGCGCTCTCAAGCGGTGCCAAGTGTGCGGACCCGTGCCCCTGATAATGCAGCGTGATGGGCTGATCGAGCGGGATCAGATAGCGGTAATATCCGGAAAGCATAGAAAATGTTGAGCGCGGCTGTGTGACCGTTGCCGAAGAAAAGCGAAAACTGAACTGTCTTGACGCGTAGCTTGCCGATTCAGGATAAATAAAAAATTCAGTCGTTTCGCCGCCACTCCACGAACTGGTGGCACATGCCGACCTTCGTTTCAGCCATAGTTGTTCCATATAATCTGCACACTCACTCTCTGTTGTTGAAAGTATCATTTTTTCTACTGATTATATTCACGGTTCAGCCCGCTGTCAATTCGCTCGCAGGTACACCGTGCTGCATTGAAAGCGCCGCATGCGAAAAAAATGGCCTCATCCTTTGGGATGAGGCCATTTTTTTTAAAAATTTTCAGCGCAGCTATCACGCCAACTGTTTCATCGCTTTTTCTATCGCAGCAAGTGTCAGCCCCTCAGTCGTGGCAAAAACAATATCTGCTTCATGCAGCGTCGCTGAGTCGCCGATACCAATTGACAGCTCGCCGGCCGCGTTAATCGCCTGTACACCCGCCACCGCATCTTCCACGCCGACACATTGTTCCGGTTTCAGCCCTAAGAGCTCGGCTCCCCGCAAGAATATTTCCGGATCAGGCTTCCCCTTAGACAGCGTCGCCGGATCCACGACCTTGGGGAAATAGCTGGCGAGCGCCAACTTCTCCAAGACCATCGGCGAATTCTTCGACGCCGATGCCAGACTGATTTGATAATGAGCTGCTGTCAGTTCATCGAGAAAATCTTTGATGCCTGGCAGAATATCTGCATCGGTCATCGAATCTAGACTCTCCAGATAGTTGGTATTCTTTTTCGCTGCCAGCTTTTCCTTTTCCGCTTCACTATAGTTATTTTCCTTGCCGCCTGCGCGCAAGATCATTTCCAGTGAATCCATCCGGCTGATTCCTTTTAATTGTTCGGCCAATTCATCGGTCCAAGTGACACCGAGCTCATCCGCCAATTGATGCCATGCACGACTATGGTATTTGGATGTCTGCGTAATCACGCCATCCAAGTCAAATACAAATCCCTTAATTGCCGCAAATTTTGTCATTTTTTCTCCTCCTGGTCGATCGCGCAGTAATGATAGCGCACCGTATACTGCCTCTCCTGATTGGCTGGCAGAATGACTGAACCAAATTCTGGATGGTGAATGCTGTCCGGCAATGTCTGCGCTTCAATAGCCAACGCGTTGAACGGATGCTGCGCTTCCCACTGCTTAGAGTGACCAATCACCTCAGGATTTGCTGTGAAAATCACGAGCCCATTCCGATCTGAGGTCACGGTAAGCTGCCGCCCAGAAGCAGGATCGCGAACCACGGCTGACGGCATTTCGCCTTCCATCACTTCAAATGCGTCATCAAATTGCGTACCGGCTGTCTCCCGAGTCAGTTGATCGAGCGCATCGCTTAGCGCGCGTGGTTGGGAAAAATCGTATGCTGTCCCTTGATTACTTAATAAATTACCCGTCGGCAGCTTGTGCGCGTCCACCTGCACATGGCGCCCGCTGCTGATAGCCAGCTCGTGATCTAAGATGCTGTCCTGCCCGTCACTTAAATTAAAATACACATGCGTCATCGGGTCAAAAAGTGTGGGCTGATCGCTGATCCCGCTGAATGTGATAATCACGTCATCCGTATTGGTCAACGTATACGTAATCTCGGCTTCGAGCGTTCCCGGAAAGCCATCATCCTTGGGCTGAATCAACCGATGGAAGCGAACGAATACAGCCTCATCCTGCGCGCCTAGTTCCCCTTGCCAGTTCCAAAAAGAGAAGCCATGTGCCCCGCCATGCAGACAATTAGGTCCCTCGTTAACTGGTACGTGAATCCGCTTGCCGTCAATTACAAAGCAACCGTCTTTGATTCGTCCGCCCACTCGCCCAATTGAATGGCCAACGTGAAAAGGATTCGTCAAATAGTCTTGCCAATCCTCAAAATGAAAAAGTAAAGAATGTAACTGACCAGAAGCTGTTTTTACTTGGAAATCCCGCCACGCCGCAGCTGCTGATAAGCAGTTGATCGACGTCCCGCGATCATTGGTTAATTGATAGTCTATTATGCGCTCACCATGAACGACACCGAGCTCTTTTTCTGTATAAATCATAAACAATTGCCCTCTTTTTCACACAAGTCGACCGCTTTTATGCGTTCACTGATTCTGCTTGAAGGGCCACTTCCTGACCATTCAGTAAGACAGTCAGTGGTGAACCGGATACAAGCGTCAGACGCGCTCCACGTGTTGTTACAGCCAGCTGAACCACGCGTCCGCGGAAATTAATCCGAAATTGATAGTTTTCCCACTTTTTCGGCAGGAACGGCGTGAAGGAAAGCTGATCATGATCGACACGCATTCCGGCGAATCCTTGAACAATAGCGAGCCAGCTACCGGTCATCGAGGTAATATGCAGACCGTCCGACGTATCGTTATTGTAATTATCCAAATCAAGTCGTGACGTGCGTTCGTACATCTCCACCGCTTTATCTTCATAATGAAGATCGGCTGCAAGAATCGAATGTATGGATGCCGACAGACTGGATTCATGAACGGTCAACGGTTCATAGAAATCGAAATTCGCTTTCTTTTGTTCCGGGGTGAAGTCATCAATGAAATCCCAGATACCCTGCAAAACATCGCCTTGCTTAATATAGCAGGAACGCAGAATCTTGTCCCATGACCAATGCTGATTCAGTGGCAGCTGATCAGCCGGCAACTCGCTGACCGGTTTGAGCGCCTTATCAAGAAAATCATCATCTTGGACGAAGATGCCAAGCGCCTTATCTTCGGGAAGATACATATGATCCGCAATATCTCGCCATTTCTTTTTCTCATCATCAGAAACTGCTAATTTCGCAGCCTGCGATGACGAGACTTGCTCGAGAATATCGAGCGTATAGGACAGTGTCCATTTCGCTAGATAATTCGTATACCAGTTATTGTTCACGTTATTTTCATACTCATCTGGTCCCGTGACGCCATGAATCATGTACAGCCCTTTTCTCGCCGAAAAGTGCACGCGATCCGCCCAGAACCGTGAAATTTCGGTCAAGACTTTGCTGCCCTCATGCAGGACATACGAAGTATCACCTGTATAACGCGTATAATTATAAATGGCGAACGCAATATCACCGTTACGATGAATTTCTTCAAAGGTAATTTCCCATTCGTTATGGCATTCGACCCCATTGAAGGTCACCATTGGGAATAATGCGCCGTTCAGTCCTTGCTGCTGCGCATTGATATAGGCACCGTCCAGCTGATTATAGCGATACATCAGTAAGTTGCGCGATACGGATGGATCGGTGACGCCAAGATAAAGCGGAATCGCAAAAGCCTCCGTATCCCAATACGTTGCGCCGCCATATTTCTCACCGGTAAAGCCTTTCGGACCGATATTCAAGCGATCATCTTCACCATAATACGTGGAGAAGAGCTGGAATAAATTGAAGCGAATGCCTTGCTGCGCCGCTTCGTCACCCGCAATGGTCACATCGGATTTTGCCCAGCGTGCCTCCCAAACAGCCGCATGAGCTGCTTTTAATTCATCAAACGACTGCGCGCTCACCTTGTCGGACAGTTCGTGCAGCGCTGCCGAGAGTTGATCTTTATCCGCATAATCGCGGGAGGTGACAACAATCACTCGTTTCTCAAGTTTGGCAGAAGCCCCTGGAACAAGCTCCTTGCTGAACTGATTCGTCACCGCGAGTTCTCGATCATCCGCCGCTTCCGGCTGAAGATCGGTGAAGCAGCGCATCTGATCACCGACCATGAAACGCGGTGTGCCAAAAGGATTCTCTTTCGTAATCGCGATTAATTCCCCATCTGCTGCGTGCTGCGCGCGATCAAGCACCGTCCAGAACGATTCACCATAGTTGGCATCCTCGTTATGCACATCTGCATCAATTTGCGGGCAAACCGTGAGTTTAAACGGCTGATTTCCAATATTTTCGAATTGGTAGGAAGCTGCATACAATTCTTTTTGTGCCGCGCTGACAAAGCGAGTCACAGTGACTTTCAACTGAGCGCCGCCCTTAACCACGACAAATGACCGCGTGAGAATCGCTTGGCGCATATCAAGTGCAAGATCAAAGGAATGGATGACGTCGGTTGCTAAATCCACCGCTTCGCCGTTTAGTAACAAATCCGTTTTGACAAAATTCACCGCGTTAATCACTTTGCCAAAATACTGTGGATAGCCATTTTTCCACCAGCCGACGCGTGTTTTATCAGGAAACCAAACACCTCCGATATAGATGCCCTGCAGTGTATCCTTGCTATACGTTTCATCAAAGAAACCGCGCATCCCCATATAACCGTTGCCAATACTTGTCATACTTTCCTGAAGACGTTTATTCTTTTTATCCAAGTCATGAGTGCGTACTTCCCATGGACTCACTTCAAAAATGCGCTGCATTGACTGTCCTCCTCATTGTCCATAATTACTGTGTATAGTATCAGCATAATTGCAACCGGTTGCACCGTCAAGTCAAATAAACCGTTTTCATCATATATTCACAACTTCCGTCTTAAACCTTTAATTCGCATACGTTTCTTTAATAATCGGAACAAAGAAGGCACCAACAATCAAAAGCATACCCGAAACAAGAATCATTGCTGGCATCGAAGCGCCCAGCAATGGGAACAGAACGAAGCTGACGCAGGACGCAACAATTTGCGGAAGGCAAATGCTGCCATTAAACAGTCCAAGATACGTACCCATATTTTCCCCGGACAGCGCATTGGTCAGGATCGTGAATGGAAAAGTCATCATTGCTGCCCAGGCGATACCAATCAACGCAAATGAAAGAATAAGCATCGTCTGGCTGTGGATGAAGAACACCGAAGCAAAACCGCATCCACCAAGAAAAAGGCTAAGCGCGTAGGCTTGTTTCCTCCAGGCATTCGGCAGTCGGGAAAGCAGCAGTGACCAAATAACAGCCGCAAACGAATAGACGGCAGACAGAATACCAAACCAGTTTCCAGCGCTTTGATACGCTGCTGTTGACGGGTCAACGGTTCGCCACACATTCTTAGCGATCGCGCCCGCTCCGTACGTCCATAGATACTGAAATCCGATCCAGCAGAAGAATTGCACAAGTGTAATCGTCCAGAAGACTTTCGGTGCATGAATCAAGGTTTTAAAAATATTTTCTTTATCACTTGCCTGCGCAGCCTTCAGATGATGATAAGCCGCATACTCGTCCGGTGCATACTCTTTCACTTTGGCTACAGTGAAAATGCAGCAAATTATCAGAATGATCGCACCCACATAGAAAGCGATGACTACAGACTGCGGGACAATACCTCTCGGTGCGCTATTTGACACGCCTAGAGCGGTCAGTACAAAGGGGAAAATACAAGCGAGCACCGCACCGCTATTTGACAAAAAACTTTGCACCGCATAAGCAAACCCCTTCTGCTGCTCATTAACCATATCACCAACCATCATTTTGAATGGCTGCATGGCCACATTGGATGACAAATCCATGAACAGAATCGTGACGGCACCGAATAGCAAGGCGGTTAGCGGTCGGAATCCAAAACTGCCCGCATTGGGCAAGAGACACATCACAATTACGGCCACAAGTGCACCGATTAATAGATAGGGAATTCTGCGCCCTAATTTTGGAATCCATGTTCTATCCGAGAAATAACCGACAAGCGGCTGTACAACTAAACCAGCCAGTGGTGGCAGAATAAAGAAAAAGCCAAGCCGCGTTGGATCTGCCCCAATCGTTTGAAAAATACGCCCCATATTTGAACTTTGCAGCGAAAAAGCCATTTGTACTCCAAGAAAACCAAAGCTCAGCATCCAGATTGTGCCCGCAGACAGATTGGGTAATTGTGTCCGCGTTGCTTGTTCATTTTCCTTGATTTTAGTCTGTGTGGTTAGTGTTGACTGCATATCCAATTCTCCTCCAATCGTAATCATCAGCACATCTTCAAATGATTTGTGCTCTCTCCTACAACACTATTCATTATGAAATCACTTACATAATAATGCAACCGTTTGCACTTAAATCATCAAAAAAATATTCTCAAATGTGAATGTTTTATGAAAACGTTTTCGGAAATTTATGAAGAAAAAGTGGACTGTATCAACAGATCCTTTAAAAAAAAGCAGTGCTCATAGACCTCATTTATTAGGGCGGTAGCAATCTACATCGCTTTGTCCAATTAAATAATTCCTTCCACTGTTTTATCATGAGAAATATTTTTTATGCTTGTTGATTACACGTTCTAAATTTATTTCGTTCAATAATTTTGTGCGGAACAATTATTTTCTCGGTAAGTTCATTCTGATTTCGTTCTCTCTGCCTAACTATCAATTCAGCGGCCGCTCTTCCCAGTCGTTCAGGATAAATCTGAACGGTGCTGAACGGTGGATCGGCCAGTTCGGCAAATAAAGAGTCATTGAAGCCCATGCATTCAATCGGACGATTTTCTGCGCAATGCTGCAGAATTCGTTGCACGCGAAAAGCTAAAATATCGTCGCTCGCCAAAATCGCTGTCAATTGCGGATTGCCAGCGAGTAAACGGTCTATTTTGTTTGCTGCATCATCTTCTTGGTCAAGGAGTAAATCGTTCCCTGCCAAGCCGTGCTGCCGCATCGCTTCATGAAAGCCAAGCAGACGATCAGTCTGAACGAGTTGTTCGGGGCTTGTATAGATGAACACAATGGCCCGATGCCCTCTTCGGAGGAGCGAGAGGGTGGCATCAGTTCCCGCGCTAATATTGTCGTTATCCACATAAGGGATGCTATTGGCATGCCTATAGGGCTTACCTATCAATACATAATTCACTGACTGTTGCTGCAAATAGTTCAGCACAGGATCATCAGCAATGGAATAAAGTAAAATAAAGCGAGTAATCCGGCTGTTTTCAACCATCATCTTTATATTGCGCATCAATTCTTCTATTGTATTGCCTATCGCAACAGTGACAAAGATTTGCTGTGGATTCACCACACGATTGATCCCCTCAATCAATTGAATATAGAAGGGATTCTTATGCAGATCCCCTTTGTCAACCGGAAACACAATGCCGACCGCATTATTAGCCTGAGTCGCCAAATTATGGGCTGTGAAATTGGGTGTATAGCTTAATTCTCTGGCAGCACGCTGCACACGTTCGCACGTTGCACGACTAATTAATGGACTATTGCGCATCGCCCGTGACGCTGTCGAAGCAGAAACACCTGCTTTTTGAGCCACATCGCGGATCGTTATCATGGCAAGCCCTCCCTCTGTTGAATCTTCATTATTATAGCATGACGACCCGAAAGAGAGCACTGCATGCCGATGAAAGAGTTTGAATGACTGAAACGGTACAGTGTCTCTGAATATGCTATCTAATACGTTTAAGAAAGTATAGAGATTTCATCGGGACTAAGTATAAGAAAAACTAAAGCTCGGCCTGCGCCTGCGGACTTGGCCTCGCCAAGTTTTTCTAATTGTCCATTTCAAATAACTTCCAGGCAATCGCTAATTTCAATCGCAATTCTGCTTGACTGAGTTCGCAGCCAAGCAGTTCTTCAATTTTTTTATAGCGATATTTCATCGTGCTATAGTGGATAAACAGCTGACTCGCTGTTTTCCTCAAGTGCCAGCCATTGTCAATCAATAGCTGCAATGTTTTTACAAATTCCGTTCGATGTTCCCGATCATAAATAATGATCGGATTCAGGACTTCAGTGACAAATTCACTCGCCGCTTTCGAACGATAAATTGGTTCAAACAGGCGATATATCGATAGTGCTCGATAAAAAACAACCGATTGTTTATCGGCAATTAATTCACGTCCAATTCGCACCGCCTGCTCTGCCTCATTCAGACTCTGCGGCGCATCAATAATATTCTGCTTCACCGTGCCAATCCCAATCGTTACCTGATAATGAAACCGTTCCTTGATCCCCTTTACAAGTCGATTAGCTAAATATTCTGCAACCTGCTCAATACTCTCTCCCTGCTCTTTTCGCTCAATACTAGTCATCAAGAGGACCATTCGATCGGACAATCTCGTATGCATCGGATTGTGAATAGTTTGCCCAATCAGTGACACACAATAGTCAAAAATCTTATCCCGTTCGCTTTCAATATCCTTCACCTCACTCTCACGTTTGCTGATATAACCTTTTTTGAAATCATCAATATCGATAGCCAGCACGAGTACCGGCCCTTGAAGATGCCAGCCATAAAGGCGTGATCGCTTTTCCATCTCCGCGTAATATTTGATGTTTCCATGAACAATATCATAAATGAAATCATTGCGGTATCGATTTTCAATTTCAATATTGGAGATACGCCGTTGAATAGTTAGTTTCAAAACGATGCTAGCCTGATCAAGCGCAACGTGCTGAAGCTCTTCCATCCCCTCTTCGATAGCCTGATCATAGAGCAAATAACCAAATAATTGCCGCTCATACTCAATGGCATAGCAGAAGAATTGCGTCGCCAATTGCTGCTCATTGCATTGCTCAATCTGTTTCTTCAAATCACTTGAGGAAGCAACCACTCTTCCGGGAAAAAAGCGCTTATCCAAATAGCCAACCGGAAATGCAACAATTTGGCTTAAGACCGTGATAATTGTGTCAATCTGTCCCCCTTCAAGAGCGATTTTTGTAAATGAGCGATAAATAGATTCCGATTTTTTAAGAAGTGCCGCCTGGCGATTGACAATTTGGGAGAGAGCCGGATTAATCACATCTGTGAACGCAAGGTCAATAGGCATAGAAATAATCGGCAGTCCGAGCGAATTGGCGGCCATCACAGCTTCTTGAGGCAAATTGAAAATAAATCGATTCATCTTCACCATTAATGCGGCCGCACCCGCTCGATTAATATTCTGAATCAGCGTCACAAGTTTCATCGGATCGTCTTTCATGATATACCCTGTCGTTATTAATACTTCACCGCCTCGCAGCCAGCGGTGAATATCTGGGGCATCCATTACTGAAACGGAACGAACAATACGATTAGCGCCACTCGCACCTGCGAGAAAGGTAAACTGCTTTGATTTGAATTCGGGAATGAACAGCAATTCACTGACAGTCAATGTCATTCAAGCACCCCTTCATCTTTCTGCCTCGTATCACGGCTTCTGCTAATTTTTATTGATGGAAAGCCATCTCCACGTAAAACGAAATGGATCTGAGAAAATCAAAAATCAACACAAATTCATTCGTTTGGTGTGCCATCTTATCATCTCCGGGACCGTAAAACATAATTGGACAATTCATCGTTTCACTCAGTACAGATGCATCCGTATAGAAATTTAAGCCCCTTTCTTTATACTCTTTGTGAGTCAGCCGTTGATTATACGCAATCGCCGCTTCAATAACCGGAAGTTCTCGATTGCTTGCCACCGGCTTCATATAATGTCTCGTTTCAACGCTGAAACGAATTCCCGGTGAACAGGCAACTAATGACTCGCATCGTTGCCTCAAAAAGTGAAGGGGCTCTGCCAGTGTCTGACCAGGAACTAGTCGGAAATCGATCAGCAAATCACACTGATCAGCAACCATATTAGGCGCCGATCCTCCCTGAATTTGATTGAGGCTGAATGTCGCATGCCCAAGTACATGATCACTCGTCTTCTCCCACTGTGGTCTGTCCCGCAGCAAATCCTGGATCAATCTACCTGTAAAATCAAGCGCATTCACGCCGTATTGCGGCATCGATCCATGAGCTGTCTTGCCTTTGATCGTCACCTTGACCCACGCAGCCCCTTTTTGCCGAACGATCACGTCACAGTCGGTTGGTTCACCGATAATCAGCAGCCCGCAGCGGCTTAGATCGTGGGTTTGCATAATCAGACGTGCACCGCAGCCATCAACTTCTTCACCACACGTACCAATAAAATAGATATCCTGTGGGGGCAATTTACTGCTCCTCTTAATTTCGCTCATCGCGCAAGCCATTGCCACAAGACCACTTTTCATATCCGCCGCCCCACGTCCATAGATACGGCCTCCGCAGATTAGGGCTTCAAACGGATTGTTCGTCCACTGCTCCGTGCCAATGGGTACCGTATCAAGATGGCCACAGAAGACAAGCGGTGCAGACGATGACAGTCCATCAATTTTGGCAATGATATTCTGTCGGTTGGGCGCAATCCGCTCTGTCCAAACTTTTATACCCTCTTTTTCAAAAAATTTATATAGATAAGCAGCCAATGCTTCTTCATTGCCTGGCGGATTGACTGTATTGATACAAATGGCGTCCTTAAGCATATCCATATATTTCTGATAATTCAGCATCACAATCGCTCATTTCATCCTTTTTATTTTATAAATGGGGACACGCATGCAGTAACTGTTTGAGCGCAGCCGCTACACTCTATTACTGCGGCTATGTTCATGAATAGAGAGAAAAAAAAAGAAACCCGGAGCCGATATGGCGCAACTCCGTGTCCTTTTCGCAAATCCATTCAATCAATCCTCTTCCGTGCCATATATCTCAAGACAAATGGGCGTCACATGCATCCCATTGACCGGCACTTGATCTTGTGAACAAGACGTTGCAGCAATAATAACATCTTCAACCGCTCGCAGCCTGACATAATCACCTGCTCCTGACAGCGGTTCGCGTATCTCATAGTCCCCATTCTCGTCCATATAATTGTTCATAAACCAGTTGATGGGATCTGGAATTTCCGTACGTGCAATACCAAGCTCATTCAACGCAGCAATCAGATTATCCTTGCAATTGGGATGATTTTCAATACCAAAATCAACACTATAGCGAAGGGTGTCACAGGCGTGGAAGAAAAAATCATGTTTACCGACAGTGTCCGCTATAAGCTGCATGAGTGGTCGGCGTTTATTGCTATAGAGATAATCCCCTTCCCGCAGACGGATGCTGTTTAGCAGCGAGCGCATATGCACGGGTGACACATACTCACCAAGATCGGCAGCGCGATAGCAAATGAAATCAGAAACTTGTTTGCCTTCAACATCGATGATACACAGTTCTTCTCCTTTTTTCACTGTCGTACCTCGACCTTCATAGGCAGGAATAAGAATGGATTGTTTTAAGTGCCCCAATGATAATACCTCCTCTATAAACCTATAGTCTTATTTTTCAATCAGTGCTACCGCACGAATCGGTGAGCCTGTCCCTTCACGAATATTCAGCGGCAGCCCTAAGTACAGGAATCGTTTGCCGATTAGTCGATCCAAATGACGAAGATTTTCCGTATTGGTCATCCCATATTTGCCACAGACCCAATGTCCAGAGAAGTCAAGATCATCTGGCGTCAAATCGATGGCTGATGCATCCACACCAATATTCGCCACGCCTTTTTTTGCCAACCATTCTGCCGCTGCGTAAGACAGCCCCGTATACGGACTCTTATACCCCTCGATATCGCCTTTCGCATACGTGCGGTCATAATGACCCGTATACATAAGGAAGACGTCACCCTCCTTAATTTCAACTTTTGCCGCTGTGACTGCTTTTTCAAGATCGGCAACTTCGATATAGTCTGGGTAGCGAACGAATGACAAATCAACGCAAATACCATCGCCCCAAAACATTCCTAAATCCATTTCATCTAGTTTTGGCCCTTCCGGATTATACTCCCAAACGGCATCCGTATGTGTAGGCCCATGTTCACTGATGAGTAAATTTCGTGCGCTGAAGCCGAGTGTTTTTGAACCGGTCATTTTCATATTTTCTTCATGCGTCTGGTTAACCATAATGAATGTTTTCTGATGCATGCCAAACACCGGCATACCTTCATAAATTTCCTGGGAAAGATCAACTAATTCATAGCGTGAATGATACGCGGTCACACTGCCTCACTCCTCGTTTATTTGATTAAAGTCCATGACGTATCGCTTTCAGAAATTCAATGCTCCTTACCGCCGTCTCTTATTCAGCGGGAAGCACACTGCTCTTCATTTCTTTTGCCTCCCGATATGTGCCATTGGTTCGCGCTAGAAAATAAAACATCAATCCTGAGACAAGCAGTCCAGCAAAATAACTGAGATCTGCTCCGCCTAAATACCGAGTAGTGAGTGGACTAACGAACAGACTCGAATTCATAAAGATAAAGGAGAAGAGAATGCCGACGAGGAAGGAAAGCAAACCAGACCACAGGACACCGCCGTTATACCAATACGCGCCGCCCTTCCCCCACTTGAATAGCTCGATTGTATTGTAATGTCCCTTGCGCAGGAAATAATCAACGATGATAATTGCCACCCATGGGCATGTCCAGAAAATGATATAACTGAGCCAATTGGAATACAGCGTATAGAATTGTTGATAGAACATCGTAAAGATTCGAAAAGCGAGCGTGAAAACTGCAATAACTAGCACGCCTTGTACGCGTGTCAGCGGCAAGCGCAGAGCAAGCAGCGACAACCCAGCCGTATAGCCATTAGGCACATTGGTAGCCATACCGCCGATAACGACAGCAATGAGGAAGAAGAAGACAAACCATGTCGGAAGTAGCTGGCCAACTTGGCTGACTGGATCAGAGGCAATTTTACCGAGCGCTGTTTTCGCGGCAATAGCGAAGACAACCCCAATGACTTCACAGACAACAAGTGCCGCAAATTGACCACTTCCAGCAAAGAAGGCGACTTTCTTCGGGTCACTGTCAGGCTTAAAATACCGCGAATAATCACTGGCAAAATTGGTCCAAGACAGTGGATACGAGAAAATAATTCCAAGTCCGATCAGCCATGTCGACACAACCGTTCCGCTTTTCAGCGTGCCAGCATACGACCAATCCATATGGGGCAGCATGAACAGGAAGAAAATGATAAAGATGATTCCAAGCCCCGCCGCAAGCCATTGTTCTGTCTTAAGAATGGTTGCATGTCCGTATATCGCCAACGCGATTTCACCGATCAGAACAAGAAAAAGGCATATCCACATTAAAATATGAGAATCTTTGACGCCTGTTCTCACAAAGATATTTTCTAAGGCCTCTGTTGACACCACGGAGTTAATGGAAAACCAACCGAGAACCGAAATTGTACTGATGAAGATCGGTAAATAAGCTGCAAGCTGACCAAATGACGTTCGCGAGGTCAGGATCATCGAGCTTCCCGATTTAGGACCGGGCAGTGAAGCAAGCCCAAGGATCGTGCATCCTAGTAAATTTCCAATGATAATTGCAAATAAAGATTGGCTAAGACCAAGTCCGAGAGTAATCAGCAAGACACCGTTAAGCAGTACAACATAATTAATATTGCTGCCTGCCCACATGGCAAACAAATCTTTTGGATCACCATGACGTTCAGAGAGGGGGATAGGGGTCAAATTGTTTTGCTCAACTTTTCCAACTGCGTCAATCGTGCTTCCACTGTTGCTCATTTTTTCACATCTCCTCTTCTTTGATTGTTGGTACGATGCAGTAATGGTTAGCATCGACTACGCCTTTATCTGTAATCTTCCATTTCGGACTTGTCGACAGTGATAGAAAAGCTAAATGCATGAATGGGGCATGAACCTTAACGCCAAGCTGCTGCTGAGCACAATGCGTTAAATCCTCCATCTTCTTCGTCAGAGCGCCGGCGTCAAGTTCATCTGTGATTAAGCCCGCCACGCGAAGTGGCAGCTCATTCAGTACCTCACCTTCATTGGCAAGTACAACACCACCTTGAATCGTAATCAGGCGATTCACCGCCACGGCCATGTCCTGATAGTTGGTGCCGATCACAATGATATTATGTGTGTCATGTGATACGGTTTCAGCGATCGCACCACGCTGCATGCCGAATCCGTTAACAAAAGACTTACCGACCGTTTTCTGTCCGTGACGGCCAACAACGGCTATCGGCAAATAATCAGTTGCCAGTGAAGGTTGGACAATTCCATTTGCCACGTCAAGGGTTGCTTCCAGTGCCTCAGTCAGGTTCTGATCAGGAATTAACCCAATCGAGCGAACAGTCGCCCGTTTTGCGCTCGATTTTATCATAAGCTGTTCCGGCACAATTGGATCAAGCTTCACCGTATGTTTGACGCTGTCCGGATATGTATACGCCGGAATGTCAATCAGCATATTGCCGTCCTTCGCAACTAGTTCTCCGCCAATGAATACTTCCCCAATCAACATATCAGCAAGATCGCCTTTGATTACTGTGATGTCTGCTAATTTACCAGGTGCAAGCACGCCGATGTCGCTAAACCCTTGCCAAGTGGCTGCATTAATAGTTACCATTTGGATCGCTTCCACCGGGTCGACTCCTTCACGTATTGTACGGCGAACACTGTCATTCATATGTCCAGTTGTCGCCAGATCCTGAGCCAGCATATCATCGGTTGCGAGAATGACTCGCCGTGAATCCATGCCTTCTTCGAGTACCGTTCGAATGCACTCTGCCATATTTTTCTGAGTAGATCCTTCACGCATCAGCATATACACACCATTGCGCAGCTTGCTAATGGCCTCTGCCTTTGATGTCGTTTCATGACAACTAATTTCCGTGCCGCCGGCAATAATATGTGCGGCGAGATCTTTCCCATATAAATCAGCGGCATTGCCATCCACTTTCTTGCCCATACTTTTGGAATAAACCGCAGAGACGATCGTATCGCGGAATACTGCAGGATTGTATTGGTAGACGTATGGTGCGGCAGCAACACCCTGAATTTCACCAATACCAGATACAGTCGGATAATTCAGCATTTCCGGTACATCCTTAGAGGTAATCGCATATCCGGGTGTCTCAAGTCCCGGAGAATCTGGGATGAAGGAAGGCACCCGTGAATGTACATGCTGCGGCATTAGCGCCGCTTCCTCACACATGGCCTTTACGCCCTGTGGCCCGAGAACATTGCCAATTTCATGAGGGTCGGTCACAAGGCATGTTGTACCCGTTGGAATAGAGAGTTTGGAAAACTCACTGATTGTCAGCATCGCACTTTCAAAATGCATGTGTGAGTCAATGAAACCAGGACTGATATAGTTTCCTGACATGTCATACACTTTCGTCTTTTCACCAATCAAAAATGAACAATCGCCAACCATCAGAATATATTTACCTGAAATCGCGACGTCAGCTGTATATATTTCCCGTGTAATGACATTGATCACATTGCCATTCTGAAGTACCGTATCAGCATACAGTGACGGATCCATCAAAACATCGATAAGTCGCTGTCTCTCTGATACTAATTTCAAGTCTTGAATACTTAATTCCATTTTTATATCCTCCATTCAACTTAATCTTCATTTCATTAGTTTCTTTATTCTATTAAATTTTCTTTATAATATAATATTTCGGATAATTCATCATCGTTATAACGGACTGTAGTTAGGCCCTATCGTTGTCCATAATGGACAGCGAAATTGTCTCTCGTATCTGCTTCCGTCACTAAATGAAGCGATCCAATCTAGTTTTACAGACTTTTTTGCGCAAAAAAAGGAATGGCATTATACCATTCCTTTCACCTATCAATAGATTAAAATCGGCTGCTGATTTCCTCTTAACTGAGATGATGCCCAGCAGCGATTATTTGCATTTCGACTCTTGCTCCGTCAGCCATCTTCTGAACAGCGACGCAGCATCGCGACGGGTAAGGCTTTGAAAAATAGCTGCTGTATACGTCATTCATTGGCGCGGCATCATTCATATCCACGATATAAATCGTGCATTGAATAATATCATCCAAAGATAAGCCTTCGCAGTTAAGAATTTCCCTGAAATTCTCCATGATTTGTTTGGTTTGCGTCGTTATGCCGCCTTCCACAAGATTCCCGTTGCGATCGATGCCAATTTGTGAAGAAAAAATGAGATTCTCATAAACAAGTCCTTGAACATAAGGACCCGCAGCAGGCGCGCATGCCGCACAATCAATTGCCCGTTTCAATATCGATCGCCTCCTTTTGAAACATAATAGTTGGATTGACTAGATGTTCTGGTTTTTGTTTCAAGCTTAATCGCTGCACGAGTTGGCGCAACGCAATTTTCCGTGCATTATAAAACGAATCCTCTGACACAAACGCCGAATGTGGCGTAATCACCGTATTCTCCAGAGTGAATAGTGCACTCGACTCATCAACTTCATTCTCAATGACATCTACCGCTGCCGCGCGTATTTCGCCTGTTTTTAGTGCATGCACTAAGGCCTGCTCATCCACAACTGCACCCCGTGACGTATTAATCAAAAATGCGTCTTTTTTCATTAATTTTAATTCGCGATCAGAAATAAGGTGCTTTGTGCTTTCCATAAGGGGACAATGCAGTGAGAGTATATCCGACTTAATGAGTAGTTGATCGAAGCTCATTGCTTTTTCAGCACCAAATTGATTGAGATACTCTTTCGTCTTCGTTGGAGCATAGACGAGCACATTCATATTTAATGCTTTAAGGACAGGCATCATCTGCTTCGGAATACTTCCAAAAAAATACAGACCGATCGTCTTTCCTGTCAGCCGATATGTCTTATAACCGAGCAACGGATCCCATTTCCCGCGGCGCACAGAGCGATCAAGATACGTAATTTTCCGCACTAAATCAATCATCATTCCAATTGTGTGAAGTGCCACTTCCTCAGAGCAGAAGCCCGGACAATTCGTCACACAGATATGATGCGCAGTAGCCGCCTCGATCGCGACATTGTCGGTGCCAATTGATTGCAATGCAATGATCTTTAAATTCGGCAATTGCTTAATTATTTCTGGTGTCAGTTTCTGATATTCAACGACCACACCATCCGCGTCTTTGACATAGTCCACAAATTCCCGTTTTTGCTCATAATCTTTCACTTCAATAAGTTCAACATCTTCAATATCCCATTCATGAAGAAGACTGTGCTCATACTCCAATGAATCATCGATATTATAATAGACGACTGTTTTTCGGGTCACTAGTTTATCACCTCAACAATAGAAGTATAAAAATCTGTTTTAGAAAAACTTGGCGAGGCCAAGTCCGCAGGCGCAGGCCGAGCCTTAGTTTTTCTTATACTTGGTCCCGCTGAAATCTATATACTTTCTTAACGTATGAAAAAGGCCGCAAGCTGCCACCTCAGCGTCAGATCGACTCGACCGGTTTCCAAACTGTCTTCAAGGCATCGTTTATTATTTCAAGTCCTTGATCAATCTCTTCCTTTTTAATTGTCAGTGCAGTCGCAAAGCGCATACCGTTCCCATGAACACCGCACGCCAACGTCAATAATTTATGTTTAAAGCAATAATCTCTGACTTTTGCGAAAATATCTCCTGCAGGACGTCCATCTGGGTACGAGAACTCAATTGCTTGCATCAGGCCGATGCCTCTCACGTCAGAAATACAGCTAAAATTGGCTTTTAATAATTCCAGCTTATCCCGCAAATACTCGCCCATCTCTTGAACGTGTTTCAGAATATGTGCATTTTCGAATTCATCAAGGACGGCAAGTGCGGCCGCAGCACAAACCGGATTCCCGCCGAATGTTGTCCCATGCATGCCCGGCAGCCATTTGCTCATTATCGCCTGCGTCGAAACAATAGCACTCATCGGCAAGCCTCCGGCAATCGCCTTCCCGACCGTCATAATATCCGGCACAACATTGAAATGCTCACTGGCAAACATTTTCCCTGTTCGTCCATAACCGGACTGAATTTCATCGAAAATAAGCAGGATACCATAGTGATCGCATAGTTGACGTATCTCCTGCACAAATGCTTTCGGCGGCACAATATACCCGCCTTCTCCTTGAATAGGCTCCATTATAATGGCCGCAACTTGCTCAGGAGCAATGATATATTGAAAAAGATTCGTCAATTCATCGATGCAATACGCGACCCGCTCGTTCTCGTCAAACCCTTTGGGACATAAATCTTTTCCTGGAAACGATGTGAAATACACGGAACCTACGAGCGGTTCGTAATATTTTCGATACTTCGAATTGGAACCCGTTACCGACATCGCGCCAAACGTACGGCCATGAAACGATCCTTTAAAAGCAATGATCGCTGGACGGTGCGTATAGACTTTAGCTAGCTTCAACGCACCATCTATGGCTTCCGCGCCGCCATTTGAGAAAAAAACGGAATTCAACGCGCCCGGAGCAACCCCGGCCAGCCGTTTGGCCAATTCTAACGTCGCGGGAAAATTTACTAGATTGAATGAGGCATCGATCAATTGAGATGCCTGCTTCGTGATTGCCTGGACAACACGTGGATGACAATGTCCCAATGCATTCACGGCAATTCCTTGAACAAAATCAAGGTATTTATCGCCATGACTATCTGTAAGATAAGATCCCTCACCGCTTACCATGATTAAATCAGTTGCCTTAGCCAGTGCCGGGCTTAGATAGCTCTCGTAATCCTTTACATTCATTGTTTCCGCCCCAATCCATTATTTTGTTTCTGCAATATCATGCGTTATTGTCACGCGCGTCCGCTCTTGATGGGCTTTATTTCGTTGATTACCAACTAAACTTTCGATAAAAACAAATGCTTTATCAAAAGCAATGCAGATCGCCCAATAAATTAAAGCGACAACAATATAGGTTTCCATATAACGCTGCGTGCCTGCCGCATAGTTTTCTGCCGCACCCATCATTTCAAGAATATTAATCATATACGCTAAAGCAGTTGCTTTTAGAATATTCACAAGATGATTCCCAAAAACAGGTAGGCTAATAACTATCATTTGCGGAATTATTATTCGACGCATTGCTTGCATTGTAGACATCCCAATGGCATAACCAGCCTCCAATTGTCCTTTCGGTACCGCGTCATATGAGGTAATGAGCATATCACTCATATAGGGAATATACGTGATGCCAAATGCAATAATTCCGAATGTCAAGGCGTGTGTTTGCTGCACATTGTAATGCATTCCCATGCCTGTAGCTACCGTCGCAAGCAGTGGTGGCAAACTATAATAAAATATAAATAAGATAACCAGTACAGGAACACCTTTTAAAAATGAATTGATCAATTGGAATAGCTTCGCCAAAATAGGGCAATGGCGCTTAATAATTGCTGCTGACACCATGCCGAAAAGTAACGCAAGTAGAGTGGACATAACCGTCATATATAACGTTACTGGAAACTTCTCCATGATTGGACCAACACATTGAAGCATATAGATGAATGTATCAGAACTCATAGTCAGCCCCCTATTTGCTGAACTGGTAATGACTATTAAATCGATTGAGACGAATATAGATATGATGTGAAATCGTTGTCAGAATTACGCTCAGCATCCAGTACATCAAGGCGGCAACGATAAAAATTTCTGATTGACCCACTCCATAGTTGAGCGATGATAATTGCTTCGCCTGAGCAAGAATATCAGTGACCCCTATGGCGAGACCTAAAGATGTGTTTTTCAGCAATTCAATAATCATATTTGTCGTATTAGGCAACGCCCTTGCCGCAGTCTGCGGAAGGATGACGATCCAAAATATTTGCCAACTAGTCAATCCAATGCTCTCCCCAGCTTCGATTTGTCCCTTGTCTATTGCTCGAAATGCCGCACGGAAAATTTCCGAAAAAAATGCTGCCTCATTTAAACTAAACGCAATTATGGCATAAATAATCGTGTTCCACGAATCTGTTGATAACCCCATACTTCCCAAGAGTAAAGGCAGTCCTACGAAAACAAGAAGTAACTGAACGAGCATGGGGGTTCCGCGCATAAAAGATATATAAAGAGAAGCCAAACTACTTAACCATTTATTGCTTCCAATTTTTGCGTAGGTGAGTAATATACCTAGGATTAATGCAATAATTACGGATAACACCAGAATTTCTAGTGTGACAGGCAGAGATTTCATGAGCAAAGGTACTTGATTGAGCATGAAATCAACACTTTTCAACGCGCTCCCCTCCCAACCTCTTTAACGATCAATTCTTTTCATTTAAGAAGAATGGCAAAACATGCCTTATTTATTATTGAACTCCGTTTTATTTAGTAAACACAGGATCGAGAGAATGTGTGTCCTTCGCAATTTCCCATACATCTTCACCTAACCATTTTTGCGATAGTTTGGAAAAGTAGCCACTTTTATAAAGTTTGAGAATAACTTTGTTCATTTGATTTTTTAAATCCGTTTGATTTTTGTTAATGACCGCAACGCAAGCGGCGCTGTAAATAGGCTTCGAAATATACAAGTTCTTCATTGGATCTTGTTTGATGACGGAATCATATATAGATTTTCCACCAAACCATACATCCCAACGTCCTGTTGAAACTCCTTTAATTGATTCATCGTAAGGCACATAATCTGAAACTTGCTGCTCTTTAATTTTCATTCCCGGTTGTTTCGATAAGAGTTCATGGAGAACAACATACAATCCGTCGTTCGGGGGGTCTGGAACAATTCGTTGATTTTTTAAATCAGTGAACTTTGTAAAGCTATCTGATTTGCGTGATACGAGGTTAATTGGGAAATAATCTTCGGGATAAGAAAGAATATATTGTTTCTGTCGTGCGGGGGTAATAAAATGTGCAGAACACGATAAAGCGTAGGTGCCAGCTTTTACTGCGGCAGCAGCAGAATCGGGACTGACTGCATGGTATTGAAATTTATATTGAGGTAGCATTTGATCGACCTTTTTTAGAAATTCATAATCATATCCTTGGAATTTTCCATTTTTGTCAACATAAGTATACGGCGCCATATTGGTCAGAATAGCGATTTGCAAGACTTTCGGGTGTTTCACTGTGGGCTTTGAGGAATTTGACTGTTTTTGCGTACAGCCGCTTAATACTGTCATAATAATCAAGGATAAAATGCCAATAGCCAAAACTATCTTTTTCATTCTATATCCCTCCAATTGATAGTATATTTTTAATTGCTCCGCAAAAATAAAATTGTATTACGCACGCGCCGTTATTTTTGAAAGAAATTCCTTGGTTCGCTCTTCCTCGGGATGATTAAATAATTTGTCCGCTGTGCCTTCTTCGACGATTATCCCTCCTTCCATGAAGATAACATGTGTCGCTATTTCCTTTGCAAAAGCAATTTCATGTGTAACAATTATCATGGTTATTCCGTCCTCAGCAATAGACTTAATCGTTTTTAACACCTCGCCGACTAACTCTGGATCGAGAGCAGACGTCGGTTCGTCAAATAATATCACTTCCGGATTCAGCACCAGCGCGCGAGCAATTCCTGCTCTTTGCTGTTGTCCTCCAGATACTTGAGATGGAAAATTATTTAGTCTATCACCAAGCCCTACTTTCTTCAAAATCGCTGTACTTTTTTGACGTGCATCCTCCTTAGACATCTTTTTCACATGAATAAGACCCTCCATTACGTTTTCAAGAATTGTCTTATTTATAAATAAATTGTAAAGTTGAAAAACCATTCCCGTCTTTTTTCTCAGCACACGAATCTCTTTTTTCGAACATTTTTCGCTATCCACTAAGTAATTGTCAATCATTACAGTTCCTGAATCTGCCTTTTCAAGAAAATTAATACATCTCAATAAAGTCGTTTTTCCCGAACCACTTGGGCCCAATATTATTACAATATCGCCTCTTCTAATGTTCATATTAATTCCCTTTAAGATTTTGTTCGTTCCCAATGTTTTATGGATGTCTTTAAGTTGAAGCATGTAATCCATAGATCCACCTCCATTCATCATTTGGTTTTACCTGTCCAACCGGTCTAACCAGTTAGTCCACACTTTTTTTGTCATTACCATTTTTTCATATTGTTTTCTATAAGACACATAATAAACCCTATTATAAATTCTTGTGCGAATATGTTAGACTATCTAACATATTTTTTGAATTATCTACTTTATTTGAATAATCGGCTTTTATTCCCTATCATAAAATGTTCCTTTTTCTCAAGATATTAACGTCTGCCTTAATCATATCCATATGCTCTCGGACAATGGTCTCTGCCGATTCTAAGTCTCTGTTCTCAATAACTTCAATGATTTTCCAATGTTGTAATTGAGCATCTTCAATGTCCGAAGGAACCATATGCGTCAAATCAAAAATAGATCGATCAGTAATTTCAAAAAATGTATTAATCAAAAGATAAAACAAATGATTATTGGACAACTTTGCCAATTTCAAATGAAAAAGTGAATCTTGCTCAACAAACTTGCTTACATTCATTTTTTGCTGGTCCATCGTACTACAGAATGTTTTTAATTCTTCAATCCCGTCCTCGGTAGCCCTTAAAACGGCTTTTTTAACAATAATTAACTCTAATTCCTCACGCACTTCAATAATATCGTCTATTGAAATATTATTAGAATGGATCACTCGTTCCAACGCTTTCGTTACGTTTTTATTCGTAGGGCGAGTAACATATGTCCCTTTTCCAGCCTTTACTTCTACAAGCCCTTTTTCACTTAATACTTTAAATGCCTCACGAATAACCGTACGGCTAACCTTATACCTCTGCGATAATTCTCGTTCAGACGGAAGTTTTTCATTGGGCTCAAGCATCCCTTCATTTATACTCTTCTCTATATCACTAATAATTTGAGAATAAAGTAGATTGTTCATAGACATTTACCTTTCTTCTTTTGCAGTATCTGTGCAAGTAATAGTGGAACTAGCGCCTATTAGTATTTTGTATTATTTGTAATTGTTTAGCAAACATCAATAATTTCTAATTCCCCTTTTTTAGTGCAAATTCCCTAAATATGAAGATAAACTGTCACATTACAAAACTTTTTTAAGTTTTCCCGAATTTATACTTCTGTATACAAAGAATCTATTTACTCATATTACCATTAGGCCATATGGTTTGAAATCTTCACTAGCTCTTCTATACTATAGATATATTAAACTTCAAATAGGGGCGATTCGTTTGGAAATGACCAAAATTTCCGGTACGGATGTTTCGGCATCACGTATCGCACTTGGCACTTGGGCAATTGGTGGCTGGATGTGGGGCGGATCAGACGATGAAGAATCGATCCGCACCATTCATGCTGCTTTAGACAGTGGAATTACGACGATTGATACGGCTCCCGCCTATGGACAGGGGCATGCAGAGACTGTTGTCGGCCAAGCACTTCACGCTTGGGGTCATCGTGATGAAATCACTTTGGCGACCAAGGTTTGTCTGGACTGGCACGGGACGGACGTCTTTCGTAACGGGACAAGAGAACGGATCATGAAGGAAATCGATGCCTCGCTGCAACGTCTGCAGACCGATTATATTGATATTTATCAAGTACATTGGCCCGATCCACTCGTGCCAATTGAGGAAACGGCCGGTGCTCTCGGCGAGCTTTATAAACAAGGGAAAATTCGAGCAATTGGAGTCAGTAATTTTTCCGTCGAACAGATGGAAGCCTTCAGCGCCGTCGCTCCACTGCATACCGTTCAGCCGCCTTATAATCTTTTTGAACGTGATATTGAAACGGATATTCTACCATTTATTAAAAAAAATCAGTTGACAGCTCTCTGTTATGGCAGTCTTTGTCGTGGACTGCTGAGCGGCAAAATGACCTCTGATCGCAAATTTAGCGGAGACGATTTGCGATTAAACGATCCGAAATTCCAGTCCCCTCGTTTCGCGCGTTATTTACAAGCAGCTCAGGAACTGGATGCGCTTGCCCACCAGCGATTTGGCAAAACATTGCTTGAGCTTGCGGTGCGCTGGGTGTTGGACAAAACAGAAACAGGCATAGCCCTATGGGGCGCGCGCCATCCCGAGCAAATCAAAGCAGCTTCCTCCGCGATCGACGGTTTCTCGCTGGACGCTGAGACACTGGCCGCCATTGACCAGATCCTGCAGAAAAATATAACCGATCCCGTTGGCGTCGAATTCATGGCGCCTCCTACTCGAGACCAGCAAGCCAATTGATCAGAAAAAAATCAGCACATCGCCTTGATAAAAAAGGTGATGTGCTGATTTTTTCGAGAGTGAGACGCACTTCCGCGGGATCGCGCCCCTCTTCTGCGGGATCACGCCCCTCTTCTGCGGGATCGCACCCCTCTTCTGCGGGATCG
>JBDNRH010000004.1:0-1716 GCA_047718535.1 Sporolactobacillus sp.
CAGCCGACAGCGACGAGTCCAGCGACAAGTATGCCGAAGTGGAATGCACAGCCGACAGCGACGAGTCCGGCGACAAGTATGCCGAAATGGAATGCGCAGCCGACGGCGACGAGTCCAACTAGTGGATCGAATTCGACGGCAGCCAGTCCAGCTCAATCATATCCATTTTTTTCAAATGGAACGGTTCAACTTGATCAAGCATGGCATGCCAATCAACAAACGTCTCCAGCTTCATGGGAGCCACAAAAACAAGTAGGGGCACCGGATGTTTCTGGATCGATGGGAAAAAATAGCATGTCGAACGCATCAGGCGGAAAAAATACAGTTGGCGGTTATCCCTTACCCTATATGCCCGCGACCAAACGTCCTTGCGGGGGGTGTGGGCCAAGACCCTATTCACCTTTTTATCAAGGACCCAGCTACTACGGCGGCAATCAACCACCTGTAAATCCTTATTCATTTAATGCCGATCAATCGCTGGACAATTGACAGGTAATTTTTAATCAGCGTAAAAATGCTCCTCGCCACACATGATAATGGCGAAGGGGGAATTTCATATGAAAAAGGTTGTTATGACTATAGGCGCTGCTTTAACGCTAGGCGGTGCACTGACTGGCTGTGGTGCGAATTCTGCGGAGCAGACGCCCAACGCACCGCAAAACGTGACGTACAACACGAATTCTACCGTGCCAAACTCGGGGAATTCATATGTGCCCTACTATTCGACGCAGCAGCCAAGAATTATGCAGGAAAGTTATACGACAGACAAATCGCTGTCCAAGCAGATTGCAGATCGGGCTGCTGCTATTAATGGGGTATCGAAGGCACATGTTGTTACTAGCCGAAACAATGTGTTAATTGGCATTAAGGCGGACAGGACAGTCACTAATTATAAGCATTTGCGTCTTTCCGTATATCGCGCGGTAAAGCCGATGGCAAATGGAAGACATGTTTATGTAACAACTGATAAGAATTATGTCACAAAAATCACTGATCTAGAAACACGGTTTTATGCGGGAAAAGGTCTGCGTGAATTCCGGACGGATGTCACAGGAATCATCAACGATTTGACCCATGCGGCCAAAAGACCATTTGAAAACAACGCGAAATAACGTCGTTTCTATGAGTACAACATGGCTTGGAGCATCATTTTTCATGAAAGTGAAGAAATGATGCTCTTTGCTGTTCGCAAAAATATATGCAGCCGTCAAAATAGGCGCGTTTGTCAACAGAGTAGCGGCCTTTGTCTGCAGAGTAGCGGCGTTTGTCAACAGAGTAGCGGCCTTTGTCTGCAGAGTAGCGGCGTTTGTCTACAGAGTAGCGCATTTGTCTACAGAGTAGCGGCCTTTGTCTGCAGAGTAGGCACATTTGTCTACAGAGTAGCGGCGTTTGTCAACAGAGTAACGCATTTGTCAACAGAGTAGTGGCGTTTATCTACAGAGTAGGCCGGTTTGTCAACAGAGTAGGCGCGTTTGTCTGCAGAGTAGGCGCGTTTGTCTGCAGAGTAGGCCGGTTTGTCAACAGAGTAGGCGCATTTGTCTACAGAGTAGCGCGTTTGTCTGCAGAGTAGGCGCGTTTGTCAACAGAGTAGCGGCGTTTGTCTGCAGAGTAGCGGCGTTTGTCTACAGAGTAGCGCATTTGTCTACAGAGTAGCCGGCTTTGTCTGCAGAGTGGCGGCGTTTGTCAACAGAGTAGGCGCATTTGTCAACAGAGTAG
>JBDNRH010000004.1:1816-23113 GCA_047718535.1 Sporolactobacillus sp.
TTTGTCAACAGAGTAGGCGCGTTTGTCAACAGAGTAGCGGCGTTTGTCAACAGAGTAGGCGATTTGTCAACAGAGTAGCGCATTTGTCTACAGAAAAGCGCGATCAATCGGTCAAAAAGTGTTTATGCCAAGCACAGGCTTTGCATGTGTCTGGCCGATGAGCAGTCGCACCTCTTTTTTTCAGTTGCAAAACTATGTATAATGAGAAACGGAAAGTTATCTGATTCTGCGTTCTGTATGTCGTTCATACTTAGAAACAGGCGGAAATGAATCAGGAAGAGAGGAGAATTTTCATGTCAGGTCACTCAAAATGGAATAATATTCAGCATAAAAAGAATGCGATGGATGCAGCTCGGGGAAAAATATTCATGCAGATGTCCAAGGACATTTATACGGAAGCACGCCGAGGCGGTGGCGATCCAGATATGAACGCGGGTTTGAGGCATGCGATTGAAAAGGCAAAATCGGTAAATATGCCTAATGATAATATTTCCCGGGCCATAAATAAAGCGACCGGGAATCTTGACGGTGTGACTTATACGGAGATTACGTATGAAGGCTATGGCCCAGGCGGCGTCGCCGTGATGGTAGACGTGCTGACTGATAATCGCAATCGATCGGCATCGGAAATTCGTCACGCGTTTTCGAAAAGTGGCGGTAATCTTGGCGAATCAGGAAGCGTGGCCTTCTTATTTGATAAGCAAGGACTGATTGAAATTGAAAAAAAGGATAATCTTGACGAAGATCAAGTAATGATGGATGCCATTGACGCAGGCGCTGACGATATGCGCACAGAAGAAGATCGTTTCATCATTACCACGGCACCGGAATCGTTCGATGACGTGAAGAAAGCGCTGGAAGGCCAAGGTTATGAGATTGATCGCGCTGAAGTCACACGTATCCCGAAGACAACAACAGCGCTGGTCGGCGATGATTTGGAAAAAATGGAAACGCTGATTGAAGTGCTTGAAGATAATGACGACGTTCAGGATATATACAGTAATCTCGAAGAAGCTTGATTCGTGTTTCCGTTCAGCTGAAATACGATCAACTAGGGACATTCGCCATTGAGTGTCCCATTTTATTTGTCTGTGAGAATACGGATGGCCGATGTTGACAGCGCGAACAAGCATCTATTTATGCTATGATAAACTATAATGTTTTTTTAAAAAGAGGAGCAAACCATTGTTTGACTATATCCGAGGTGTCTTGACGTATTTATCTGGAGCAGGCATTGTCCTTGAGCAGGGCGGGATCGGCTATCAGATGATTTGTCCAAACCCGTTCAGCTACCAACCGCTTTTGCATAAAGAGACAGTCGTGTACCTATATCAATATGTGCGTGAGGACACCAATTGTCTCTATGGCTTTAAAAGCAGGGTAGAGCGTGAGCTATTTATTCGGCTTATTTCTGTATCGGGCATTGGTCCGAAAATCGCGCTTGTTGTGCTTGCTTCTGGAGAAACAGAGGCTATTATTCGGGCGATCGAAGCAGAGGATGCAAGCTACCTGATTCATTTTCCTGGAATCGGGAAAAAAACAGCGGGTCAAATTATTTTGGATTTAAAAGGCAAGTTGAAAGACTTCTCCATCAGTGCAGGCTCTCTGGAGGATGGAGCAAAGACGAACCCAATGCTGGATGAAGCAAGCGATGCGCTGAGGATGCTTGGCTATTCAGAGAAAGAAATCGCACGTGTACTGCCAGCCTTGAAAAAACAGGAATTGAGCGCCGAAAATTATGTTAAAGAGGCACTGCGTCTGCTCATGCGTTAGCAAATTATAAAACTCTCAGCGGGACTAAGTATAAGAAAAAGCTAAGGCTCGGCCTTCACCAATCAAGCGATGAATCGAGGGGAAACGTTGTGGATGAGGAACGGCTCGTATCTAGCGAGCAGATGAACGATGATCAGCAGATGGAGCCATCGATTCGGCCGGCTGATCTGGCCAATTATATCGGGCAGACAGAGATTAAGGAAAATCTAAAAATATTTATCCAGGCTGCGCAGGCGCGCCAAGAACCACTCGATCATGTGCTGCTCTATGGACCGCCGGGACTTGGGAAGACGACGCTGGCAATGATTATCGCCAATGAAATGGGTGCTGGCATTCGCATGACCTCGGGGCCGGCACTTGAGAGGCCGGGCGATTTGGCAGCAGTTCTGTCGGCACTTGAGCCGGGCGATGTGCTGTTCATTGATGAAATTCACCGGCTGAGCCGCAATGTTGAAGAGGTACTCTATCCAGCAATGGAAGACTTCTGTATGGATATTGTGATTGGCAAGGACGAGACCGCACATTCTATGCGATTAAATCTACCGCCGTTCACGCTCGTTGGTGCGACGACGCGGGCAGGTTATTTGTCGCCGCCGCTGCGCGATCGATTTGGCGTCGTGAATCGGCTGCAATTCTACCGGCCGGAAGAGTTGGCGCAGATTATCGCTCGCAGCGCGTCGGTGCTGCACGTTTCGATTGATCATGACGCCTGCGCAGAGATTGCTGGCCGGTCGCGGGGGACACCGCGTATCGCCAATCGGCTGCTCCGCCGCATTCGTGATTTCGCGCAAGTGGAAACCAATGGACAGATCGACTGTGCGATTACGCAGAAGGGGCTGTCTCGTCTAGATATTGATGCGGTCGGACTTGATCGAGTCGATCATCAGCTGCTGGAAACAATGATTCGTAAATTTGCCGGTGGTCCCGTCGGTCTCGATACACTGGCGGCGGCGATCGGCGAAGAGCGACATACAATCGAGGATGTCTATGAGCCGTATTTGCTGCAGCTTGGATTCATTCAGCGTACACCGCGCGGCCGGGTGGCCACACAATTGGCTTATAATCACTTGCATATTGAAAGGGCGATGGACTGATGGGTGAGTTAAGCCGATTATTGATGAGCCTCGGTGCTATTCTTTTCATAGTTGGACTTTGCCTGCCACTGATCGGTAAAATCCCAGGAGATATTGTCATTCGCAAAGGGAATATCACGTTTATGTTTCCAATTGTAACCTGCCTCGTAATCAGTATTGTGTTATCGCTTATTGCTTATTTGATCAATCATTTTCGATAAAGAAAGCGAGTGCTGTTAGAAATGGATGTGTCTGATTTTGATTATGAATTACCCGAAGAACTGATTGCGCAGACACCGCTTAAGGATCGAGCGGCGTCACGACTGATGGTATTGAATCCGGCGAAAGACCGGATCGCGCATCATCATTTCAGTGAAATTATTGATTATTTGCATCCGGGCGATTGCCTTGTGCTTAACGATACGAAAGTGCTGCCGGCGCGTTTGATTGGTTATAAGCAAGAAACCAACGCCAAAATAGAGATTCTGCTTCTTAAGCAAACTGAGGGCGACACATGGGAATGTTTGGCAAAACCGGCGAAACGAGTGCATCTTGGCGTACGTATTCATTTCGGTGACGGGCGTTTGACTGCGGAATGCGTGGAGGAGCTGGATGAAGGACGCCGGCTGATGACGTTCCATTACACCGGCATTTTCTACGAGGTGCTGGAAGCGCTAGGGAAAATGCCGCTGCCGCCCTATATCAAGGAGCAGCTCGACGATCCGGATTTGTATCAGACGGTTTACGCGAAGCACCGCGGGTCAGCAGCGGCGCCGACAGCGGGTTTACATTTTACGAAAGAATTATTGGCAGCTATTGAGAAGAAGGGAATTCATCTCGTCTTCATCACGCTGCATGTCGGACTTGGCACGTTCCGCCCGGTGAAGGTGGATCAAATCGAAGCACATACGATGCATTCAGAGTTCTATCAAATGTCAGCCGAGGCAGCAGCAACGCTGACCGCCGCGCGCGCCGCTGGCAAACGAATCATTGCCTGCGGAACGACGGTGATTCGCACGTTGGAGACGATTTGCGCCAAGTTCGACGGACAATTCAGAGAGGCCTCGGGATGGACAACCATTTTTATCTATCCGGGTTTTAAATACCGCGGAATTGACGCGATGATCACAAATTTTCATCTGCCGAAGTCAACGCTCATCATGCTGGTCAGTGCGTTTGCTGGCCGTGATTTTATATTAAAAGCTTACCGGACAGCTGTCGCGGAACGTTATCGCTTCTTTAGCTTCGGTGACGCGATGTTCATAGAGGAAGGAATTCATAGCTAATGGCTCATGCAGTGACGTATGAATTGATTAAAACGGACAAACAGACAGGCGCTCGTCTCGGACGCCTGCACACGCCGCATGGTGTATTCGAGACGCCGATGTTTATGCCGGTCGGCACGCAGGCAACGGTGAAAACAATGAGTCCGCGGGAATTAAAAGAGATTGGCGCCGGCGTAATTCTTAGCAATACGTATCATCTCTGGCTGCGTCCGGGTGAAGAAATTGTTCGCGAAGCCGGCGGCCTGCACCGCTTTATGAACTGGGATCAAGGCATCCTCACCGACTCCGGCGGCTTTCAAGTATTCAGCTTGAGTAAATTACGTGATATAACCGAGGAAGGTGTGCATTTCCGCAATCATCTGAACGGTGAGAAATTATTTCTCACGCCGGAAAAATCGGTCGCGATTCAGCACGCACTTGGCTCGGATATCATGATGGCCTTTGATGAATGCCCACCGTATCCGTGCTCATTTGACTATATGAAGACATCGACGGAGCGGACGAGCCGCTGGGCCGAGCGCTGTCTTGCGGCCAATACGAATCCGGCCAAACAGTCGCTATTCGGCATTGTGCAGGGCGGCAATTATAAAGAACTGCGCGAGCAGTCGGCGCGTGATCTGCGGTCTCTAGACTTTCCCGGTTACGCAATTGGCGGGCTGTCGGTTGGTGAGCCGAAAGCGACGATGAACGAGATGCTTAGCTTTACCACACCGCTTTTACCGGCAGACAAACCACGCTATCTGATGGGTGTTGGCTCTCCCGATTCGCTGATTGACGGCGTGATTCGCGGCATCGATATGTTCGACTGCGTGCTGCCGACGCGGATTGCGCGCAATGGAACGTGCATGACCTCGAAGGGCCGGCTCGTCATTCGCAATGCGAAATTCGCCCATGACTTCGGCCCGCTGGACGCCCAATGCGGCTGCAGCGTCTGCCAGAATTATTCGCGGGCGTATATCCGCCATCTTGTAAAAGCAAATGAAACGTTTGGATTTCGGCTGACCACTTACCATAACCTTTATTTTCTGATAAAATTAATGGAGCGTGTCCGTCAGGCAATCCGTGAGGATCGATTGCTTGATTTCAGAGAAGAGTTTTTTGAGTCTTACGGCTTTAACGGACCGAACGCTAAAAATTTCTAAATGATGAGAGGAAGATAGACCCTATGCAATTGATACTCCCTGTGGTAATTTTTATTGCGATTTTTTATTTCATGCTCATTCGCCCGCAGCAAAAGAGGACGAAAGAAACGCGTGAAATGCAGTCTTCTTTGTCGCGTGGTGACAAGGTTGTGACGATCGGCGGCCTGCATGGTACGATCGAATCGTTCGATGATAAGCAAATGGTGCTCAAATGCGGCAATAACCATCTGACTTTCGATCGCGGTGCGATTCGTGAAAAGGTTAATCCAGTGACGGAAGCGAAGAAGGAAGACAAGCCGAAAGAAATCGCTGAAGATTCTTCGGAGAAATAAGTAAAAGAGCAGAAAACTCCCTTTGAAACGGCAATAAGCCGCTGCTGAGGGAGTTTTAAAATGTGCTTAATTAACTGTGCTTTCCGGAAAAAAGATTGACACCGACCGCGCCGCCAAGCGCCGCTGCGACAATATTGGCGGCAAAGAAACTATACTGTTTAAGCAGCGGTGCCTGATCAAGGCCGAGATACTGAAAAAAGAAGCTGAATGCGCAGAACACAAGACCGGTGATCGCACCGACAAGCAGACCGCGCATTTTCATTTTCGATCCGGCGATGACGCCGCCGATGAATAAAGACACAAGTGAAATGATAAGTGGCAGAGCGGCGCCGCTGTTTTCCGAATAAGAGGTATAGCGGAGCAATGAGGCCAATAGGAACGCGGAGGCCAGAATAATAATGATCGCGGTGATAATGCCGTAAGTCACAGCTGTCAGCCAGTTTCTTGCCATGAAATTTCCCTCCTTGTCAAAAGATTATTCAGTTTTGTCTTACCATCATCTTATTCGGACAAGACGGTGTTCATGCCTTGTACTTTTCTAGTGGGGCAAGTATGAAGAAATTCAGCGCTCATGATCCAAGCGACTTAGTCCATACTAAGGATACAGATTGGGCAAGACAAAGGAGCGAAATTGGAATGGATACGAGTGTCGCGCGAATGCTGACCGTCATTATCGTCATCGGATTTGGGTTTGGCCGGCTGATTACGGCTCGAATCAGCGATCATTCCTTTGCTGAAGGGCTGATGCTGGCCGCGGCGACAATATTGTCGGTAGTATCGGTGGCCACTCCAGAAGACCCATTCACGGATTATATCGTACCCATTCTGCTGCTTGTCGCCGGCTATCGCTGCCAGCCATTGCTGCAGCGGATCAGTCGGTTGTCAGCGCTGCTTGCGCTCAAGCCGCTGTCAACGGCAAGCGGGCAAACCGCATTTGTTCAGCCGCCGGAACCGATGGCACTTGTTTTGATTGACAACGGCATAGTGCGTGACGACAATTTGCATAAAATTGGCCAAACACCGCTTTGGCTGCGGCAGGAGCTGCGTAAATTCGGCTATCGAGATATTCGCCAAGTCGCCTATTTGACGCTTGATAAGAACGGTAACTTTTTTCTTGATTTAAAGCAGGACATATATGTTTAAAACCGAGAGTAATCAAACCATTTGCCGATCACTGGCAAAGTGCGCAGCTGTTCACGACTGACCATGCCGAAGAAGAGAGCCAAAAAGAAATAAATACAGGTGAGTACTGTAATTTGCAGAAGTGTCCGCGGAACCAATGCCATATTGAGAAAGGTATAGGTCGTGAGATAAAACGCAGCGGCGGCTGTGCTCAGCATGACAGCGGCGGTTTTGATATAATCGCGGAGAATGAGCGAAAAACCGATTGCTTTGAACATCACACTGGCATGGAGCAAGGTGACGAGCACGACATTGACACAGATGGCGATGGCGGCGCCATAGATTCCAAATTGCGGCTGACTGGTCAGCAAGAAGAGGGCCGCGGTTTTGACGATGGCGCCGATTAAGGTGTTGACCATCGCCGGCTTGGCCAAATCAAGCGCCTGCAGCACCGCGTGCATGGGCGCTTGAAAATAAAAAACGATGAAAAAGGGCGCCATGATATACAGAAACGGTGCAGATTCGGGTGCCTGATAAATGATTTGCATCAAAGGAGCCGCGAAACAAGTAGTCACCAGTACTGATAAGCCGCCAAACAGCATCGCCAGACGCAGTGCCTGATTGAGACGGAAATGAATCATACCGTAATTTTTTCGTGCGTAGGCTTCGCTGACTGCCGGAACAAGTGACACATGCAAGGCGTGTGTGATGAAAGTCGGCAGCAGCAGCAAGGTCATGGCATAACCGGTCAGCTGGCCGTAAAGCTGCGCAGATGCTTTTAATGAGTAACCGGCGATCATCAAACCATGTGAGACAATCATCGGTTCGACGAAATTACTGAGCGATCCAATTAAGCGGCTTCCCATTGTTGGCAGCCCAATATTTAACAGACGATGCAAAGTTATTCGGCTGCCTTTCAGAACATTTATCCCGCCACCTTTAAGCCGAATCGGTGTTTCCTTATGAAACTGATGAATCATATAGATAAGTGATGCACATTCACCGGCAGCGCCGGCGATCATCGCGCCGGCGGCAGCAAAAGCGACACCGCGCGGCATCAGCAGGCTGGATAAGGTGAAAACAAGTGAAATACGCACCACCTGTTCCACAACCCCGGAATAGGCATAAGGTTTCATATTGCGAATGCCCTGGAAATAGCCTCGGATTACTGAGGCGATGGCTACGATTGGGATCACCGGTGTGATAGCGAGCAGTGGATAGATGACGCGTGTATCGGCGTACATCGAGCTGGCCAGAAACGGGATAGCCACCAGCATGCCGACGGTCAATGTGACACTCGTGATGGCGACGATTGTAAGTGAAATCGCGAGAATTAATTTGATTTTGCGGCGGTCTCCGAATGTGTCCGCTTCGGCGACAAGCTTGGAAATGGCGACTGGAAGGCCAAGCTCGGTCAGCGTGACGGCGAGCAGCATCGCCGGATAAGCCATCATGAACAGACCAACACCCTCATCGCCAATCACGCGCGCCAGTACCATCCCATTGATCATGCCCAGCACGCGTGTCAAGAGACCGGCTGCCATTAGAATAAAGGATCCCTTAAGAAAGGATTGACGTGTCATTATCTTCCCGCCTTCTTTTTTGCCGGTTACGTTTTAATTCATCTATATGCACTGTTGCGGGTCAAGCATGACAAGCTATATTGAAATATGGCAGTGGATGGAATCAATCCGTTCATTTTCGCGTCGATTTTGGCTTTCTCATGCCGCGTGAATTATGCTATGATAATCTTTATGGGAGGGAAGCAGCATGGCTGATGTTCACGAGGACTTTGAACAATGGCGGATGATTATTACGCCTTTTCTGAGTAGCAAATTGAAAGAATTTCATATGCTTGGACTGAACCATCTGACTCTTGACGATTTCTGGCAGTTTGCCAAAGAGACGATGGAGGGGAAAAAAGAAGAGAAACCGGAACGTATTCACGAAGTCGTGGCTCATATTATGTCCTTGTCAGTCAATGATTATATGAATAAACTTAGAGTTGATATGTTTAAAGACAGTACGACGGACTTGAGCACGCTTTTTGATTCGAAATAAGTGCAGATGGACAAGCCGCGCAGTTGACTAAAAGCGCGGCGGACGAGAAGGGAGCAACAAAACAATGGTGAAAAAAGGACATCTTTTTTCATTTTTTGCAATTCTGATTGTCGCCGGTATTCTAATGGCGATGGTTGTGCAGCCGATCATACATAATGTCAAGCTTGGCCTCGATTTAAAGGGCGGCTTTGAAGTGCTGTATCAAGTTGAGCCGCTTAAGGCAGGGCAGACGATTGATAAAGATACGATGAGCAATGCGGTCGCTGCGATCAATAAACGAATTAATGTGCTTGGCGTCAGCGAGCCGAATATCTCTATTGAAGATGGCAATCGGATTCGTGTTCAGCTGCCCGGTGTGAAGGATGAGAAGCGGGCGCGCAAGCTGCTGTCGACAACAGCGAATTTGACGTTCCGCGACTATAAAGATCGACTGATGCTTGATGGCTCTGACCTCGTGCCAGGCAAAGCAAAGGTTGGTTTTGATGAACTGAATAAGCCGCTCGTGACGCTGCAGCTGAAGAATCCGGATAAATTCGCCAGAGTCACGAAGAAAATCATGAATGAAAACCCGAATGTGCTCGTTATTTGGCTTGATTACCAGAAGGGCGATTCTTTCATGAAAGAGGCCAATCAGAAAAAACATAAATTTATATCCGCACCCCAGGTTTCATCTGTTCTGAACACGAGCAGTGTGCAGATAACCGGCCTATCGAGTGTACAGGAAGCGACGACGTTAAAAGATTTGCTGAATTCCGGTTCGCTGCCTGTGAAAATGAAAGAAATTTACTCTAATAGCGTTGGCGCTCAATTTGGGCAGGACTCGATGCAGGAAACGCTGTTTGCCGGTGCAATTGGCGTCGCTGTGATCTTCCTGTTCATGCTGCTGTTTTACCGCCTTGGCGGTTTGATCGCCGATATTACGCTATGCTTCTATGTGTTCATAGTTATGGGTGTGTTTGTTGGTTTGCAGGCTGTGCTGACTTTGCCGGGAATCGCCGCGCTGATTCTTGGTATCGGGATGGCGGTCGATGCCAATATTATTACACTTGAACGAATTAAGGACGAGGTGCGCAGTGGCAAAACGATGTTATCGGCTTTCCGCGCGGGTAATCACCGCGCGCTGCCGACCGTAGTCGATGCCAATATAACCACTATTATCGCCGCCTGTGTCCTGTTTGTACTGGGTGAAAGTGCGATCAAGGGTTTTGCGATCATGTTGCTGATCAGCAATATTATTACATTTATTACGTCAATTTACGGCGCGCGTCTGTTCCTCGGACTGCTCGTTCACAGCAAATTGCTGAATGACAAGCCGTGGCTGCTTGGCGTGAAGCGGAGCGATATTCGTGAGTCTGTGAAATCGGAAGATAAAATGAATTATAAGCATTATAATGGGTTTTACGGCCGGCTTAATTTCATGAAGCCGCGCAATGTGTTCTTTACGATTTCATCGGTATTAATTGTACTTGGGATCATCTCTCTATTTGTGTTTAAACTCAATTTGGGCGTCGATTTCACGAGTGGTACGCGTGTGGATATTCAAAGCCCGAACAATCAGGCAATGCCGCTCAATAAGGTTGTGCAGTCGTTTAATCATATGGGATTCCAAACAGAGGAACCTGTACTTTCTGGCGCACATAACGATGTGGCAACGGTTCGCCTGCGCCAAGTATTGAATCAGAATCAGGTAGCTCAGGTCAGAAATGCGATTAAGCAGCAATTCAATGCCAGTCCGACGATCAGCACGGTTTCACCGCAAGTTGGCCGCGATTTAGCGAAGAACGGCATCGTTGCCCTGATTCTGGCGTCAATTTTCATCATCATTTACGTCTGGATACGCTTTGAATTCCTGCAAGGATTGACCGCCGTTTTAGCTCTGATTCACGATGCGTTCATTATTATCACGGTGTTCAGTCTGCTGCATATTGAAGTCAATATTCTGTTCATTTCTGCGGTATTAACGATTGTTGGTTACTCAATTAACGATTCAATTGTCACCTTCGATCGAGTGCGTGAAAATATCAAGCTCAGTCGTAAACGCATGTCAACACTTCAGGAATTCGGTGATATCGTTAATCTTAGTATCAGGGAAACGCTGACCCGTTCGGTGAATACAGTGTTGACCGTTCTATTCCCGGTTGTCTGCCTGCTGCTTTTCGGCAGTGAATCAATTAAGACGTTTACAATTGCTCTGTTTATCGGTTTAATTTGTGGGGTCTATTCGTCGATTTGTATCGCCTTGCCGCTTTGGGCGGTCCTGAAGACGAACTATTTGATTCATCGCAAGAAGAAAAGAACGGTGCGGCCGCAAACAAATTAAGGCATGGATCAGAAGTCTCGAAAGGGGGAACGGCTCGCGATGAAGAAACAGTGGCTGCTGCTGCTCACATTGCTATTCGTATTGCTGATTATTCTGTTCTCCATTGCTAATGTTGACAACGTTACCTTCAGCTTCTTGATCGGCAAGGTGCGCATGCCGCTTATTCTTGTGGTCATTGGCGGCATATTGCTAGGTGCATTGCTGACGGGCATGTTTAGTTATGGCCGGATTTATAAATTACAGCGGCGTGTGCGCGCACTTGAGCAAGCTTTGGAAAATGGGGACGCACGTTCAGAGAGTGAACTTGTCCAAGGGCATGAGGAGTCCGCGGAGCAGTCGCGCGTAGCACGGCGCAAAAGAACGAGATAGACAGAAGGCACCTGCTGCGGTCAAGAGGGAGACAGGGAGAGAGTGTGAATGCTGAAAGCAAAATATCGCTGGGTGAGTCAGGCTGTTGATCAGGCACGCGCGGAAGCGCTCGCCGCGGCCTGTCATGTATCGCTGATGACTGCCCAATTATTGATTCTGCGCGGAGCGGGGACACCTGACTGCGCAGATCTTTTTCTTCATCCGGAGAAGGATGCGTTCCATGATCCATTCGAGATGCGCGGAATGGACAAGGCGGTTGCGCGTATTCGTCAGGCGATCGCCAATCATCAAGACGTGCGTATATTTGGTGATTATGATGTGGATGGCGTAACGGCAACGAGTCTATTTGTCCGCGCCCTTCGCCAAGCGAAGGCTTCCGTTTCGTGGTTTATACCGAATCGGTTCCGCGATGGATACGGTCCTAATGTGAGTGCAGTCGAGGCGGCAGCCGAAGCAGGTGTGCGTTTAATTGTCACGGTCGATTCAGGCATCGCTGCTCCGGCACCCGCCGCGCGGGCACGTGAACTGGGAATTGACTATATTGTGACCGATCATCATCAGCCACCGCCCGACTTGCCAGAGGCATTTGCCGTGCTTAATCCGAAGCAGCCGGGCTGCCCCTATCCCTTCAAGGAATTGTCGGGCGCCGGTGTCGTACTTAAAATTGTTCAGGCGCTTTTTCCCGATGAACAATTTGATCCACGCTGGCTTGATCTGGCAGCCATTGGAACAATTGCCGATCTCGTGCCGCTGCTTGGTGAAAACAGAAAGATTGCCTGCCAAGGTTTAAAACAGATTAATGGCGGTTCCTACGCCGGAATTAATGCACTTAAGAAGCAGGCCGGCACAGCTGAAAGGGTGGACAGCGAAGCTGTCGGCTTTCAGCTTGGACCACGGCTGAATGCGGCCGGTCGGCTGGAAGACGCGGCGCCTGCAATGCAGCTGCTGCTCACTGATGATCAAGAAGAGGCCGCGCGGGCGGCGCAGCAATTGGATGAGCTGAATCGGGATCGCAAAGCGCTCGTTGAGACGATCACCGAACAGGCGGACAGTCAGGCACAGCCTTATGTGGCGCGTGGTGATCGGGCGCTTGTGCTGGCTGGTGCAGGTTGGCATCAGGGCGTGATTGGCATTGCCGCATCAAAACTCGTTGAGCGGTATTATCGGCCAGTAATCATGCTCAGCATAGACGAAGAGAAAGGCGTAGCCAAAGGCTCGGGTCGCAGTGTCGAAGCTTTTGATCTGTATGCCGGGCTGTCAGCCTGCGCGTCCGACTTACGGCAATTCGGCGGCCATACAATGGCGGCCGGGCTTACAATTGATCAACATAGAATTGATGACTTTCGAAATAACTTTGCCCAATATGCAGCCCAGTCGCTGGAGGGTAAGCCGCTTGTCGCCTCGATTTCAGTAGCCGGGACGCTGACGCCTGACGAGGTGACGCCTGAATTTATCGCTGAACTGTCTGATCTCGCGCCTTTTGGTATCAGCAATCCGAAACCATTGTTTGAGTTGGACGCGGCCCGTTTGCAGCGCGTGCAGGCGATTGGACGAAACAAGGATCATTTAAAGCTCATGCTGAAGGGGCGATCCTCTACACTTGACGCTATCGGTTTTCGGCTCGGAGAAGCTGCCAGGCAGATTGCCTCATCGGATCGCGTCTCTGTTCTCGGTGGCTGCGCGATCAACGAATGGAACGGATTTCGCAAAGCACAATTTATTATTCAGGATCTGCGAGTCGATGGCGTGCAGGTTTTTGACTGGCGATCGGAGACACATGTGCGCGAAAAAATGAACGAATTGTCTGCTTTGCCGGCTACTTATCTTGCTTTTCGTTCGGACACGAAGGAGCGGCTGCGGATCGAATGCTCAGTCACACCGTTCAGTCCGGATCTTGTCGTCACCGATCCCGTACTCGTTCTGCTTGATCTTCCGCAAACAGAAGCTGACTTGGCGGCACTTTATGCTCGCAGTCCCGCCGTGGATCGCATATACGCCTGTTTCTCGCATGCGCGTGATCACTATTTCACCGCCTTTCCCCAGCGTGAACAATTTACTTGGCTTTATCGCGTCATCTTGACTCGGCAAGCATTTCCGATCGATCCAACACTGCGTCAGATTGCCAAGCATAAAGGATGGTCTGAGCGGATGGTTTATTTCATGACGAGGGTGTTTTTTGAACTTGGTTTTGTTAGAATAGAAAAGGGGATTCTGCACGCCGTTCATGCGCCGGAGAAGAAACCGTTGAGTGCTTCGAAAACCTATCAAAATGAGAAAAAACAATTGGAATTAGAAGATTTATTCTGCTACTCCCCGATCAGTTCCTTGAAGAACTGGTTTGACCTTCAGAAGACGCATCGGGGAGAAGCGGTACTTCTGGAGGAGACTATAGATGGATTATAAGGATTATATTGAATCAGTAATGGATTTTCCGACACCAGGCATTAATTTTCGCGACATCACGTCATTGCTCGAAAATGGTGACGTCTATCATTCGGCTATTGATGAATTGGCTAATTATGCGCGCGAGAAAAAGGCGGAAGTCATTGTTGGTCCTGAGGCTCGCGGCTTTGTCATTGGCGGTCCACTCGCCTATTCACTCAGTGCGGGCTTTGTACCGGTGCGCAAACCGGGCAAATTGCCGCGGCGTACGGTGTCTGTCACGTATGAGAAAGAATATGGGTCAGATCAGCTGCTTATTCATGAGGATTCCATTAGACCCGGCCAACGGGTACTTGTGACTGACGATTTGCTTGCTACAGGAGGAACGATTGACGCGACCATTAAGCTTGTTAGGCAGCTCGGCGGGGATGTGGTCGGTGCGGCTTTCCTGATTGAACTGACCGAACTTGGCGCACGTTCACTTCTCAAGGACTGCGATGTGTTTTCATTGATTAAATATTAACGGATTGTTAGAGTGCCTGACGTGGTCGGGTGCTCTTTTTACATATCGTTTCACTGCGACAAGTAGAGAAAGACAGGGAGGAACGCAAAACTTTACTTTGTGACTGTTTTCTCTGATAATAGTCACAAGGTCATCACTCGAAGGACGTATGAATGCAGCGCGCAAAGCATGGGAGCAGCACGAAGGCTGTAGATAACCGGATCATTCAGAAAATTGCGCGCTTTTCTCGTGAGTTTGCGGCAAGCGCGGCGAATCATTGAGCAACGACGAAAACATGAAAATGAGGCGGCACATAGGTGAGAGAGACATGACAATGGATGAATTAATGAAACAAGCGGCAACTTATTTAGATCAGAGCGATCTCGATTTGGTTGAACAGGCCTTTCACTTCGCTGATGAGGCACATAAGGGACAGGTACGTCGTTCAGGTGAGAAATATATCAGTCATCCCATCGAAGTCGCTGGTATTCTTGTTGATTTGAAAATGGATGCGACAACCATTATCGCTGGATTTTTACACGACGTAGTGGAAGATACACCGGTCACACTGGACGATATTCGCGCGAAATTCGGTGAGAACGTGGCTGTCCTCGTCGACGGCGTAACGAAACTGCGTCACTTTGAATACACGTCGAAAGAAGATCAGCAGGCGGAGAATCACCGCAAAATGTTTGTGGCGATGGCTCGCGATCTGCGCTGCGTGATTGTTAAGCTGGCGGATCGTCTCCATAATATGCGAACACTCAAGTATATGTCGGCGGAGAAGCAAGTGCAGAAAGCGAACGAAACACTGGAAATTTTCGCGCCGCTGGCCAATCGTCTCGGTATCTCGGCGATTAAATGGGAGCTTGAGGATATTTCGCTGCGTTATCTGAAACCGCAGCAATATTATAAAATTGTCAATCTAATGAAGCAGAAACGGGAAGAGCGCGAGGCCTATATCGCCCAGGTTGTCGACGATCTGCGCGCTTACGTGAAATCGGTTCATATTCCAGCTGAAGTTTCCGGACGTCCTAAACATATTTATAGTATTTATCGTAAAATGGTCAATCAGCATAAGCAATTTAATGAAATCTATGATTTATTCGCCGTTCGGATTATTGTCAAAAGCATCAAAGACTGCTATGCCATCCTCGGCATCATTCATACGCATTGGAAGCCGATGCCGGGCCGCTTTAAAGATTATATCGCAATGCCGAAGGCCAATATGTACCAGTCGCTGCATACGACCGTCATTGGCCCAAAAGGGGATCCGCTTGAAGTGCAGATTCGAACGGAAGACATGCACGATGTGGCTGAATACGGCATTGCCGCACACTGGGCGTACAAAGAAGGCAAGACGCGCAATCCGAATAATAAATTTGAAGACAAGCTGACATGGTTCCGAGAAATTCTTGAATATCAGAACGAGACAGACGATGCCAAGGAGTTCATGGAATCGCTGAAAATGGATTTATTCTCCGATACGGTCTTTGTTTTCACCCCAAAGGGCGATGTGATTGAGCTGCCGGTTGGCTCGGTGCCGATCGACTTCGCTTATCGAATTCATACGGAAATCGGCAATAAGACAGTTGGCGCGCGCGTGAATGGGAAAATGGTACCACTTGACTATCGGCTGAAGACCGGTGATATTGTCGAAGTCATGACTTCCAGCCATTCCTACGGGCCAAGCCGTGATTGGCTGAAAATCGCTCAAAGTTCAGCGGTGAAAAATAAAATTCGGCAATGGTTTAAGCGTCAGCAGCGTCAGGAGAATGTGGCGAAGGGCCGAGAACTGATTGAAAAAGAGTTGCGCAGCCAAGATATCAGTTTGAAGAATACACTAACTGAAGAAAATATCGCCAGTACATGCAAAAGCTTTAATTTTTCCCATGAAAATGAGCTGTTCGCCGCTGTCGGTTATAATGGCATTCCGGCGAAGCAGGTGGTCAGCCGGCTTTTACAGGAAAATAAAGTGCAGAAAGAGCCGGAGCTGATTAAAGCCCATTCGGAAACAAAGGCGCCTGTGCCCCATCAACAGAAACGGACGGCACTCGGTGTGCGCGTCAAGGGTGTGGATAATCTGCTTGTGCGTCTGGCAAAATGCTGCAATCCGGTGCCTGGTGACCCAATTGTCGGTTTTGTTACACGTGGCCGCGGCATTACGATACATCGTGCCGATTGCCCGAATATCAGCAGTGAAGACAATCAGCGACTGATGGAAGTCGAGTGGGAGAACAGCGAGTCGAAGTCGAAAGAGTATAATGTTGACATCGAGGTAACGGCTTATGATCGCAATGGGCTGCTGAACGAGGTCCTGCAATGCGTCTCTGATGCGCATACGGCGATTAATGCGGTCAGTGGGCGGGCCGATAAGAATAAAGTGGCGATCATTCATATGACGATTGCGATTACCAATATCGCCCATCTGCACCGAGTAGTCGAGAAGATTAAGCGCATTCCTGACGTCTACAGCGTCAAACGAGTGATGCAATGACAAGGAGGACAAGCGGATGCGAGTCATTCTCCAACGTGTTTCCGCAGCGCAAGTGTCAGTGGCGGGGAACTGCATCGGTCAAATCAATAAAGGCCTGATGCTGCTCGTTGCCATTGGCAAGGGCGATACAGAAAAGGATATTGCTTATGTCGCTGACAAAATTGCCGGTTTGCGCATTTTTGAAGATCAGGACGGGAAAATGAATCATTCCGTCGTCGATTGCGGCGGCGCGGTCTTGTCAGTTTCGCAGTTCACGCTTTACGGCGATACAAGCCATGGCCGCCGTCCCGGATTTTCCGACGCGGCGCGGCCCGAAGACGCCGAGCCACTCTATGAGGCATTTAATAGGCGTCTTCGCGCCGATCACGGACTGACTGTTGAAACGGGTCAATTCGGCGCACATATGGCCGTCTCGCTTGTCAACGACGGACCCGTGACGTTCATCGTCGAGAGCAAGAATGATTTGACTTCGCCGCGCTGACTGCCGGAAGAAATACGCCAAAAGTTCAGCCGGGCGGCGGAGAATTGTACACCAAATCTGAATAGCTCTTGAAATTTGACACGTTTTTCTTTTATTTTCCATAAAATCTTGACATCATCGTTTAATGTTCGTACTATAGAAAGACAGACCAATGATTGAGAGAGGCTGCATTATGCTGTCACAGAGAGGGCGCGCCACGGGCTGAAAGCGCGTCTGACACGTGCATATGCGGATGGACACTCAGGAGGTATTGCCTCGAACATGCAGTGTGAGTAGGGGTGATCGTATTCCGGGCGTTAACCGGATTCGAGTGGGAGTGGTTTGATTGCTCCAATTTAGGGTGGTACCGCGAATGTCAATTCGTCCCTTGTCCGTCATGATGACGGGCGAGGGGCTTTTATTTTTCTAGATAGAGAAAAGCAGAAGGAGGATTCAGAGTTGATACAAATTCCAAGAGGAACGTATGATGTGCTGCCGGAGGACTCAGGCAAGTGGCAGAGAATTGAAGATGCAGCAAGGGAAACGTGCGCGCTGTTCAATTATAAAGAGATACGCACACCACTTTTTGAATCGACCGATTTATTTCAGCGGGGCGTTGGTGACACGACGGATATTGTGCAAAAGGAAATGTACAATTTTACGGATCGTGGTGATCGCAGGCTGACCTTGCGCCCGGAAGGGACAGCGTCCGTCGTCCGCGCGTTTGTCGAGCATAAGCTATACGGCAACGCGCAGCAGCCCGTCAAGCTTTATTATATCGGGCCGATGTTCCGCTATGAGCGGCCGCAATCCGGTCGCAATCGCCAGTTCACGCAGTTTGGCGCGGAGGCACTAGGTTCACAGGATCCGGCGATTGATGCGGAAATGATTGCGCTCGCGCTCACTTTTTACCGCAAGCTGGGGCTGAAGAAGCTGAAGCTCGTTCTGAATAGTCTTGGCGATCCAGACAGCCGCAAGGCCCATCGTCAGGCACTGATCAATCATTTTAAACCGTCAATCGGTGAATTTTGTTCTGACTGTCAGGAGCGGCTGGAAAAAAATCCGCTGCGTATTCTCGACTGTAAAAAAGATCATGCGCACCCGCTGATGGCAACCGCGCCGTCAATCATCGACTATCTGACCGACGAGGCGCACGACTATTTTGAGCAGGTCAAAGCGGCACTGGACAGCATCGGCATCGCTTATGAACTCGATCCGACGCTCGTGCGCGGTCTTGACTATTATAATCATACAACCTTTGAGATTATGGGTGCGACCGGGAGCGCAATTTCAACACTCGCTGGTGGCGGCCGCTATAACGGGCTCGTGAGCGAACTGGGCGGTCCTGAAACGACTGGTGTCGGTTTTGCCCTTAGCATCGAGCGTCTGCTGATTGCGCTTGAAAGTGAAGCGGTTGGTTTGCAGACGAGTGACAAACTTGATTGTTATTTGGCGGCGATTGGACCTGAGGCTGAAAAGAAAGCCGTCGTCCTGCTCAATCAGCTGCGCCAGAACGGAATTCGCGCCGATAAGGATTACCTCGGCCGCAAAATTAAAGGCCAGTTCAAGGCAGCTGATCGAGAAAATGCAGCGTTTGTACTAGTAATCGGGGATGACGAACTGGCTAGCAGTCAAGCTGTAGTGAAAAATATGGCCGACGCTTCGCAGGAACTTGTCGCTTTTGCTGATCTGCACACGTATTTATTGAATAAAATTAACCATTGATGGGGTGAGTTTAGTGTATCGGAACACAAATTGCGGCGCGTTATCCGCCGCATCCGCCGGTCAAACCGTGACACTTGCTGGCTGGGTACAGAAAAGAAGAGATCTCGGTGGCGTTATTTTCATTGACTTGCGTGACCGTTCGGGAATTATTCAAGTTGTCTTTAATCCAAGCGTTTCCAAAGAGGCGTGGCAAAAAGCGGACAAGGTGCGCAGCGAATATTGCTTGTCCGTCACTGGCGTAGTGATGAATCGCGATGCGGAATCGATCAACCCGAAGATTAAGAACGGCGATATTGAGGTCATGAGTAATGAAATTCATGTGTTAAATACTTCGAAAACGCCGCCATTTCCGATTGAAGATGGCATCGACGCGTCTGAGGACGTGCGGCTGAAATATCGCTATCTCGATTTGCGCCGTCCGGAAATGCTGGCAACGCTGAAGCTGCGCAGCAAGATTACGCAGACTTTGCGCCGTTTCCTTGATGGTAAAGAATTTATGGATATTGAGACACCGATTCTGACGAAAAGTACACCGGAAGGCGCGCGTGATTATCTCGTGCCAAGTCGTGTGCATCCTGGTGAATTTTACGCGCTGCCGCAGTCTCCGCAGCTGTTCAAGCAATTGCTGATGGCTTCCGGAATGGAGAAATACTATCAGATTGCCCGCTGCTTCCGTGACGAGGATTTGCGCGCCGACCGGCAGCCGGAGTTCACGCAGGTGGACATAGAAATGTCTTTCTTCGAAGTCGCTGAATTCCAAGCGATGATTGAAGACATGCTCGTTTATTTGATGAAGGAAGTTAAGGGTATTACGATTCCTAGGCCGTTCCAGCGCTTGACTTATGCGCAGGCGATCGACCTATACGGCAGTGACAAACCGGATACGCGCTTTGACTTGAAGCTAATTGACTTGACCGACATCGCCGCGGACAGCGCATTGAAGGTCTTTAAAGAAGTACAGGAGCGCGGTGGGCAAGTGAAGGCATTGAACGTCAAAGGGATGGCTTCTCATTTCTCGCGCAAGCAGGTTGATGAAGACCTCAAGGCGATCGTGACGCCATACGGTGCGAAAGGGCTCGCTTGGCTCAAGGTCGAGGAAGATGCGATGAAAGGACCGATTGCTAAATTTTTCGATGACGCATTGACCGCGCGTCTGCGCGAGCGGCTGAATGCTGAAGCGGGTGACTTGCTTCTGTTTGTTGCCGACAAAAAGAAAATTGTCGCTGACAGCCTTGGTGCGCTGCGTTTGCATCTTGGCAAAACGCTCGGCTTAATCGATGAATCGGCGTTTAATTTTCTGTGGATTACTGAATTTCCGATGTTCTCGTATAGTGAAGAGGAGCACCGTTATTTGGCAGAGCATCATCCGTTCACAATGCCGTTTCTGGAGGACTTGGACAAGGTGGAGAGCGATCCGGGCAGTGTCCGCGCTCAGTCCTTCGATATGGTGCTCAATGGGTTCGAACTCGGCAGTGGCTCTGAGCGCATTTGCAGTTACGCGCTGCAGGAGCGGATGTTTAAAGCGCTTGGGTTCAGCGAAGCGCGGGCCAAGCAGCAATTTGGTTTTCTGATGCAGGCGTTCGAATACGGCACGCCGCCGCATGGCGGGATGGCGCTCGGCATTGACCGGATCGTGATGCTGCTTGCCGGCTGCTCCAGTCTGCGCGATACAATTGCCTTTCCGAAAACGGCGAGCGCTTCGGACGTGATGACGCACGCGCCGAGCGAAGTCAGCGAGGCGCAGCTGAACGAGCTGCATTTGGATGTGGCGACCTTGCTGAAGTGATGTCAACAGCTTGAAGGCCATTTCATTTTATGGTATTATGAACTCAGATCCTGAAGTGTTAGTCGGATGCCGATATGTTTTGACCGAACATTTCATGCTTGGGAGTCTGTCGTTTCCACTTGGCGCGCACGCCCGTAACGGGATCCGTAAATTGTGGAACAGGACACCCACCTGCTCCAGAGCGGGTTTCAAAGCTGCGGCTTCGCAACGGCACGTTTGGGACCTAAATACGTATACAACAAACCGTGTGTGGACATTTACGTCTGCACACGGTTTTTCGCAGTGTGAAAAAATAAAGCTCTCAGCGGAATCAAGCGCAGAAAGTGTAAGCGCGCGGAAGGATTATCGGGCCTGAGGGCTGCGGTTTTCAGCCCAATAGGACGATAATCCGGCAGAAGAGGAGCTCGATCCCGCAGAAGAGGAGCTCGATCCCGCAGAAGAGGAGCTCGATCCCGCAGAAGAGGAGC